>NZ_JANZMJ010000001.1:0-539540 GCF_025175645.1 Peribacillus aracenensis
TTATTACAGAGAATGTTGATGAGTTTGTCTACTGCTTTTTTAGTTTGTACAATTTAAATGTTGATTTCCACTCCAGGCACTCGCTTTCAGCGGGCGGTCCCGGGAGCCTCCTCGGCGCTCTTTTCGCCTGTGGGGTTTCCCTTGGACACGCTTTTCCCGCAGGAGTCTCGCAGCTTTCGTTCCAATCAACTTTGTTTTAAAATTTAGATACAAACCCTTTTGGCTACAAATTAAACCATGCAAATAAAACATTGCATGGTTTTTATGAGAAATAAGGGATTGGGGAAATTTTTTTACGATTAAACAATGGGGGTATAAGTTTGTTGATGATTATTTCTTAATACATAATATATAGACACCCACGATGCAACAACAATTTTGTTCAATATTTCACAAACTATTCGCGAAAGGTTCTTATTTTTTTCCTGAAAGTTCTTTTTTGATTTATATGTTTTATATCAAGAGATCGTTACTAGTAGATATAGGTATGGATATGCAATTAACAATCTTTTGCAAAAAACGTTATACGGACTCTAAAATGATAGTGTTGGCGAATGGTTATAATAGGCGTATAGGTAATTAAAATGACTAATTATGAACAGACGAGCCCGACCGGCCTATTATTCGTTAAGGAATGTGTCCTTAGAAATCGTTCAGTGCAAATCGTGAGTGATGAGATACACGGCAGGTAATGACATTGGTTACTTTAGCATTGATTTTGTCCAAGCACCTCTTTCAATATAACTGTTTCCTAACTTTCTCATCAATATGGGAGTGTCCTTGGTTTGATGAGGGTGGAAACACCACTCCTACCTTTGCCAAGGAACATGTAAATAACTTTGATTTAAAGGTTCTCAAAACTAAAATGTTAAAGATATATGCACTTTGATTACATAAGTTATGCCTTGATAGAAAAATGATATTTCATGGCGCTAATGTTTGTACTAGCCAATTATATTTTGATTATGGAATATTCATACAGGTGAATGTTACTTACAACGAAGGGCATCTGTATCCTTCCCGAAATGCTCCAAACACCCATATTTCACAAACATATAGTGGTGATGCCTGTAACCCGCTAATTCCTTGAACGGTGTTTTTTTTCGAAAAAGTAAGAACATAACAACTCTTCGGTTTTGTTGCGCAGGCGGGGATTGAAATAATTATGATGTTCCTCGTATCCTTTATATAAAAAACAATACATCGTGAAGGATTCATCGCGTTTGATTTCACTAACCTTAATATTCTCCTTGCGCAAATATCGCCTTACCTCGGCAAGTTCGTCTTGAACCACTTTTAAAATATGTTCGACTAGCTCCGAATAGGGCCTTTTTAATTTAAATGGACTAATTTCGATGACCTTGAGATCCCGGTTTAAGACTGTTATAACCATAGGGAGGTAGATGGCTTTTTCAATCATATTACGGTCATCTTCTGGAATGCGGGTCATCATGACCGCTCCTTTCTAATAGCACGGCTTTTAATATTAGTATGTATACCATGCAGGAAAAAGAACATTTGTTCTGTTTTTTTATCCTAATGTATTTTCAGTGTATATGCAAGCGGTTTTGATAAATCTAGAAATATTCGTTAACAAGATTATGTTTTCCGGAGTTAGGGAAAGTATGAAGGTATATGGGTAATAATTCTTGCAATTTCAGGGGAAAGTGATATATCTAAAATAAACAGTTTTTAATAAGTTTATGCTGCTTTGATAGCAGCATGTCGAGGGAGATAATTATGGATTTGGATACTATACGCGAGTGGTTTACACTTGATCATATATCTGCACTTATTCAGCAATATCGCTCATTCGGTCCAATTCCTGGGATCTTGCTGCCGATGCTGGAAGCTTTTTTGCCCTTTTTGCCTTTAGTGGTGTTCGTGCTAGCTAACGCAACGGCTTTTGGTCTCTGGTGGGGCTTTTTATTTTCTTGGATTGGAGCGGTAGCGGGCTCTTATTTGATCTTTTGGATTATTAGAAGATATGGTCAAATGAGATTTTTTCGATTTTTGCAAAAGCATAAACAGGTGCAGAGGTTGATGGTTTGGGTGGAAAGCCATGGATTCGGACCTTTGTTCATATTGCTCTGCTTCCCTTTTACACCTTCGGCTATCGTTAATATCGTGGCAGGACTTTCAAAAGTCAGTCCCTTGCAATATGGACTTGCAGTAGTGGGAGGGAAAGCGGTAATGATCTTTACGATCAGCTTCGTAGGTTACGATCTAGTATCCTTAATTCATAAACCTGTGCGTACGATCATTATCGGGATTGTCATCTTTATCCTATGGTATGTGGGGAAAAGACTTGAAGTCCGGTTAAATAAAAGCATGAAGAGGGAAGAGGGACAATAAATTAGTATATAAATGCAGTAGGGGTTGAACTAGATGGAAAAAACAAACAAGAATTCTTTATCCGATTGGATAAAACCAGCGATGATAGCTTTTGTTATTTACATCTTGATCCGTACATTTCTCTTTTCAAGCTATGATGTTGAAGGGAAGTCGATGCAGCCGACCCTAGAAGATGGAAATAAACTTGTCGTGAATAAAATCAATTACCATATTCATGATATCAACCGTTTTGACATTATTGTTTTTCATGCGAACTCACAAGAAGATTATGTTAAGCGAGTTATAGGGGTTGCAGGTGACCAAATTCGTTATAAAGATGATTGGCTTTACGTAAATGGTAAGAAAGTGGATGAGCCTTATCTTCAGAAATTCAAGGAAGGTTTCCCGGGACAGGATTTTACGGGTGATTTTACATTAAAAGAATTGACGGATGTGACCAAAGTTCCCGAGGGCAAGCTTTTTGTCATGGGTGATAATCGTCTTGAAAGTGCTGACAGCCGTCACTTTGGTTATATACCGGTTGAAAATGTTGTCGGTAAAGTGGATGTTCGATATTGGCCGGTCAAAGAATTCAATTATAAATTTACAGGTGAATGATCGTAGAAGCCCAAAAATTATGTGGGCTTTTTCTTTTGGGGAAAAACACGAACGTACGATTGGTGTTTTTTCAGGGGAAACGTTAAAATAATAGAAAGTAATTCTAATTGGAAACAGAAACCTAGTCATGGTTACTAAAGTATTTCTGGTATGATGGATCTAGATATTATGTTGTAAGGGGGAAAAAGAGATGTCACTCCGTTTTTTACTGGGAAGATCGGGTGCAGGGAAAACTTCGAATATATTGGACGAAATTCGCTCCAAATTGGCAGAAGATCCCGAAGGAAATCCAATTATCTACCTTGTTCCTGATCAGATGACGTTTCTATCTGAATATAAATTAATTAAAACACCAGGCCTTGCCGGAATGATCCGGACACAGGTTTTTAGTTTTAGCAGGCTTGCTTGGCGCGTTCTTCAGGAGACCGGGGGGATGAGCCGGCTGCATTTGGACAGCGTTGGCGTTAATATGTTGATACGGAAGATCATGGATGATAAAAAGGAAGAATTAAAGATGTTTCGTCGTTCTGCTGATAAGCAGGGGTTCATTGCGCAGATGGAGCTAATGCTGGCTGAGTTCAAGCAGTATTGCATCCAACCTGATGACATTCAAAACTATTTGGCCGAAACCTCACAGGCCGGCAGCGGCATTCAGGATAAACTGCATGATCTTGAATTGGTCTATCAGGCATTTGAGGATGAAATGGTTAACAAATATTTGGATTCCGAGGACTACTTCACTTTACTGATCGAGAAAATGGCTGATTCTTCCTATATAAGGGAAGCGGATATATATATCGATGGTTTTTATAGTTTGACTCCACAGGAATTATTGATTGTGGAAGAAATGATCAAGTTGTGCAGGAGTGTAACGATCTCGCTGACGTTAGATCAGCCCTATAGACAATATGCTCCGGATGATTTGCAGTTGTTCAGGCAAACGGGAAATCTATATCATCACCTTTATCAAGCTGGATTGAGGAATGGCATACCGATTTCAGAAGATCGGATCTTAAAAGGGACGGAAAGATTTGGAAAGAACCCGGGACTGAATCATCTGGAAACTTATTTTGCCATTAGACCTGCCAAAGCGTTTGAGCAGTCGCCTGATGTAACGATTGCCCAGGCAGTTAACCGCAGAGCCGAGATTGAAGGAGTTGCCAGGGACATCTTGTCGCTGGTCAGACAGAAACAGCACCGTTTCAGTGATATTGCGATTTTAGTCCGGAATGGAGAAGCGTACGCAGATATTTTACAAACTGTTTTTCGGGATTATCAAATTCCCTTGTTCGTCGATTCCAAACGGACGATGCTGAATCATCCTCTGATTGAACTGATTCGTTCCACTTTGGAGATCATCAATGGCTATTGGCGTTATGAGCCGGTATTTCGTGCGATCAAGACGGAGCTTCTATTTCCACTGCAAAATAACCATGATAGAATACGCGAACAGGTAGATAAGCTGGAAAACTATGTGCTGGCCCGTGGCATTAAAGGAAGCAGGTGGACGTCCAAAGATCGTTGGACCTACCGGCGCTTCCGCGGACTGGAACTAGAGGACCGGAATCAAACGGATAAGGAAATGCAGCTTGAGCAAGAGTTGAATGAGCTGAAGCAATTATTTACCGAGCCCATCTTGAAGCTCTCAAAACGTGTTAAAAAGGCTGTTAATGGCAGGGAATTGTGTGAAGCCCTTTATCTATACCTGGAAGAATTGCATGTACCGGAAAAATTGGAAAAGCTGAAACAAGAGGCAGAAGAAGCAGGTGATCTGGTATCGGCAAGAGAGCATGAGCAAACATGGAATGCAGTTGTCGACCTATTGGACCAATTCGTTGAACTGCTGAGCGGGGAAGAGCTTTCCCTGAAACAGTTTGCAGTTATCATTGAAGCTGGTCTGGAGTCTCTGGAATTTTCTTTGGTACCTCCGGCAATTGACCAAGTATTGGTTGCCAATCTAGATTTATCACGCCTGGATGATGTGAAGACAGCTTTTGTTATCGGCCTGAACGAAGGGGTTTTGCCAGGAAAAGCTGTATCTGATGGGATATTTTCAGATAGTGATCGTGAGGTGCTGCTGGCTGGTGGACTTGATGTTGCCCCAAGTTCAAAAGTGCGCCTGCTTGATGAGGAGTTTACAGCGTACAAAGCATTTACTACGCCTGCCGAGACCCTTTGTTTATCATATCCGCTTGCCGATGAGGAAGGGAAGGCACTTTTACCCTCATCCTATTTGAAACGGGTAAGGGACGTATTGCCCAACGTGTCCGATGTGTATTATATGAACGATCCGTCCGATCTCCCTGCTGAGGAACAGGTGAAATATGCTGCAAATCATGATGTGGCCCTATCGTACCTGGCTGCCCAATTGCAGCTGAAAAAAAGGAACTATCCAATCCATTCACTGTGGTGGGATGTATATAATGCCATTATGGATGATGAAACGGCCGGTCCCTCAGCAACTAAGGTTTTATCGAGCCTTTTTTATCAAAATAGAACAAAGAAATTATCTGGAGAAACAAGTAAGCAATTATACGGTGAGAGCATTCTTACAAGTGTATCCCGGATGGAAATGTTCAATAGCTGCCCGTTTTCCCATTATGCCGCTCATGGCTTGAAATTGCGGGAACGGCAAATTTTCCGTTTGGATGCTCCGGATATAGGCGAGATGTTCCATGGCGCGTTGAAAATGATTTCCGATTATTTAAAAGAACATGATATTCCTTGGTCTGCATTGACCCCGGAACAATGCTTGGAGCTTGCCAGAATTGCTGTGGAGAGACTTGCTCCTAAACTCCAAAATCAGATTTTGTTAAGTACGAACCGCCATCACTATCTACGCAGGAAACTGGAACATGTGATTGGACGGGCCTCTATCGTATTAAGTGAACATGCAAAGGTGAGCGGTTTTGCCCCAGTCGGATTAGAACTTGGATTCGGAAAAAATGGCGAGCTTCCCCCACTTTCTTTCACGTTGAAAAACGGTACGAAGATGGAATTGATCGGGCGGATCGACCGGGTGGATAAAGCGGAAGAAGATGAGGGTGTCTATTTGCGTGTGCTCGATTATAAGTCGAGTGAAAAGGAACTGAACATGAGTGAAGTGTATTATGGACTCGCACTGCAAATGTTGACATACCTAGATATCGTCGTCACCCATTCCAAGTCGCTAATAGGAAAAGAAGCGATTCCAGCCGGCGTTTTGTATTTTCATGTGCATAATCCCGTTGTCAAATCAAAGGGAATGCTCAGTTTGGATAAAATTGAAGAAGAAATTTATAAAAGTTTTAAAATGAATGGACTTGTACTAGATCATTCAAATGTCATTCAGATGATGGATACCTCGCTTGATATTGAAAATTCGGGTAAGTCGGATATCATTCCAGCTGGATTTAAAAAGGACGGATCCCTCCTTGCGGCTTCCAAAGTTGCCAGCAGGGAAGAGTTTTCGCTTCTGAATCATCATGTGCGCCGTATTTATCAGGAAGCTGGTGATCGAATGGTCGATGGTGATGTGGATATAACGCCATATAAATTAAAGGAAAAAACACCGTGTACCTTCTGTTCCTTTAAATCTGTTTGCCAATTCGACCAGTCACTGGAGGAAAACCAATTCAGGAATTTGGCACAGAAGAAACAAAATGACGTTCTTGAGCTATTAAGGGGGGAGGGAGAGAACGATGAGTAAAACGAAAATTCCTGCTCTGCCAGGAGATGTGACTTGGACGCAAGATCAATGGAAGGCGATATGGGCTAAAGATCAGGACATTCTGGTTGCAGCCGCAGCAGGTTCAGGGAAAACAGCGGTGCTGGTCAATCGGATTATTCAAAAAGTCATTTCCGAAGAAGATCCAATCGATGTTGATGAACTGCTCGTCGTTACATTCACCAATGCCTCGGCTGCCGAAATGCGCCATCGGGTAAGTGAGGCATTGGAAAAAGCGATCAATGATAATCCGCATTCACAGCATTTGCGTAAGCAGTTGAGCTTGATTAATCGTGCTTCGATTTCCACACTTCATTCCTTTTGTTTAGAGGTGATCAGGAAGTATTATTATCTGACGGATATCGACCCGGGCTTCCGGATTGCAGATTCTACTGAGATACAGCTGCTCCGTGATGAAGTGATGGAAGAGCTTTTCGAGGAGCAGTATGGCCAAAGTGATAATGAAGAGTTCTTTAATTTGGTTGATGCCTTCACAAGCGATCGAAACGATGATGCGCTTCAGAATATCGTTCGATCGCTGCATGATTTTTCGCAATCGAATCCAGATCCGGCACGCTGGCTCGATGGTGCTGCTAGCATGTATGAGTTGGCAGATGATGATGGGATTGACGACCTTTCGTTTATCGATTCATTGAAGTTCGATATTGGCTTGCAATTGGCCACTTCCAGGGACTTATTGGAACGCTCGCTTGCGTTGACAAAAATCCCTGGGGGACCGGCACCAAGGGCTGAAAACTATATAGCTGATCTAGCCCTGGTTGCTAAACTTTCGGAAGTGAAGGACCAATCCTGGAACGCTCTTTATGAAGAAATCCAAAATGTGAAATTTGGTACGGCAAAACGCCTTACTGGTGGAGATTTCATCAAAGAAGTTACGGATGAGGCTACCAAGTATCGTGATAAGGCGAAGAAGATCATCAAATCGTTACAGGAAGAGTTATTTTCCCGTAAACCGGAAAGCTATCTGCGGGATATCAGGGAGCTAAAGGGCTATGTCGATACACTTGTAATGCTTGTTAAACAGTTTGACGATCGATTTTTTGCTGCAAAAGCAGAAAAGAACTTGGTGGATTTCGCCGATTTGGAACATTATTGTCTTCAAATTTTGACAGGGGAAACTGTGGATGGTGAACGAAAACCTTCAGCCGCAGCCGTAGAATACAGGAACCAGTTCAAAGAGGTACTCGTAGATGAGTATCAGGATACGAACCTTGTCCAGGAATCCATCTTAAAGCTGGTGACGGCTGATGGCGAATATAATGGGAATCTTTTCATGGTAGGCGATGTCAAGCAGTCCATTTACCGGTTCAGGCTTGCGGAACCGAATCTCTTCCTTGGAAAATACAAACGTTTTACCCATGATGGTGTCGATTCCGGACTGAAAATTGATTTAAACCGCAATTTCCGGAGCCGTAAGGAAGTTCTCGATGGGACTAATTTTCTGTTTCAACAGTTGATGGGCATTACAGTCGGTGAGATTGATTATGATGAAGATGCCCAATTGAAAAAAGGTGCTCCATATCCCGAAGAAGATCCAAATCCGATTGAACTTCATTTAATCGATGGAACAGCCGATCCGGAAGCTCATTTGGAAACGGAAGGATCGGATGGCGGGTTTGAAGCCGAGGAGCTTGAAAAAGCACAACTTGAAGCAAGGCAGATGGCCAAGCTCATCAAAAAAGCTATAAGCGAAAAGCATCGGATATATGATACGAAAACCAAAAAGTACCGATCTGCCACTTATCGTGACATGGTCATTCTTCTTCGTTCGATGCCATGGGCACCGCAAATCATGGAGGAATTTAAGAAGCAGGGCATTCCGGTATATGCCAATTTATCGACAGGGTATTTTGAAGCGACCGAAGTGGCCATCATGATTTCCTTATTGAAGGTGATAGATAACCCGCAACAGGATATCCCATTGGCATCCGTTCTCCGTTCACCTATCGTCGGGCTGGATGAAGAAGAGATGTCACAGGTGCGTTTAATCCATACAGGAAGTTATTACGAAGCGCTAGCTGATTTTTACAGGAAGAGTGACCCGGAAGAACATCCGGGGCTTTATGAAAAAGCCTCTGCTTTTTATAAAAAACTCGTGAAGTGGAGGAAGCTTGCCAGGCAGGAAGCACTATCGGATTTGATTTGGCTACTATACCGCGAAACGCAGTTTTATGATTTTGCAGGTGGGATGCCGGGTGGCAAACAGCGTCAGGCCAATTTAAGAGCGCTGTATGACAGGGCGAGGCAATATGAAGCAAGTTCTTTCCGCGGTCTGTTCCGTTTCTTGCGATTTATAGAAAGGATGCAAGAGCGTGGGGATGATTTAGGCGCAGCTCGGGCTTTAGGGGAACAGGAAGATGTGGTCCGGCTGATGACGATTCACTCCTCAAAGGGGCTTGAGTTCCCGATTGTGTTCATTGCCGGCCTTTCCAAGCAATTCAATATGATGGATTTACGAAAGTCCTATTTACTGGATAAGGATTATGGCTTTGCGGCAAAGTATGTGAATTCCGAATTACGGATCACTTTTCCATCCCTCCCTCAATTGGCTTTCAAGAAAAAAAAGCAGCTTGAATTAATTGCCGAGGAGATGCGTGTCCTCTACGTGGCGCTTACAAGGGCTAAGGAAAAGCTATATTTGATTGCCAGTATCAATGATGCTGAAAAAACGCAGCAGAACTGGGAAAGCAATGCGGCACATGGAGAGTGGCTTTTGAAGGACTATGTCCGGGCAGGTGCAAAAAGTTATCTTGATTGGATTGGTCCATCCCTTGTCCGGCATCGGGATTCTCTTGGTGGTGCTGGTCTTGGCTTGGAAATGGAGTCGCATCCATCGAATTGGTCCATTTCCGTCATTCCAAGTGAAGAGCTTGCTGTTCTGGATGAGGAAGAGGCACTGGTTCAAGAGCAAATGCTTGATCATGTCCAGAAATCGGAGAAGGTCGGTATTACTTCCGAGTTTTATGATGATATCAAGGAACAGCTGGAATGGGAGTACCCCGGACATGATGCAACGGTGTATCGTTCCAAGCAATCCGTTTCAGAACTAAAAAGGCAATATGAACTCAAGGACGAGCAAAGCTCCACAGAGTTGTTGCGTAAATTTAAACGACCTATCACGAAGCGGCCGACTTTCATGCAAGAAAAGTCACTGACTCCTGCTGAAAGGGGTACGATTACACATTTAGTCATGCAGCATATCGATCTATCTAAAGAGATTACCATTCATTCGATTCAGGAACTGATCGTTGATTTGATTCAACGTGAGTTGTTGACGGAGGAACAGAAAGAAGCTGTGGACCCTGAGACGATCGTCGATTTCTTTGACACTGAAATCGGGCAAAGAATGCAGAGGGCCGGGAACATTCGCCGTGAAGTGCCATTTACGATGTCGTTGCCTGCAAAGGAAGCTTACAGCGATTGGGCAGCTGGAGATGAGGAGATCCTTATTCAAGGTGTGATTGATTGTATCTTTGAGGATGAACAAGGTCTTGTGCTCCTCGATTATAAAACGGATACCATTACCGGCCGTTTTGCTAGCGGGTATGAAGGGGCTAAAGAGATTCTTGCCGATAGATACCGGATGCAGCTTCAGCTTTATACGCGGGCTGTTGAAGGGATAATGAATAAGAAGGTAACCGGCCGTTACTTGTTTTTCTTTGATGGCTCGCATATATTGGAAGTATAAAGAGAAGGAGTGTCCCATTGATGTGGGACGCTTCTTTTTGGTTGAATAAACAGAATAGTTTGAAAAGGCATAAATGCTTACTATATACTAGTGGAGAAAAAACCTTTTTAAAGGAGTAGAGATGAGTATGACGAGTGAGATCAAGAGCAAGGGATACTTTGGTGAGTTCGGTGGAAGCTTCGTACCGGGTGAGCTTCAGGAAGTTATGGATACTTTGGAAACGGAATTCCTGAAATATAAGGATGACCCGGAATTCATTGAAGAGTTTCAATATTATCTGAAAGAATATGTCGGACGTGAAAACCCGTTAACACTTGCAAAGAATTTAACGAAAAAGGTTGGCGGGGCAAAAATATATTTGAAGCGTGAGGATCTGAATCATACAGGTGCTCACAAAATTAATAATGCGATTGGACAGATCCTGCTTGCTAAACGGATGGGTGCTAAACGAATCATCGCAGAAACGGGCGCTGGGCAGCATGGTGTGGCTACTGCTACTGCATGTGCGATGTTTGGCATGGAGTGTGTGATCTATATGGGTAAGCTGGATACGGAGAGGCAGGCATTGAATGTTTTTCGGATGGAATTGTTGGGGGCAAAGGTCGTAGCGGTCGAAAAGGGACAGGGACGATTGAAGGATGCCGTTGATGAGGCATTGAATGATTTGGTGCAAAACTATGAGAATACTTTTTACTTGCTTGGTTCAGCAGTGGGACCACATCCATATCCAACGATCGTTAAGCATTTTCAATCAATCATAAGTGAAGAATCAAAGCGCCAGATCCTTGAAAAGGAAGGAAAGCTGCCAACTGCCATCATTGCTTGTGCAGGAGGGGGAAGTAATGCAATTGGTGCTTTTGCTCATTATATCGATGAAGAAAATGTCCGTTTAATTGGTGTAGAGCCAAGTGAAGCACCAAGTATTTCGCAAGGTGTCCCGGCAGTATTGCACGGATTCAAAAGTTTGACGTTAGTGGACGAACAAGGGGAACCAAAACCGACATTTTCCATAGCAGCCGGATTGGATTACCCAAGTGTAGGACCCGAGCACAGTTTTTTGAAAGATAGCGGACGGGCGGAGTATGTAACGGTTAAAGGGGAAGAAGCTCTTGAGGCTTTTCAGGTAGTATCCAAAGCAGAGGGAATCATTCCAGCTCTCGAAAGTTCACATGCTCTAGGCCACGCCATGAAGCTCGCAAAAGAGTTAACAAGAGATGATATACTGATCGTCAATTTATCAGGCAGGGGAGACAAAGATGTCGAGCAAGTATTTAACATGTTAGAAAAATAGGCCGAATTTAAAAGCCTCCCTGGAAAGGGGAGGCTTTTTCTTAGACTAATTATTCCCTGTAATGGGCTGGTCGACCCCATTGACATCAAGGACATTACTACCATTCAGGCCATTGGCCGTAAAAACGATGGCAGCTGTGTTAGATGAACCAGATCCGGTGACAGTTTTGCTCGAAGATTTTGGCGAAATGACGGCTGCATCCCCGAATAGCAGGTTTCCTTCCGCGATATTGAATATTTGGACTGGACCGACAATAGCTGGCATATGAATTCCCTCCTTTTAAAATTTAAGCGGTGGTGGTTGAATCCCCAATTGGTGTCTCTTCGGGTTTTTTAGAAATCTCCCGAATGTGTTTCACTCTGGATTCCATACGTATATGACCGACATTCCCCACACCGACAACAGATGAAGATGATATCCCGATTATGTGGACGTTGCCAACACGAATAAAGGGATTCGGATTTGAAAATCTTGATATGACGGGTTCATTCAATCTAGGGATATAAATTGGTTTTTTAAAAATGTCATAGTCTTCGAAGTAAACATCCACTGAATCGAAAGTTTCGCTTTTCTTCTGGTCTGCCAAGGCAAATGATTTTCCGTCAATATAAGAACAGTCTCCAATCTGCATGGTGGAGCAAAAAAGAATTGTCTGGGTAGATATAGACTTTACTTTGGACATTCTTGAAAACATCTCTTTTATCCTTTTGGAGCAAATGGGACGACTGGTCCGATGATAAGGGATTCCGGAGGTGTATCGAATGCGGAAGATAGTTGGACCGTTTGCACATCCCCTATTAGAAATAAAGCAGAGCTTGCTACACCGATAACTTTAATTTCACCTACGCAAAGCTGGTGATTGATTACATTAAACTCCATTTGGATTTCCTCCTGTCTCGGCTTGTGAATGGGTAATGAATTGAAATAATGCAGCTTGAATATCGGATTTTACCTTTTCCCTGATTTTTTCCTTGATATTATCCCGTTGCTCCGGTGCACGTTCCGCATAATTAAGATTATCGAAATACATATTGATTCGTTGATGAAGCTGGCGTTCGACGTCCTGCTTAATGAAGTCATGATAAGAGGGTTCCAATGATACTTTTACCTGGTCTTCCACATCGTGGATCATATTTTCCAAGTCTGAAAGTATATCGTTGTGAATTTCTTGGACAACGATTTCTCTGCCTGGAAATAGGTTCGGTGCAGGTGGAACGGGTTGGTTGTTAACGGCAAATTCATCAATGTTGTTTAGATCATTGGGATTTAAACCGATATTCAACGTTCCATCTAAAGATTCGACCTTTAACTGATCGAATTTATATTCAATTTTATCTACATGGATTGGCGGTTTGTTTTTTAGTTCGGCAAGTTCATCTGTCAGGCGTTTGAGTTCGTGTTCAAGTTTCATGATCCGTTTATCCTGGGCTTCAAGAAAACACTGCATTTGTATGGAGTACGAATATAGATCCTGATTCACGATTCAACACCTCACCTTCAAAAAAAGTTAATTTTATATAAGACAGTATATGAAAAAGTTGAAGGTAGGTGAATGCCTATGAATTAGGACGATTAAATGGGACGAAACTGGATATTGGGGTTACATCAGCTGCAACTCCGGGAGCAGGCTCAGTGAATCCACCGGTATTGGCTAATGTGGAATATGGTTTAATCACCCCGGCACTTCCTATTTGAAAAACGGATGAATTGGCGATGCTTTGAATTTTTATCATATTGATTTGTATGGTCTGGTGAATATTGAAGATCATGCTGACTCCTTTCTTAAAAACATTAGAGATTTAAGACCAGTGGCTGATCAATACCATCTGTATCATTTGTATTTGTGGTGCTATAGGCATTATATAGTGATATGGATTCACCTGTATTAAACGAGCCAGCACCCGAAAAAGTTTTCGCAATGGAATATGGACTAATTTTAAAGACGTCACCAATATGGACAATTCCACTGTTACTGGCATTGATGACTTGAACGATTCCTACGATGGCCGGCAAGAAAATCACCCTTTTTTTATTCTGGTTTTCCCCTTAAATCTTAGGCGATGAGCCTACACTGAAGGGAGTATCAATGTATTGTATGTAAACTCAAGATTGATGTGATTCATCTGCCTATCAATTTATTGTTGTATAACAGGTGGGGATGTCATTGGATGAACGGGAACAGATATGGTAAAATGTTTATTAATTCGGAATTTTTAAATAAAACAAGGGGTGAGGAAATGAATGTACCATTAGTATTATCGCATTTCTTAGATCGAGCAGCCTTACTATATGGCGATAAGAAAGCCATCATTGGAGATGACAAGGTTTTATCCTACTTAGAGTTGAACGGCCGTGTAAACCAGCTTTCGAATGGTTTAAGGGACCTTGGAGTCAAAAAGGGTGATAAGGTGGCATATTTGGCGCCTAACTCAATTGAAATGCTTGAAGGCTTTTATGGGGTCTTTCAGCTTGGGGCAGTAATCGTTCCATTGAATATCCGTTTGAAGCCTGCCGATTATGTATTCATTTTGAACCATAGCGAGTCAAAGGTCCTTTTCGTAGATCAAGAATTGTATCATCTAATTTCCCCTGTCAAGGATGAACTTGAATCGGTGGAGCACATAATCGTTCATTATAAAAATGAAGAGATAAATGAAACCGATTACAACCATTGGCTGGAACGTTATGATAACAAGTGCTTCAACCGGGAGTCCGTGGATGAAAATGATGTTTCGAGTCTCCTTTATACTAGCGGGACCACAGGAAATCCCAAAGGGGTGATGCTGACTCATCGCAATAACTATTTACATGCCCTGGGTGCGATGCATCATTTCAGGGTCAATGACCGCGATACATATTTGCATGTACTTCCGATGTTCCATGTGAATGGGTGGGGTGCCCCATTTTATTATACGGCAAATGGTGCCACTCAAGTTTGTTTGAGGAAAACCAGCCCTGAAATGATATTTGATGCATTGCAAAAACATAAGGTTTCCATAATGCATATGGCACCAACTGTTCTAAATTCCCTGTTTCAATATTATGAACGGAATGTTCCGAATATCGAGCAGGATATCCGGATCGTCGTTGCGGGTTCCGCACCGCCTCCTGCATTCGTTACAAGGGTGGAAAAAGAGTTAGGCTGGGAATTCATTCAAATTTACGGAATGACTGAATCAACACCGGTTAGTCTGATATCGCTGATTCGTTCTGAATTCGATGATCTTTCGGAAAAAGAAAAATACAGAATGAAGGCGAAAGCCGGATATCCCATCATAGGCAGTGAGGTAAAGGTCATTCATGACAATGGTGAGGAAGTGGCCCATGATGGCGTGGATATCGGGGAGCTCATCGTCCGCAGTCATGGAGTGATGTTAGGTTATTGGAAAAATGAAGAAGCGACAAGACAGACACTGATAAATGGATGGCTGCATACAGGGGATATGGCCACAATCGATGAAAATGGCAATGTTGATATCGTTGACCGCAAAAAGGATATCATCATTAGTGGCGGAGAAAATATCTCTTCGATAGAAGTGGAAGGAATACTCTACGAACATCCTGACATTCTAGAGGCGGCAGTCATTGCCGTTCCGCATGAAAAGTGGGGAGAGACGCCGCATGCCTTCATTGTGCCAAAAACGGGCGTGAAATTAACGGAGGATGATATAAGGACCTTTACACGAGAAAAACTAGCTCATTTCAAATCAGTTACCAGTGTGTCGTTCGTCGATGAACTCCCAAAAACGGCATCAGGGAAAATACAAAAAATCCATCTCCGTAATGATTACTGGGAATCTAAGGGGAAAATTGGCAGATTCGTTAATTGAAGCTCGCTAACGCTGTTCAGAAATGATCAGCGTTTTTTCTGTTCCCCTTTAAATTTCGGTTTCATATTAAGCCAGGAAAAGTAACGCATGCCATTGTTGGATAAGGACGGTCATTTTAGGAGCACTGGAATTGGAATTTGTTTCGATAAAAAGCTTCCTGTTTAACGATAAAGTGTTACTATTATAAAATATTTCAAATTATTTCGATTTTTATTTTTCATCATGTTGATTTTATGAGTTTTGGATTGTGGGGGAGAGAGCATTGAAACGTATTCATTATAGCTGGGTTATTTTAATCATAACCTTCTTCTCGATTATTGTAGCGGGAATCGTTAGGTCATCATCGGGAGTATTCATCGTACCATTTGAAAGTGAGTTCGGGTGGGACCGGTCCGTCATTTCTTTAGCCTTCGCCATAAGTCTTTTTCTTTATGGATTATCGGGTCCATTCATGGCCGCTCTAATTGAAGTGCTTGGATTGAAGAAAATGATGGTATTGGCCATGTCCACTTTATTGGCAGGGATTTTCCTCACTTTTTTCATGGAGCATGAGTGGCAGCTCATTTTAATTTGGGGAATCATCATTGGATTGGGTTCTGGAGTGTTTTTAACGGTCTTGAGCCCATATGTGGCAAATCGTTGGTTCGAGAAGAGGCGGGGGCTGGCGGTCGGGATACTGACGGCAAGTACAGCCACAGGCCAGCTCATTTTACTTCCGGTTTTAGCCATCATCATTGAGAATTATTCATGGAGATGGGCGATCGGATTAATATTGATCCTTAGCTTGATCATGCTGGCAATCATCCTTTTATTCATGAAAAACAGTCCGATGGAAGTTGGCACTCTTCCATATGGATTAGAAGAGGAAAGTCAGGAGGCAGTTATAGTCCAAAAGAAGAACCCCATCGCCATGGCTTTTCAGTCATTGATTGAAGCAGTGAGAGTGAAGGAATTCTGGTTATTGGCAGGGAGCTTTTTTATATGCGGACTTTCAACGAGCGGGTTGATCGGCACACATTTCATTTCTTACTGCATTAGTTTTGGTTTACCTGTTGTTACGGCAGCATCACTGCTATCTTTCATGGGAATTTTTGATTTGATTGGTACGACTGTATCCGGGTGGTTATCAGATCGCTTTGATAACCGTTGGCTGTTGTTTTGGTATTATGCTCTAAGGGGTGCTTCCCTGGTTTTACTTCCTTTTGCGTTAAATGAGGGCTCAATCGGTCTATTGATCATCTTCTCCGTTTTTTATGGCTTGGATTGGATCGCCACCGTTCCTCCGACCATAAGTATTTCAAGGCAAGTCTT
The DNA here is from genome assembly GCF_025175645.1 of Peribacillus aracenensis. Lineage (NCBI taxonomy): Bacteria > Bacillati > Bacillota > Bacilli > Caryophanales > Bacillaceae > Peribacillus > Peribacillus aracenensis. The sequence continues at coordinate 16,800 of NZ_JANZMJ010000001.1, forward strand.
TGGCATGGAGAAAAGCGGGATTGTATACGGCTGGATATTCGCGGCCCATCAGGTGGGGGCAGCTGTGGCGGCGTACGGTGGAGGGCTTATCTTCAAAATATTCAATTCCTATACATGGGCATTCTTCCTTGCAGGAATCTTTTGCTTATTGGGCAGCTTGTTTGTCATACTGATAAAAAAGCAAAAAGCGGTCACGAAAGTTAAAGATAGTGCAATGGAGTTATAGAAAAGATGTTAAATCCCTATGGATGAAAGGGGGGGTACCCTATGAAGGGCACAATGGTGCCATTGCAGGAAAATAAACGGATCGTAAGCATCGATGTTTTACGTGGATTAGCCATTTTAGGTATTTTTTTAGTGAATATGCCTTCTTTCCACTCTCCGCTCTTGTACATAGATGGTGAAGAGCGGTGGTCAGGGGGATGGGACAGGATTTTGTACAGATTCAGTGATATTGTCGCACAGGCCAGCTTTTATCCGTTATTCGCCTTTCTGTTCGGTTTCGGGGCAATCATACTAGCTGTAAGGACTGAAGAAAAGGGCATTTCATTTCCTTTACTATATATGAAAAGGCTAAGTTTCCTGCTGATACTTGGGTGCATTCATGCCTTTTTCATTTGGCATGGGGACATCCTCATTAATTATGCTGTATTTGGGTTTGCCTTTTTATTTTTTTATAAAATGAAGGGCAGGAATTTAATTCTGCTAGGCTCTGTTTGTTATGTCCTGCCTTTTGCGATATTGGGTTCACTATTTCTTATATTGGGCATTTTTGATAGGGAAGGGATGGCAATAACGACTGATTCGGCGATGATGAAACAGTCTTTGGAAGTTTATCAAACTGGTACATTTACGGAGATAATGAGTCAAAGGGCACTGGATTGGTATATGGTGAACAACCCTTATAATGCCATTATCCTTTTTTTATCGATTTTTCCGTTTTTTTTAATTGGTGCAGGCGTTGCAAAACTAGGAATTCTCCAAAATCCAACCCAATATAAACGACAATTGAAAATGATTTCGATTGTAAGCTTGCTATTGGGCATGTCAATTAAGATTCTGCCATATGTGACGGTTTACCATTTTGGTACGATATTCGTGCAAGATTATTTGGGAGGACCATTACTTACGATTTTTTATATCACGGCAATTGCGCTTTTGGCGGAACAGGCAGGGGCTTTCCGCCTCTTACACCCGCTTTCGTATATCGGAAGGATGTCGATGAGCAATTACTTGTTCCAATCGATGGTAAGTACGGCCATTTTTTATTCATATGGACTTGGTTTATATGGATCCGTCTCTTATACGACAGGATTTGTTTTCTTAATAGCCCTGTTTTGCCTGCAAATTCTGCTTTCCTTAATGTGGATGGGGCTGTTTAAATACGGACCGGTTGAATATATATGGCGTTTGGTTACATATGGTAAAAAGCCGGTTATGCGCAGATAGGGACCTATTAAGAATATAAGTAAATAATGTTCATTAAATTGTTGGTTTTTACCCATTCAGGTAGATCCTTAGTTTTGTTTTTTTGTAAAAGCCTATGATATGATGAAATGGAAACTGAACGAGGGGGCAAAACAATGACTACACATATGCATATTACGGCTTGGGTTATCGGAATCATTCTTTTCTTTGTCACATATTCGATGCTTAAAGGTGGAAATCCGAAAGCGAAAATGCTACATATGATAACACGGTTGTTCTATCTATTGATTTTCCTGACTGGCGGTATGCTGATCACTGATTTTGGTGCTTACGCAGTAAAAATGATTGTTGGAATCATCGTGATTGCGGCGATGGAGATGGTGCTGGTCCGTACGAAAAAAGGGAAAAGCACAAGTGCCATGTGGATATTGTTCATCGTAGCGTTTGTATTCGTCCTTTATTTAGGGCTTTCGCTGCCACAAGGAATGGACTTTTTTTAATGCAGAATTGAAAACGGGTAAATGAGGATATCTCATTTACCCGTTTTCTTTTACCCATTATTGTGAATTCACTTTCTCAATGACGATCCTTTTTCCAGTGTTCAGGGTGAATTCAAAACGATCGTGATCCTTTTTCCCATAAGAAAAGTGGTGTTGGACGAGGCATATTTGGCTCTCGTTATCAAAGGTGAAGAAATTAACGCCGGACTGGTTAGGGACGGCCCTTAAAAAGGTGAGCTGGTTATAACTATATATACAATCATAAATAGAAAAATCAAGTGAATTCAATGTCGTTACAAATTGGAAAAAGGAATCATCGTTCAATTCTTCCAATAAACGTTCAAAAGAGTAGAGCAGTTTTTTGCGTATCCGAATGGGCTCATTTTCCCTTAAGAAGGTGATTTCCCGGTGAAGCAGGATTTTCCCCTCTTCTTCAACTACTCCTTGCTGCCAGCGCCCACCCCTGTACACTTCAATGATGCTATCAACGTGGTCTTCAATGGAGCAGGCCTCATCTGTTTCATCATCGAAAAAAATCCATTGTTGATTGATATTTTCCACTGTTCCTTCGGTAAAAGCTCTTGTTTGCCTGTTCATTAACTTGATTCGTTGTTGCTGACTCATACATATACCTCCAATAGTGGAATCCTCACCTACTTTTTAGTCAAAATCCAATGAAAATATAACTGTATATTTTAAAATATTATGGACAAATAACCATCTTTCCGTCTTTGCATAGGCTATGTTTAAACAAGGGATGCTTTGCTCAACAATTCATTAACAACGCCGGGCGATGTGGGCAGGGTAGTCCTACGGAATTGCTGATCGATACTTAGGGACTGTAAATCTTTTTTAAGACAGGGAGCCAATATATTTTTGTTGGTCCGGATAGAAAGGATGAAGTGTAAAATGTGTGGGATAACAGGCTGGGTGCATTTTCAAAAAGATTTACGGACAAAAACGAAAACAGTGGAAAACATGACAAAAACGTTGGCAAAGCGGGGGCCAGACGAAGAAAATGTTTGGAGCGAAGCCCATGCTGCCTTTGGTCATAAACGGTTAACGGTTGTCGATGCGGAAGGCGGAAAACAGCCGATGACGAAAAATCACGAAAACGGCAGATATACACTTTGTTATAATGGTGAGCTATATAACACCGAGGATATTCGTAAACAGCTATTATTAAAAGGATATTCCTTTAACGGTCATTCTGATACAGAAGTTTTACTAACTTCTTATATGGAATGGAAAGAAAAATGCATTGACTTGTTCAATGGGATTTTTGCATTTGCGATTTGGGATGAAAAGGAACAGAAATTATTCGTTGGAAGAGATCGCATGGGGGTAAAACCATTCTTTTACGCGGAAAGGGATGGCGGGTTCATTTTCGGATCGGAGCTTAAGGCCATCCTGGCCCATCCGGATGTTAAAACGGAGATTGACCGCGAAGGGTTGTCAGAAGTTTTTGGTGTTGGTCCGTCCCGAAAGCCAGGCTCAGGCGTATTTCATAATATCCAGGAATTAAGGCCTGCCCATGCGCTTACCTTATCAAGGAAAGGCCTCCGGATTTGGAGATATTGGAATGTGAAAAGCGAAGAACATCGGGATACTCTTGATGAGACGGCCGATAAGGTTCGCTTCCTTGTCGAAGATGCAGTCACACGGCAACTTGTATCAGATGTTCCTCTTTGTACCTTCTTATCGGGAGGGCTTGACTCAAGCGCGATAACAGCCATTGCGGCTAACGCCTATCAAAAAGAAGGAAAAGGCCAGCTTCATACGTATTCCATTGATTATGAAGATAATGAGCGCTATTTTAAGGCAAATGATTTTCAGCCTAACTCTGATGGGTATTGGATTAAAAAGATGTCGGATACCTTTAACACGGTTCACCATTCATCGATCATCACTCAAGAGCAGTTGACGGATTATTTAACGGAAGCTGTCCTTGTAAAGGACCTCCCGGGCATGGCGGATGTCGATTCTTCTTTACTTTGGTTTTGTAAGGAAATCAAGCGGGATTTTGTCGTAGGCCTATCCGGCGAATGTGCGGACGAAATTTTTGGAGGTTATCCTTGGTTTCATCGTGAGGATGATTTGAATCGTGCTGGTTTTCCATGGATGAGATCGACCGGGGATCGGGCATCTTTATTAAAAACGGAATGGCGTGAGAAATTGAAGCTGGAGGAATATGCGCAGGAAGCTTATTTGACCACCCTTGCCGAAACGCCTAAATTGGAAGGGGAAAGCGGTGTGGCAGCAAAACGGAGAGAGCTTTTCTATATGAACTTATTATGGTTCATGACGACGCTCCTTGACCGGAAGGACCGGATGAGTATGGGTGCAAGTTTAGAGGTGCGCGTGCCATTTGCCGACCATCGCCTTGTTGAATATGCATGGAACATTCCTTGGGAAATGAAAATGGAAGGCAACCGTGAAAAGGGTATTCTAAGGAAAGCGTTGGAGGGGCTGTTACCTGATGAGGTATTGTATCGTAAAAAAAGTCCATATCCAAAAACCCACAACCCTTTATATACAGACCGTGTGCAGGCGTGGTTGCAAGACTTACTTACGGATAAAAACTCGGTCCTGCACGAGTTTTTCGATAAAAAGAAGCTAACCGATATAGTAGATTCCAAGGGTGCCGCTTTTAAAGTGCCGTGGTTCGGGCAATTGATGTCAGGACCACAGTTGCTCGCTCACTTGGCACAAACCCATGTATGGTTCAAAGAATATGATATCCAAATAATCGATTGAAAAAAACGGGGCGGATGATTTTCATTTGCCCCGTTTTCATTGCCTCAATAATTGAATGAGAGAATTTTATATTGATAACCACCCAATTCAAATTTACCTTCCTGTGTGGTTTCTTTTGTTCTTAAATCGGTTAGTGTACGTCCTTTCAAATCAAAAGGAAGGGTAAAGGATTGCTGGACATCCGTCGGATTAATGAGGATCACGACAGAACGTTCCCCATTATACTTTTGGTAGGCCACGATATTTTCGTTACCGGCTGTATCAAGGAATTTGAACTTTCCATCATTGGCAAGTAATCTTTCTTCTTTTCGCAAGAGAATCAATGTCTTAATTTCATTGAAAAGCTCGGTATTTTGTTTTTCTTCTTCCCAGACCATGCATTTTCGGCACCCTGGATCCATGCCTCCGGTTAAGCCGATTTCATCTCCATAGTATATACAAGGGCTGCCATTGAATGTCAAGAGAATTGCGTGGATGAGCTTGGCACGAGCTAGATCTTCCTCGCAATCCGTGAAAATCCGCGGTGTATCATGGCTTCCAAGAAGATTGAATGTCACGTCAAAAACATTGGTAGGATAACTGTGATAGATGGCTGTCATTTCTTCCGTGAACTCGCGTGCATTGATGGTTTGTGAAGCGACCAAGCGAAAAACTTGGTTGGTAAACGGGTAATTCATGACAGCATCGAACTGATCGCCGCGAAGCCATGGCATCGAGTCATGCCAAATTTCCCCAAGAATATAAACGTCAGGCTTTATATTTTTAACCGTTGTTCGAAATTCACGCCAGAATGGCTGATCGACTTCATTTGCCACATCGAGCCTCCAGGCGTCTATATCGAACTCCTTAATCCAATAAGCCGAGACTTCGAGCAGATATTCTTTCACCTCCGGATTCGCAGTGTTCAATTTTGGCATCGATTCAAAAAAACCGAATGTTTCATAATTGGGTCTTTCCCCTCCCTTAAGAGGAAAGCTGTGCGGGTGGAACCAATCCTTATATTTCGATTTCTCCCCTTTTTCGAGTAAATCCTGAAAAGGGGGGAAGTAGTAGCCGCTATGGTTAAAAACGGCATCAAGCATGACCCGGATATTCCGTTTGTGGCATTCGGTTATTAGTGTTTTCAATGTTTCCTTCGTTCCAAATTGCGGATCGATACTCCGGTAATCAATTGTATCGTATTTATGATTGGAGTAGGCATGGAAGATTGGCGTGAAATAAATTCCGTTGATGCCGAGATTCTCAAGGTAATCCAAATGTTCAATGATTCCTTCGAAGTCCCCGCCAAAAAAATTATCCACGGCCGGTTCTTCACTTCCCCAGGGTATCACACCTTCCGGATCATTGTCGGGGTTTCCGTTCGCGAATCGTTCAGGGAAAATTTGATACCAAATTGTATCTTTGACCCATTTCGGTGCCCCGAAAACTTCATTTTGATGTAGATAGGGAATCGCGAAATAGCTTCCGGGATCTCGGGGGGGTTCTTTAAAGAAGCCTTTTTCCGTGTAAATGGCACATTCATCTTCCGAGGATACTTTGAACCCATATCGAATTCTTCGGTAGGGAGGCTTCACATAGATATGCCAATAATCATAACGGTTATCGCTGCCTGATAAACTCATGGGAAGTTCTTGGTACTGCCACTGACCATCATTATCTGAAATGTATGGATCCCCAAAGATCAATCCAGCTGAGGAGATATCTTGTTTTTTCGTACGTAGGCGGATATGTAGGGTTTCAGTGTTGATGGTATAGCCGTAATTGTCATTAGGTCTATGGTGTATGGATGAAAATTCCATTACAAAACCACTCCAATTCTATATGTATTTGGGGATGTGAAAAAGGAAACCTTCCGGCTGTTTATGAGGGGGGGCACCATGAAGTTGCACTGAGCCAGGCTAAGTGTTTTTCAATATGGTTATATACCCGATTTCAATTGAAAGAAGCACTTATTAACTAAAAAATAACAAAAAGTGTTCATCACTACAAGGAAATAAATACAACGAGGAAAATGTTGTAAAAACCAAAGGCGTTCATATAATGATAACAATAGCTTTGGCATCGCTTTCATTAAGTGGCTTTCTTTGAATGAATGAACTGAAAAACAGTATTATTTGGTGCTTTTGGACATGATAGAATAAACATTTTAAAAAGGAGAATGAAAGTGAAGAAGCTGATTTTTCATTTGTTCATGTCCATGTTTTTGATCGTTAGTGTAAGTGCTTGTGGTACCAGTTCAGATTTGGAAAATGAAGTAGTGAAAGAAAATAAGAAAAAAGAAGACGAAGCAGCCAGCAATGAAGCGAAGCCGGAAAAATTGATCATTTGGGAGGAAAAAGGTAAAGCAGAGGCCCTAATGCCGGTTATTGAAGCTTTTGAAAAAGAATATGGAATCAAAGTTGAGCATGAAGAGCTTGAAATAGCTACCGAGATGCATGAGCGGCTTCGAAGTGATGGGCCAATCGGAAACGGAAAGGCCCCGGATGTCGTAACTTTTTCTCATGAAAAAGTCGGGCAAATCGTGAAGGAAGGCTTAATTCAGGAAATGAAGGTGAAAGATGAGGTATTGAATGCCTTCATTGAACCTTCAATTAGTGGTGAGATGTACCAAGATAAGGTATTTGGATTGCCTAAATCGGTAAACACATCCGTATTCATTTATAACAAAAAATTGATGGCTAAGGCTCCTGAGACGATGAATGACCTTTATAAAATGGCGAAGGAATTAAGAAAGGATAACGTGCATGGTTTCTATGCCAAATGGAATGACTTCCATGATTCTTATGGAGTGATCGCTGGAATGGGAGGTTATATTTTTAAAGATAAGAATGGAAAACTGGACCCTTCCGACATTGGTTTGAATAATAAGGGTGCCATAAAAGGGGCTGCGTACATCCAAAAATGGTATAGGGAGGGTTTGATTCCTAAAGGCGACAAGGCAGCGAACGAGAAGTTGTTCGTACAAGGGAATTTGGCTTCTATCATGAGTGATGGTGACTCATTTACCGGGCGAAAGGATACAGGAATTGCCCCCATGCCCGAATTGTCAAATGGCCAGCCAATGAAAACGTTGATGGGAATCAAAGGCTGGCATGTAACAGCATTCACAAAACATCCTTATTGGTCTACTAAGTTTGTTGAATATTTGACAAATGATGATAATGCAATGCAGCGTTATGATTTAACAGGGGAAATCCCTCCTAATAAATCAATCAAACACAATGCCGCGATCAATGAAAATGAAAGGGCACAAGCCATAAGCATACAATTACAATACGCTGAACCAGTGCCGAATATACCGGAAATGAATAGGGTATGGGGACCGATGAATGCAGCCATGGATGAAATAAGCACTCAAAAAGCAAAACCGAAAAGGGCCTTGGATAAAGCGGTTAAGACGATAAAAAAGGAACGTTGATCGTGTTCTGACTTTTCTGATTCGGTGAGTATAACCAGTATCCCCAATTTGTCCCTTTAGTGTAAAGTTTTTTATAAATTGGATTTGACGTTAAGGGGTCAAAAGGCTAATCTTAAAGGCGTAAAGAGATAGCTAGGAGGAGAGCGGATATGAGAAAAAGAGTGTTATCACTCGCTTTAATTCCGTTGCTTCTTTTTTACGCCATTCCAGTAGGAGCAGCTGAAAAAGAACAACGAACTTGGAAGGATGAAATCGTATATTCATTATTGATCGACAGGTTTTTCGATGGGAATACTCAAAATAACGGTGACGCGAACGTGAATGACCCTTCCACGTTTAATGGTGGGGATTTCGAAGGTGTCACGAAGAAACTGAATTATTTAAAAGATATGGGTTATACCGCTATCATCCTTTCACCGATTTTCGCAAATGATAAAAATGGCTATCATGGCGATTGGGTGGCAGATTTCTATAAGACGGATAAACATTATGGGACATTGAACGAGTTTAAAAAACTCGTGAATGAGGCACATAAACGCAATATGAAAGTGATCATTGATTTTCAAGCAAATAATGTGGGTCCTGACTCCACGTGGCTGACCGATCCCAAAAAACAAGATTGGTTCCATGAAGAAAAAAAGATTTCCCAGGACAGTAGCCAAAAGGATTTGGAAACAGGCTGGGTCGATGATCTTCCAGATTTGAATCAAGATAATGAGAAAACAAGGAAATACTTACTTGATGCTGCCAAATGGTGGATAACGGAAACTGATATTGATGGTTACCGTATAAATAAAGTCCAATACGTAGCAAAAGATTTTTGGAAGGAATTTGTGGATGCAGTCAAATCTGAAAAATCAAATTTCTATACAATCGGCGATGTACAAGGTGATGCCGATTTGATATCAAGCTACAAGAAGACGGGTATCGATGCTTTTATGGCTTATCCACAAAATGCTGAGCTACGGGAAGCATTTGCTGCACCCGATAAAGAATTGAAACCTGTTTTTAATGCGTTTGAGAAAAGCGAAGATGAATTAGGGGGCAATGCCCAGCAGGCATTATTCATGGATACACAGGGAATGCCCCGTTTTACAAAGGATGCAGCCGACCATAACGAAAATCCAGGTTCCAGATGGAGAATGGCGCTGTCGTATCTATATACGATGCCAGGGGTGCCAATCGTATTTTATGGATCGGAAATTGCCTTAAATGGGGATATTGCCCCGGATAATCACAAGTTGATGAATTTTAAGACCGAACAGGAATTGGTGGAATATATAACAAAGCTTTCTGAGCTCAGAGACATGTACCCAGCGTTGGTTAAGGGGGATATGGAGCTTTTATATGAAAAAGGTGGAACTTCGGTATTCAAGCGTGTATATGGTGATGAAACGATTGTCGTCGCCATGAACAATACGACTGAAACTCAAATGATAAACCTTACTGATAAGGAACTTGAAAGAAATAAAGAGTTGAGAGGTATGCTGAATGGGGATCTGGTCCGCAGTAAGGACAACAGTTACTCTATCGTAATCGACAGGGAGACGACCGAAGTCTACACACTGTCACCTAAATCGATTATTAATATTCCTTACCTGTTAGTCATAGGATTGGTTCTTCTTATTTTTGGTATATTCATTGCATTGGTTATTAAGCGTTCAAAACGGAACCAACCAAAATAATCATATACCTCTCGATTGTCGGTAGCCGCCAAACATTGTCCCTAAGGCTTTGTGGAAAACAGGATCGGGAGGTTACAGCATGAATAAGACCTGGTGGAAAGAAGCGGTCTGCTATCAAATATACCCGCGCAGTTTCATGGATAGTAATGGTGACGGAGTCGGTGATATAAAGGGGCTGATTTCAAAGCTTGACTATTTGCAGGAATTAGGGATTGATGTTATTTGGATTTGTCCGTTTTATAAATCGCCCAATGCGGATAATGGCTATGATATTAGTGATTATCAAGCAGTTTCCGATGAATTCGGTTCAATCGAAGATATTGATCTGTTATTGAAAGATGTTCATGGACGTGGGATGAAGGTGATACTCGACCTTGTTTTGAATCATACAAGTGATGAGCACCCCTGGTTCGTAGAGTCACGTTCGTCCCGCGATAATCCGAAACGGGATTGGTATATATGGAGGGATGGGCAGGACGGTCGTGAGCCAAATAATTGGGAAAGCATCTTTTCCGGAAGTGCCTGGAAATTCGATGAAAGGACCAATCAATACTATTTACATTTATTTGCGGAAAAGCAGCCAGACTTAAACTGGAAAAATACTGATGTACGAAAGGCATTATATGAAATGGTCAATTGGTGGCTGGATAAGGGAATCGATGGCTTCCGGATTGATGCGATCACGCATATTCATAAGCGTGATGGCCTTCCGGATATGCACAATCCTTATTGGCATCAGTACGTACCAGCGTTTGAAATGCACACCAATCAGGACGGGATTCTGGATTACCTTCAGGAGTTGAAAGAAGAGACTTTTTCTAAGTATGATATCATGACGGTTGGTGAGGCCAATGGCGTCAGGGTTGAGCAGGCGGAAGAATGGGTCGGGGAAACGAATGGGAAATTCAATATGATCTTTCAATTTGAACATCTTGGGCTTTGGAATAGGGGTCAGAATCACGACGTTGATGTTCAGGGGTTAAAGCGCACACTGACCAAATGGCAAAAGGGGCTGAAAAACAAAGGATGGAATGCTTTGTTTTTTGAAAATCATGACCAGCCAAGAAGTGTATCAACCTGGGGAAATGATCATCAATACTGGTTGGAAAGCGCAAAAATGATTGGGGCTCTATACTTTTTCATGCAAGGCACACCTTTTATTTATCAAGGCCAGGAAATTGGCATGACGAATGTCCAATTTGATTCGATTGATGATTATGATGATGTAGGAATGAAAAATTTTTACCGGATAGAGACCTCCAAAGGTCGTCCGCATGATGAAATCATGAACATTATCTGGCATAGCGGCCGTGATAATTCACGAACACCGATGCAATGGAATGATATCGAAAATGGCGGTTTCACGAAAGGAACACCTTGGATGAGGGTTAATTCCAATTATCGAGCCATTAATGTAGAACAGCAGAAAAATGACCCCTCATCCATTTATCATTTTTATAAAAAGATGATCGATCTTCGAAAAAAACATCAGGTCCTTGTTTATGGCGAATATGAATTATTATGGGAAGACCATCCTGAACTTTATATTTATACAAGAAATATGAATGATAATTCAGTCATGGTAGTATGTAATTTTAGTATGAATCACCACCAAGTCGACCTCTCTTACTGGGGGGAAATGGAACTTTTGCTAGCTAATTATGAGGATTGTCCTCATGTGTCCCTTATTGATTTACGTCCATATGAAACGAGGATTTATCGTTATTAATTGGTAAATCACTTCTATAGTCTTGATTGGAAATCAGCTTAAAACCTATGTAGTTAGTCGTCTGACTTCTTGGTCTTCAATAGACATGTCATTTTTTTAGAAGCTGATCATACATCAGCTTCTTTTTGAATTTTAAAACAGAAACGAAGAAAACGGAAAAGTAAGTATTTTCTGAAAAATTAAACAAACATTTAAAAAAGTATGGATATAACTATCGAACTGAGTGTATTATGAATACATACAAAATGTATAAATATAAAACGAATATTAGAGAAGTGTTTATTGGTATTCACCTTGTTAAATGAAGTCAATAAAGGCTAAGAGGGGAGAGGGGAAATGCATGGCCATAACAATAAAAGATGTGGCACAGTTAGCGAATGTTGCTCCTTCAACAGTTTCTCGAGTGATTGCAAACAATCCTCGGATAAGTGAAAAAACAAAGGTACGGGTACGTAAGGCGATGAGTAAATTAGGATACCATCCAAACTTCATTGCACGTAGTCTTGCCAATCAATCGACCAGGATCATTGGCTTGGTATTGCCAAGTTCGTCAAATGATTATTATCAAAATCCGTTTTTTCCGACGATCCTTCAGGGTCTAAGTGAAGGAGCTCAGGAAAATCATTATTCCCTGTTGCTAAGTACGGGAAAAACAGAAGATGAAATCTACGAAGGAGTAGTGAATATGGTGCAGGGGGGGATGGTTGATGGAATTATCCTGATGTATTCAAGGATGAACGATCACATTCTGACCTATTTGAGAGCAAGGGCTTTTCCATTTGTGATCATTGGCAAACCCTATGATTTTCTCGAGGAGATAACATATGTTGATAATGATAATGTCTTGGCTGCCGAACAGGCAACGGATTACCTCATACAGCTAGGGCATGAGAGGATTGGATTCATCGGAGGTGACGTAACCCTTGTGATGACCCTTGATCGTTTGTCAGGATATGAACGGGCATTGAAGAGGGCTGGAATCGATCGAAGGGGGGAATATACCCTTCATGAAGATTTTTTGCATGAAGGGGGACAAGCAGCTGCAAAAATGTTACTATCCATCGATGAACCACCAACCGCTTTGGTGGTCAGTGATGATATTATGGCACTTGGTATCGTGCATTCACTTCGCGAGATGGGCGTGCGCACTCCTGAAGAAATTTCAATCGTCAGCTTCAATAACGTTCTTTTCTCTGAACTGTCATTACCAGCCCTGACTTCCATAGATATCAATATTTTTGATTTGGGATATCAGGCCGCTAAGGGCATCATTCAAATGCTGCAGACTGGAGATGCTCCCGCTGGGACCATCATTCCACATCATTTCGTGGAAAGGCATTCCTGCAGATCGATCAAGCAAGGTGCAATGGCGATGACTTATTGAACGAAAAGGGCATTGCATAAAAGCAATGCCTTTTTTCCCTAGAAATGTACACTGAAACTTTTGAATGCATGTACACCCGTTCCGTGTCTAACCAAATTATTCTCTTTAAGGTATTGAATGGCTTCAAGGACTTCCACAAAGATCCCTGGTTCGAGGCCGAGTTGGTTGTGTCCGCCATATATTTTGGATACTGCCTTGATTTTTGCGATTTTTTCTAATGAATTCACAAGGTCTTCAGGGCTTGTAGAGGGATAAAATGCATAAACTGGAGTATCTGAATAAAGCAGGTCGCCAGTAAATAAATAACCTGTTTCATTATCCAAAATTGAGATGTGGCCAGGTGAATGCCCAGGTGTGTGATAAATGCCTAAACTGCGGTTCCCGAGATCAATCGTGTCCCCATCCGATAAGAGCCTATCAGGGGACCCCTTGTATGGCTTGTATGTAGAAGGATCGAATGATTCGGGTATGGGGACAGTGATATCCCGGGCCATGTTCTTTCTTATTTGTTCCAAGGACAAACCTTCAATGCCGTTGATCAGCCAGTTGGCATCATCACCATGAACATAAATTGTATCATAATCCCCATGACTGCCAATATGATCCGCATGAACGTGTGTCGTCAGGACGATAATCGGAAGATCGGTAAGCTGGTCTGTAATCCGCTTAATCGAACATATGCCTAATCCTGTGTCGATTAACGCAGCTCGGGTCCCCCCAAGTAATAAAAAGGAATGAACCTTCTCCCAATGACCATATTCACTGATTGCAAACGTCTCTGAGTCCAATTCCTGAACGGTGAACCATGGATCTACAATATTTTTCAAAAATGAATCCACTCCTTCCCATTCATATATTCCGCATTAACCGGAAATATCCTGCTTGAAAGATAAAAGCAGTGGATTTGTGATATCCACTGCTTTTGAAAGGGTAAAACTTATCCGTTTACCACGCTCCCGCCGTTTACGTGGATGACTTGTCCGCTGACATAGGATGAATCTTCACTTGCCAAATATACATAAGCTGGCGCTAATTCCTCTGGCTGCCCTGCACGGCCCATTGGAGTATTCTGGCCGAATTTGGCAACATCCTCTTCCCCGAATGAGGCAGGAATCAGCGGCGTCCAGATCGGTCCTGGCGCAACACCGTTCACTCTGATGCCATCTTTTGAAATGGAGTTCGACAGGGCCCTTGTAAATGCCAATATTGCACCTTTTGTTGAAGAGTAATCGATTAGTTTTGGGTTGCCTTGATAGGCTGTGATAGAGGTTGTATTTATGATGCTGCTTCCTTTTTTTAGATGCTTCAATGCAGCTTTAGTTAAGTGGAACATCGAGAATATATTCGTGCGGAACGTTTTTTCCAATTGTTCAGCTGAAATGTCAAGGATACTTGTTTGCACATGCTGTTCACCGGCGTTATTGACTAAAATGTCCAAACCGCCAAATTCATCAACCGTTTTTTTGACGACATCCTGGCAGAAGGCTTCATCACCGATATCTCCGGAAATGAGTAAACATTTCTGACCTTCTTTTTCAATCAATTCTTTTGTCGCTTTGGCATCCTCGTGTTCATCCAAGTATGCAACTGTAACATTCGCTCCTTCCTTGGCGTAATAAATGGCAACCGATTTACCGATCCCGCTGTCTCCTCCTGTTATGATTGCCGTTTTACCTTTTAGTTTGCCGCTTCCTTTATAGGCAGCTTTAACAGAATCAGGGTTCGGTTCCATTTTTGTTTCCAATCCAGGTTGATGCTGTTGATGTTGAGGTGGAAATCCTTGTTTGTTCTGATTTTGGTTTTGGTTAGTCATGATTAAAACGCCTCCTGTTTAATTATCTATGTTTTTTCTATTCCTTCTTTAGAAAAAAGAAAACATGGAAAAAATGACCAAATGATTATGAGTAATTATTTATATAACTAAGGGAACATGACTAGTCTTTCCATGTTACATGAAGGAGATTCATTTGAAGAATAAGGGGGAAGCCGGCTATTGAGGCAATGCAAATAAAAAAAGACCCACCCAAAGGTGAGGCCTTCATACTTAGCGGTAATTTAAGAATTGTACGTCAATGGACAGATCAGCGCCCCGGATTGCGGAAATGATTCCTTGCAAATCGTCCCGGTTCTTACCTGTTACACGGATTTGATCATCTTGGATTTGGCTTTTCACTTTAAGACCGCTGTTTTTAATGATGGTATTGATTTTTTTTGCTTGTTCCTTATCGATGCCTTGAATCAACTTAGCACGTTGGCGAACGGTTCCGCCAGAAGCTCCTTCTAATTTGCCATAGTCCAGGTTCTTGACTGGTACGTCACGTTTAATGAGTTTACTAATGAGAACATCCTTCAGCTGTTCAAGCTTATATTCATCGTCGGACACTAAAACAAGATCTTCTTTTTCAATGGTGATGCTGCTTATACTCCCTTTAAAATCATAGCGTGTTTGTATTTCCTTCATAGCCATGGTAACTGCATTCGTTACTTCTGAAAAGTCTACTTTCGAAACAATATCAAATGAATTTTCCTTTGCCATCACTTACCTCCAGCAGGTTTTATTTCCTTTATTATAGAGAAAGTGTGATAGGAAGACAACTATCTAAACCATATTAAAAAAGCGAGGGGACAAGCCCCTCGCGTCATTTATGGTCTGTTTTCTTCGAATAGGAGTGCTTACCCGCAACAAGATTTTCCTGATAGGCGACATTTTTTTCAGCATTTCTCGCCTGGTTATCTTTTGGCCTTTTGTTGTCATCGGTTGTTTTTGACATAGAGAAAACTCCCTTCCATTATCTGATCAATATATATTGTTCACAATAATGGAAGGGAGTATGTATGTTTATGATTTCTCAGGGGTATCGTTTAAGAAGAAGAGAGCAATTGTACCAGGACCAGCATGTGCACCGATGACGGAGCCGATTGTATGGATCATGATATTGGTTGTCCCGAATTCATTTTGAATGGCTTCCTTCCATTCCATGGCCGTCGCTTCATCATCACCATGACTGATGGCAATCGTTTGGTTTTTTAAATTTTTTCCTCTTTCGTGCATTAATTCGATTACACGTTTAATCAATTTCTTCTTGCCGCGTAACTTTTCCAGCGGAACAAGCTTCCCATCTTCTACATGCAATAACGGTTTAATGTTTAATAAACCGCCAACAAGGGCAGATGTTTTGGAGATGCGGCCGCCACGGGCCAAATAATCAAGGTTATCTACAGTGAATAGATGCTCCATATGCCGGGTTTGGAATTCTATGTCAGCTAGGATTTCTTCTTTAGTGGCACCGTTTGCTGCTAGATCTGCTGCTTTCTTCACAATTAATCCGACGCCCATCGAAGCGCATTTCGTATTGACGATTTCAATGTCAAGGTCAGGGTACTCTTCCTTCACCTGATTAAGAATCATCACTGCCGTTTGATATGTTCCTGATAACTCAGAGGAAAAGGCTATATATATCCCTTGTTTTTTCTCTTTGGCAAACTGTGTGAAAAGTTCTATTAAGCATTCCGGGGAAGCTTGCGATGTTTTCGGGGATTTTCCCTCAATCATCGCCTGATAGACTTCGTGAGAATTAATGGTAAGTAAATCTTCATAATTTTTCCCGTCAAGATGGACTTGTAAAGGAATTAATGAAACATTGTTTTCCTTATAGAAAGACAACGGCAAATCACATGCACTATCTGCAAGAATTGTGATAGCCATAATACACCTGCTTTCCTTTTTACAATTTTTAGAAAATGAGTGGACACTCTACAATTTAGTGTAGCACGTAACGGTAAAAATTCAATCTCTACGTAAATAGAATAAATAATTAAGGGTAAAAAGATAATAGAATAAGGGTGAAATGGAGGTTTTTAGGATGTATAGTGGTGAAATGAAGAAAATTATCATAGTTGTGGTCGGAGCATTACTGAATGCCATCGCAATGAACTTTTTTCTAATACCGGCAAACGTATATGCAAGCGGCTTTACAGGAGTGGCCCAGCTTCTATCGAGGATGATTGGTTCCTTTGCTCCTTTTAATTTATCGACAGGTATTCTATTGTTTTTATTGAATATTCCAGTAACGATCATTGCTTGGCGAAAGGTTGGAAAGTCTTTCACTTTTTATAGTTTCCTCAGCGTTGTCTTGATGTCCTTCTTTATGGAAATCATTCCGATTACACGCTGGTCACCTGACATATTATTAAATGCGGTATTTGGCGGCGTAATAGCTGCAGTAGGTGTAGGGATCACCTTGAAATACGGTGCATCGACTGGCGGAATGGATATTATCGCCATGCTCCTGTCACGGAAGAAAGACAAACCCGTGGGTACTTATTTATTTCTGCTGAATGGCGTGATCATTGTAACGGCAGGTGCTGTTTATGGACCGGAAAAAGCTTTGTACACACTTGTTACCCTTTACACATCGACCCGGGTCGTTGACGCGATTCATACACGACATGAAAAGCTTACTGCCATGATCATTACAAAGAAAAGCGAAGAACTTAAACAGGCAATCCATGCTAAGTTAGTTCGCGGGATCACAAGAGTTCCTGCAAAAGGGGCGTTCACCAACGAAACTAAGGAAATGTTATTGATTGTCATTACAAGGTATGAATTGTATGACCTTGAAAAGATCATTAAGGAAGTGGATCCACACGCTTTCACAAACATCATAGAAACTTCAGGCATTGTTGGAACTTTCCGCAGGGAATGATATGAACAAAAAATTAAGGCCATTACACTTCTATTACAAAAGGGAATATTTAGGCGCTTTAAGTTTAATGCCTGTATCAAACGGCTAAATCTTATATTGTAGCGCCAATTTAAAATCTTATGAAGGAGTGATAAAAATGGCTAACGACGAAAAAATGAGCAGACAGGAAGCAGGTCGTAAAGGCGGGGAAGCCACTTCTAAAAATCACGACAAGGATTTTTACCGGGAAATTGGGCAAAAGGGTGGAGAAGCCACGTCGGATAATCATGAGAAGGAATTCTATCAAGAAATTGGACAAAAGGGCGGAGAAGCCACCGCTGATTCCCATGGTAAACACTTTTATAAAGAAATTGGTGAAAAAGGCGGTAAAGCACGAAATAACAATTAACAAAGCAAAAGCCTCCAGGAACCCTGGAGGCTTTCACGTTATTTAGAGTGGTTTTCCAGCTCTTCCTGAAGTTCTCGCAGTTGTGCTTTTTCGGCCTCGCTCGTATTGGCAAAGGCTGATGAAAGAGCGTTTTTAGCGATTTCCTCTGTCTTGTGCTGGTCACCGTCATGCTCAGAGTGGAGAGCATTTTTAGCGATTTCCTCTGTCTTATGCTGGTCACCGTCATGCTCAGAGTGGAGAGCTTCTTCAACAAATTCCCTTGCCTTCTGGAATAAATTGTTTCCCATTAGAAGCCACCATAGCTTTGTTCTGACATAATTCTTAACCTGTCTTTTTCAGCCTCTTCAAACGTAGTGTGATAAGGGATTTTTTCGGCATGCCTGGCAACACTTTCTTTGCCTTGCTGTACAAATCGTTTAGATTTACTGCTTTTACCCATTCTTATCTCCTCCGATTCTGAGCGTTGTCGACAACGGAATGGAAGCTGTTGTCCATATTAGTTTGGCTTGAAAGAGAGATATTATGAAGGTAAAAAATGACGTATTAGGAATTAGGATTTTATGTTGAATTTTTCTTCGAGGAAGACCGCTATACCATCTTCTTCATTCGTCAATGTAGTCGTATTCGCTACCGTTTTTACAGGTGAAATCGCATTTCCCATGGCCACCCCGGTTCCCGCATAATCAAGCATTTCCAAATCATTATCTTCATCACCGAAAGCGATTATCCTGTTTTGAGGAATTTCCAGATAGTTGGATACACGTTTTAAACCTACGGCTTTACTTAACCCGCTTTTTATTATTTCGATGATATGAAAAGGCTCTGCCCAGCGGCGGTGATCGACCAATTCTGCATGGACATCGGATAAATGCTGGCGAATTTGCCCAACGAATTCACTATCTGTGTGAATGAGCATCGAAGTTGGGGAATCCTGAAGGTAATCGCGCAAGTCACCTGTCTTCATGGTTGGATTTCCTACATTGAACATGTTCATCAACTTTTCATCATGATAATGAACATAAACATCATCCCGGACTTCTGCGATGATGTTGTGATATTTAAACTGATCACACGCTTCAACAATATCTTTGGCAACACTTATATCCAATGGAGAGTGATATACCCCCCAGCTTGTATGTAATGGGTGATGGACGAAAGCGCCATTGAAATTAACGATGGGTGTAGTCAACCCCAATTCCCGGTAATAAAGTTCACTTGAGCGAAAAGGACGCCCGGTAGCGATCATAACTTCGTGTCCGTCTTCTTTTAGTTTTAAGAGTGTTTTTTTAGTCCTTGAAGAAATGGTTTTGTTATCTGTAAGTAAAGTACCATCAAGATCCAATACGATTAAATGTTTTTCAGCCATGTACACACCTTCTGTTCTTTTTGATTTCATTATATGCAAATATTGTTAAGCCTATTTTAAAGTAAATGTAAATCTTTTTCATTCTTTATGCATTCCTGTATGATATTACTATATCCAAGATCATGATGATTAAAGCGAAGCTCAGGTTTAAGAAGTGGAATGATGAATGCCAATGCCATTTTGATAATGGTATTGAAAAGACCGGAATAAATTATTCGGAGGGGTTAACTTGATAATAATTGAAAAAGAACTAATTGGACATATTCCTGTATTGCACATAAGTGAAGGAACCACTTTCAATCAGGAATTGCCGGTTATTATTTTTATACATGGTTTCCAAAGTGCAAAAGAACACAATCTTCACTATGCTTATTTATTGGCAGAAAAGGGTTTTCGTGTGCTTCTTCCCGATGTGATCTATCATGGGGAAAGGGGAGCTGGTTTGAGTGATTCCCAAATGATGCCCCGTTTTTGGGAAATGGTATTACAGACAATCCAGGATTTATCTTTGTTGAAGGATGATTTATTATCCCGAAAATTAATTGATCCTGACAGAATTGGCGTAGCTGGTACCTCTATGGGGGGAATAGTGACTAATGGGGCCCTGGCTGCCTATGAGTGGATATCCGCCGGAGTCAGTTTAATGGGAAACCCATCATATGTCGCGTATGCAGAGCTCCAAATGACGGAGATTAAGAAAAGGAAAGTTAACTTCCCAGCTACTGATGAGGAAGTTTCCAATGTGATTGAACAGCTCAAGCCATTTGATTTGAGTCTGAATCAGGATAAGCTTTCAAACCGTCCGCTTCTTTTTTGGCATGGTGCCAAAGATCCGGTTGTGCCTTATCAACATGCATATCGTTTTTATGAAGCTGTCAAAGCAGGGTATAATGAGGCAGATGAAAAAATTGATTTCATCCTTGATTCTAAGGCTGGACATAAAGTGAGTAGGGAAGGCGTACTTATGACTGCAGACTGGTTTGCAAAACATTTACTGTCAACTGTGCAAAATGCTTAAGTACTCACTCAAAATCTGTTATGATTCTAATATGGACATAAAATATAGTCTAAAATGGACATAATGATGAAACCGACTATAAAACGAAAAGATTTTCCATAAAAGGAGTGATCGAAGTGGATCAAGATACAAAAGACATTATATTTGGAGCTTTGGAACAGGTCATTGACCCTGAGCTTGGCATAGATATCGTTAATTTAGGCTTGGTATATGATGTGGATATGGATGAGGAAGGTCTGACTACCGTGACGATGACATTGACTGCCATGGGCTGTCCGCTAGCTGGCACGATCGTCGATCAGGTCAAATTGGTTCTGGAAGATATCCCAGAGGTAAAGGAAACGGATGTGAAGATTGTCTGGAGTCCGCCATGGACGAAAGACAAAATGTCCAGGTATGCTAAAATTGCATTAGGCATCAAATAATAACTCTATATAGAAATGAAAAGCCAGTCAAAAAACAGTGAACCCATTCAATTGAGTCACTTTTTATGGTCTGGTTTTTTCTAATACTTTCGGCTAGGAGTGGTTAATTGAACAGTCAAATTAAAGATTCATTGGACAGGCCACTAAGGGATTTAAGGATTTCAGTCATAGATCGCTGTAACTTTCGCTGCCAGTATTGCATGCCTGCTGAAATTTTTCATGAGAATTTTCAGTTCCTGCCTAAAAGTGAGCTTTTAGCTTATGAGGAAATTGTAAGGCTTTCTAAAATATTCGCAAGCTTAGGGGTAAAAAAACTAAGGTTGACAGGCGGGGAACCATTACTCCGGAGAGATCTCACCACTCTGATTTCAAATCTCGTGAAAATTGAAGGTATTGAAGATATTGGACTGACTACGAATGGTGTCTTCTTGAAAAAACATGCCGTGAATTTGAGGGAAGCTGGTTTGCAGAGGGTGAATGTCAGCTTAGACAGCCTTGATGATGAACTTTTCAAGAAGATGAACGGCAGGAATATCGGCATAAAGCCTGTTATTGAAGGCATCGCAGCTGCCAAAGAAGCTGGGCTTGGCGTTAAAGTGAATATGGTAGTGAAAAAAGAAACCAATGAATCTCAAATCCTGCCGATGGCCCGATTTTGTAAAGAAGAGGGCATTCAATTACGCTATATAGAATTCATGGATGTCGGACATACAAATGGCTGGCAGTTGAAGAATGTCATTACGAAAAAAGAACTGCTTGAAATGCTCCAAACCGAATTTGATTTAGAACCGGTTGAAGAAGATTATTTTGGAGAGGTGGCAAAACGCTACCGTTATAAGGGCACTGCTGCAGAAGTGGGCTTCATAACCTCGGTATCCGAGTCTTTTTGTTCAAGTTGTACACGTGCACGTCTCTCTGCTAATGGAAGTTTATATACATGCCTGTTTAATGGAAAGGGACATGACTTGAAGTCATTGCTCCGTTCCGGCATGACAGATGAGGAATTGACCGGGTTCATCATTTCGCTTTGGAATCTTAGAGACGACCGCTATTCGGATGAGCGGACAGCGGGAACGGCCAAGAAACAGGAAAAAATCGAAATGTCATTCATTGGCGGGTAATATACAAATACTCCTTCTGAATAAAAAATGAAGGGATGGCAATTACGCCATCCCTTCATTTTTTATATAGTTAATTAGGAACTTCTGCTGCCAGTCAATGGACGAAATCTAATTTTATGCTTTTTTTATGCATATTTATATTTTTTCATAGGAATCCATGGAAATGAAAATAATTAAATGGTCCTAGGGAAAATTCAGCCCTGAAATAAACGCCGATCATTAGTACGGCATTATTTATTTACTGCCTTTTATGTAGGATTTAATCGATGGTACAGATTTCTATTGGACAGTTTTCACAGTCGATTTCCTGTTTCAAAAAATCAAAGTCAAGAATCGTAATGCGTCCCTTTTTAATGGAGATGACATTGTTTTTCCTTAATTGAGATAGCATTCGATTGACTACCTCGCGGGATGTGCCGCAAAAATTGGCGAGTTCTTGGTTTGTAAAAGGAAGATTGATAACCTTTCCGTCTTCTGCTTCGGTGCCATAACTATTTGATAAACGGATAAGGGTGGAGTAAAAGGCACCTTTCTTGCCGTGCAGGAGCATATCGCGGAATTTAGCCTGATTTTTGCGGTTCTGAGCCGATAACCATGTCATCATCTCGACTGCAAGATGGCTATCTGAGGCGATTTTCTTTTCTAATGCTTCTTTGGAGATTACCGCAACAGATCCATCTTCCATCATCTTTGCATTCATCATATATTTAGGATTTGGAGAAAATAAGACTGTTTCCCCAACCAAATCATTCTCCGAACTAATGCGTATAGTTAATTCCCGACCGTCAGGAACAACCTTACTCACTTCTACTGTACCTTTTAAAATGTAATACAAATCACTTGCTGGGGTGCTCTCCTGAAAAAGGTAGCGCCCTTTTTCCATATGTTTAACTTGCTGTTTATTATCTAAAATGGAATGCATCCGATTAGATAACGATAATTCATTCATGCAAATGACCACCTTTCCAAATACCGTTAAAACTCACTTACTACCTTTGATTTAAACGGAAAAAACACTAACAGTCAACAACTTTGGATAATTCTAGGAGTTTAGGTGGATAAATTTTCATTTAAAATATTAGTTTAGAATTTTATAAAAATACATTTGATTTTATTTTTATTCAGTCTTATAATAATAGAATCAAAGAATGACAGGGACCTGAAATTATAGGAGATGGTTTTATGAACGTATCAATAGTAGGTGCAACGGGCTATGGAGGAATGGAACTAATAAGATTCTTGAATAATCATCCGCAATTAAAAATAAAATCATTGCATACGTCTTCCCAATTTGGCCGAAGTTTATCTGAAGAAAATGCACATTTAATGCATATGAAAGACAAATTAGAAGAAATTGTCCCGGAGGCGATTGCAAAAAAATCCGAAATTGTATTCCTTGCAACTCCTTCTGGTGTTTCCTCGCAATTGATTTCGGAATTTTCTGACCTTGACATTAAAGTAATCGACCTATCAGGTGACCTCAGGCTTCAAACTCCAGGTGAATATGAACATTGGTATAAAAAACCAGAGGCACCTCGGCACATTATTGAAGAAGCCGTATACGGATTGTCTGAATGGAATGCCGAAGCAATAAAAAAAGCAACGATTATTGCAAATCCAGGGTGCTACCCAACCGCATCACTATTAGGTCTTGCCCCTTTATTCACCGAAGGATTGGCCGGAACAGCTGCCGATGTGATCATCGATGCAAAATCCGGGGTATCCGGGGCGGGTAAATCACCCTCGGCAGTCACCCATTATAGTGAAATGAATGAGAACTTTAAGATATATAAGGTAAATCAACATCAGCACATACCGGAAATCGAACAACAGCTTGGGAGATGGTCAACAGGTCTACAGCCGATTACCTTCAATACCCATCTTGTTCCAATGACAAGAGGGATTATGGCGACGATGTATATAAAGGTAAATCGGGAAACCTCAAATGTTGAATTAAAGGATTTATACGAAACCGTTTACGAGAATCACCCATTTGTCCGAATACAGCCCCTTGATCGCTTTCCATCCACGAAACAAGTATATGGATCGAACTTTTGCGACATTGGCGTTGATTATGATGAAAGAACAGGTAAGGTGACGGTGGTTTCAGTTATTGATAATTTAGTGAAGGGTGCTGCAGGGCAGGCCATACAAAATGCAAATATATTAATGGGACTAGAAGAAACGGCGGGACTATGGAACAGTCCGCTATATCCGTAAACTTTGGAGGGAAATAATGAAAACTTTACAGCCAGTTGAAGAAATCAAACAAATTCAAGAAGGGAACATTTTAATGCCCCAAGGGTTCAAAGCGTCAGGTGTACATGCAGGATTACGCTATTCTAAAAAGGACATTGGCATCATTTTAACGGATGTCCCAGCATCAGCCGCGGCGGTTTATACACAAAATGTAGTTCAAGCCGCTCCAATCAATGTAACGAAAGATAGCATTGCCGTTAATGGAAAACTTCACGGCATTGTAGTGAATAGTGCGTGTGCGAATGCTTGTACAGGTGAACAGGGTTTAAAAGATGCAAATGAAATGAGGAAGCTTGCGGCTCAAAAGTTCGGTTTGGAGGACCATTCATTTGCAGTGGCTTCAACGGGAGTCATAGGTGAATTCATGGAAATGGAAAAAGTAAAAAAAGGCATAGAGTCATTGCAGCCAGAAAATACACCTGAAGCTGCTGAAGCTTTTGGTACAGCCATTTTAACAACGGATCTTGTAACGAAGAGCTGTGGTTATGAAACCATTATTGACGGAAAAACCGTGAAAATGGGCGGAGCTGCGAAGGGTTCGGGAATGATTCATCCAAACATGGCCACAATGCTTGGTTTCATTACGACGGACGCTGTAATTGAACCGGATGATCTACAGCAAGCACTTTCCTCCATTACAAATGATACATTCAATCAAATCACGGTTGATGGTGATTGTTCAACGAACGACATGGTGTTAGTGCTCGCGAATGGAGAAGCGTACAATGAACCTTTGACACCTGACCATCCTGAATGGTCCATTTTCCTGGAATTATTAAAACAAACTGCCGAAAATCTCGCCAAACAAATTGCAAAAGACGGAGAAGGCGCCACAAAACTGATAGAAGTGAATGTTCATGGCATGCCAACGAAGGCCGATTCACAGATGATGGCGAAGACGATCGTGGGGTCGAATTTAGTGAAAACGGCGGCTTTTGGAGCGGATGCAAACTGGGGACGAATCATTGCTGCAATGGGAAGAAGCGGAGTGGAATTCAATCCGGATCAAACAACGATCGTTTTTGGTGATATCGTCGTGCTTAATGAGGGAGAGCCGATAATGTTTTCTGAGGTAGAAGCCAAAGCATACTTGGAAAATGAATGTATCATCATTAATGTTTATTTGAAAGATGGTAATGAATCAGGTACGGCATGGGGCTGCGATTTAACCTATGATTATGTGAAAATAAACGGGAGCTATCGTTCTTAAGAGGTGAAAAGTATGGACATATTAGTCATAAAGTGCGGCGGCAGCATCATTAATGAATTATCGGATTCATTTTTCAATAGTGTTAAAGAGTTACAAAACAGCGGGTACCATATTGTCTTTGTGCATGGAGGCGGCCCTGATATAAATTCAATGCTTGAAAAATTTGAAATTGATCCAGTATTTGAAGATGGATTAAGAAAAACGACCACAGAAGTGCTGGAAATTGTGGAACTTATGCTGGCAGGCAAATCGAACCGCAGCCTCGTTCATAAATTGGAATCCCACGGCATCAAGGCAATTGGTTTAAATGGCTCTGACGGTGGAATTCTTACAGGTGATTATATCGATGAAAAGAAACTTGGAGCTGTTGGTGAGATACAACGAGTCAATACGGAATTATTCGGACTTCTATTCGAAAAAGGTTATTGTCCGGTATTGACGCCCATTTCAACAACCGAAGAAGGCGCTAAATTAAATGTGAATGCGGATATGGCTGCAGGATCTGTAGCGAAGGCACTATCGGCCGATATGTGTTTATTTGTGACCGATGTTAAAGGGGTCTTGAAAAATGGGCAGATCATTGAGAGATTGAAAGAAACGGAAACGAAGAATTTAATAAAGGATGGAAGCATCCATGGGGGAATGATCCCGAAAGTCACTACAGCGCTGTCGGTGCTGAATAAAGGGATTGAAGAAGTGATGATCGTTAGTGGGAAAGATCATTTTTATCAAGACGGACAATTCATCGGTACGAAATTTCTTCAGGAAGAAGGGGTATTTCAATGAGTAATTTATTTCCAACATATGCAAGGTGGAACATTGAGCCAAGAAAAGCGTCAGGATTGAAGATTACGAGTACAGCAGGTAAAGAGTATCTGGATTTCACATCCGGAATCGGGGTTTTGAATCTTGGACATTGTCATGAGTTGGTAAAATCGGCCGTCACGGAACAGCTTAATAAATATTGGCATGTATCGAACATGTTTCAAAGTTCCATACAGGAACGGACGGCAAAAATGCTGGCTGATGCCTCTGGTTTAAGTCAGGTGTTCTTTGCCAACAGCGGTGCCGAGGCGAATGAGGCAGCTATCAAACTAGCACGTAAAGCTACCGGGAAAAGCAAAATTGTCACATGTCAGCAGTCTTTCCATGGCCGTACGTTTGCAACGATGGCTGCAACAGGGCAGGAAAAAATCAAGACTGGTTTCGGACCGATGCTAGCTTCGTTCAACTATGTTCCATTTAATAATAATGACGCCATGACTGCAGCCATCGATGAAAATACGGCAGCTGTCATGATTGAAATTGTTCAAGGAGAAGGCGGCATCCATGTTGTACAGCAATCATATCTGGACACGATTCAAAAACAATGCCAAAAACACGGAGCTCTCCTTATCATAGATGAAATTCAGACTGGAATAGGACGTACAGGGAAACCATTTGCATTCCAGCATTTCAATATCCAACCGGACATCATCACTACAGCAAAGGGGCTGGGAAATGGCTTGCCAATCGGGGCGATGATTGGGAAGGAAGCGCTATCTGAGTTCTTTAACCCTGGAAGTCATGGATCCACTTTTGGAGGTAATCCCGTTAGCGTCTCGGCGGCCGAAGCTGTGTTAAAGGAAATTTTCCAATCAGGGTTTTTAAAAGAAACCGTTAAAAAGGCTGAATACCTTGAAAGTGAATTGGCAAAAGCATTGAAGGACATGGAAGAAGTGAAAGAGATTCGCGGTCTGGGGATGATGGTCGGAATTGAATGTAAACAAGATGTCCAGGTGTTTTTAATGGAACTGCAAGAAGAGGGCTTACTTGTCTTGAGCGCAGGTCCTAAAGTGATTCGTTTACTCCCATCCCTGACAGTTACCGAATCGGAAATCGATATGGCGATAAATAAAATTAAAAAAGTATTGGCAATAAAACAAACTGTCTAAATTTATTGAATTTTTATGGAACAAAATGAATAATTATGCTATCGTATATATAAATATACATCATCTAAAGAGGTGGAAATCATGAAAAGCTATCTATATTTAGAGAATGGTTCCGTCTTTGAAGGGGAACTGCTGACTAAATCGACTGAAAAAACAATCACTGGAGAGATTGTCTTTTTCACAGGAATGACCGGATATCAAGAAGTGTTGACAGATCCTTCATATAAGGACCAGATTGTCATCTTCACATACCCACTGATCGGAAATTATGGAATCAATGAACATGATTTTGAAAGTAAGAAGCCGCATGTTGCCGGTGTGATTGTATATGAAGGGAATATGAGCCATTCCCATTATCAAGCTAAATATTCACTTGGTGAATATTTAGACAAGTGGAACATTCCTCTTTTAAGCCATGTTGACACAAGAGCGGTCGTTAAGAATATAAGACAGGAAGGTTCCATGCAGGCAGTCATCACAGCGGAAGAAAAATACACTGTCTTACCCGGACTGAATGGTTTATCAGCCCACGTTGCTGAGGTATCCACAAAGGTTGTCGAGTGCTTTGGGGAAGGCGACAAGCATGTGGTAATGATGGATTTCGGCTATAAAAAATCCATATTGGACTCATTGGTCGAGCAAGGCTGCCGAGTCTCTGTCGTACCATTCGATACTGAATTCGAACAAATAAAGGACTTGAAGCCAGATGGGATTTTGCTTTCAAATGGGCCTGGGGATCCAAAACAGCTTGAATACCTTTTAGGAAACATTAAAAAGATCATTACGAATTTTCCAACGATGGGCATTTGCCTCGGTCATCAATTAACGGCCCTTGCCCTAGGCGGAAATACAAAGAAAATGCTGTTTGGACATCGCGGTGCGAATCAGCCCGTGGTCGATTTGAAAACGAAAAAGGTGTATATGAGTTCGCAGAATCATAGTTATGAGGTTGATGAACCGAGCTTACAAGGAACATCGCTGCAAGTGAGATTCAGAAACGTGAATGATAACACGGTTGAGGGTCTCATGCATGAAGACTTGCCAATCTTCACTACCCAATACCACCCAGAGGCGAATCCAGGACCTATCGAGAGTTCATTACTATTCAACGATTTTTTACAAATGATAAATGATTATAGCGGGAGAGAAAAAGCTTATGCCTAAGGACGACACGATACAGACCATTTTAGTGATTGGTTCGGGGCCGATTGTCATCGGGCAGGCCGCCGAATTCGATTATGCAGGTACACAGGCCTGCCTTGCTTTAAAGGAAGAAGGATATAAAGTCATACTGGTCAACAACAATCCTGCAACGATCATGACTGATGATATGAATGCGGATGCTGTCTATTTCGAACCTTTAACGGTTGATGTACTGGAAAAGATCATTTCCAAGGAAAAGCCGGATGGCCTGCTCGCTACATTAGGCGGTCAAACAGGATTGAATCTTGCTTATCAATTGGATGATGCCGGAGTACTTGAAAAATATAAAGTCAAATTATTGGGAACTCCAATCGACTCCATCAAAAAAGGGGAGGATCGTGAACTGTTCCGTGAGTTGATGTTTGAAATAGGTGAACCTGTTCCCGATAGTACAATTGTCCATACACTTGAAGAAGCGTTGGCATTTGCCGACAAAATCGGTTTCCCCATCATCGTTCGTCCCGCTTATACACTCGGCGGAACTGGCGGCGGAATTGCTGATTCACTTGACACCTTTAAGGAACTTGTGCGGGGCGGGCTGCAAGAAAGCCCGATAACACAATGCTTGATTGAAAGAAGCATAGCTGGTTATAAGGAAGTAGAATATGAAGTTATGCGAGATGGCAACAATACGTGCATCACCATCTGTAATATGGAAAATATCGATCCGGTTGGGATTCATACAGGTGATTCGATCGTCGTGGCACCATCACAGACTTTATCGGACGATGAGTTTCAGATGCTGCGTGCCGCTTCCATTAAAATCATTTCTGCTTTAGGTATCATTGGCGGCTGTAACATTCAATTTGCACTTGATCCGAATAGCAAGCAATATTATTTAATAGAAGTAAACCCGCGCGTCAGCCGTTCATCGGCACTAGCTTCCAAAGCAACAGGTTATCCCATAGCCCGCATAGCTGCCAAGCTCGCTGTCGGCTACAATTTATCGGAGCTCATCAATCCAGTAACGAAAAGCACTTATTCAAGCTTCGAACCTGCTCTTGACTATGTAGCTGTGAAGTTCCCGAGGTGGCCATTCGATAAATTCACGAGCGCCAACCGCAAATTGGGAACACAGATGAAGGCGACTGGTGAAGTGATGGCTTTACACCGCAGCTTTGAGGGGGGAGTCCAAAAGGCCGTCGATTCTTTGGAATTGAAAACGATTGGGCTGCAGCTATCATCGCTGAAAAATAAAACGGTTCCTGAACTTTGGGGAAAGCTTGCCGAAAAATCTGATGAACGAATCTTTGTCATTTTTGAAATGCTTAGAAAAGGTGTGACGATTGAAGAAATCCATGAAGCGACAGCCATAGATTATTTCTTCCTTAAATCCTTTGCCACATTGATCCAAAACGAATTGGAAATTGAAGCTAAGGAAATCGATCAGGTAACAAGGGAAGAACTTCAATCCTACAAGGAAAAAGGCTTTTCAGATCGCTATCTTGCTTCTGTATGGAAAGTAAATGAAATGGAAGTGAGAGCACACCGGAAATCACTGGGCGTAACTGCTGTATACAAAACGGTTGATACATGTGCAGCCGAGTTCGAATCACATACGAACTATCATTATTCCACCTATTTTGGTGAGAACGAACAGAAAAAAACGTCTAAAAAGAAAGTGTTGATGATTGGCAGCGGTCCGATCCGCATCGGACAGGGAATAGAATTTGATTACTGTTCGGTTCACGGAGTTTATGCACTCCAGGATGAAAATGTCGAAACGATCATGATCAATAATAACCCGGAAACGGTAAGCACGGATTTTGCGACGGCAGACCGCCTATATTTCGAACCTTTAACTCTTGAATATGTTCTGAATGTAATAGAAGCGGAAGATATTGAAGATGTTATCGTCCAATTCGGTGGGCAGACTGCGATAAACCTGGCAAAAGGCCTGGAAGAATACGGTGTCAATTTGTTGGGGACTACATTCGATACACTTGATCAATTGGAAGACCGTGATCGTTTTTATCAGCTTCTTCAAAAACTGGATATCCCCCATGTACCGGGTTCAATGGCTAATGGTGAAGAACAATTAATTGCCAGTGCAGAGGCAATCGGTTTTCCAGTGCTCTTACGCCCATCCTATGTAATTGGCGGCCAGGGAATGGAAATCATCCGCTCCAAGGAAAGCTTATTGAATAGAATCGCAAATGGATCGGCACTTGTATATCCCGTGCTGATCGATTCCTATATTCCAGGGAAGGAAGCCGAAATCGATTTGATTGCGGATGGGAAAGATGTATACATTCCCATCATTGCTGAACATATAGAGAAAGCAGGCGTCCATTCAGGGGATAGCATGGCATTATTGCCAGCTCAATCCTTGACGGATGATATCAAAGATAAAATGACCCTTTATGCTAAAAAACTAGTCAAGGAACTTGGATATAAAGGACTTATGAACATCCAATTCGTGATTGAGGGAAATAGTGTATATGTATTGGAAGTGAATCCTCGCGCCAGCCGGACAATTCCAATCATCAGTAAAGTGACCGATGTATCCTTGGTGCAAATAGCGACAAAAATATTGCTCGGGAAATATTCATTGTCGAATGTGTTCGATAAAACGGGCTTAATGGAAGAAATTCCATATGCTGTCGTCAAATATCCGGTATTCTCTACATTTGCACTAAGCGGACTTGATTCGAAGGTAGGTCCGGAAATGAAATCAACAGGTGAAGGAATCGCCATTGGAGAAACGGTAAATGAAGCGTTGACAAAAGTATTCCATGCTCAAAAAGCTAAACATACTACAGGAGTTTATCAATCAGAATCGGTCCAATTAAGTGAAGATTTGTTAGTGCAAATCAAAGAAGCAGGTTTGACACTGGGGAATTCAGAATTTGATAAATGGTTAAATGAAGGAAATGCGGCGGTCGTCTTGGCATATGGAACAACGGAAGAAGATAAGAAGCTAAGGTTACTTGCAGCGAAATACCGACTGCTTGCATTTACGGAAGAAGAGACTTTCAAAGCCTATCTCAAATCGGCAGAAAGTGCTGATCCAGGGGTTACCTCGCTACAGGAATGGCTTGTACCATATTCGAAAGGAGTGTCACACGTATGAGTTCAATGACGGCACCGACACAAGCGAAGATTTTAAATGGAAAAGATTTTTTGACCATGAAAGAGTCTGCACCAACGGCAATTGCAGATTTGTTAAAACTGGCGCAGACCATTAAAGGCAAAATGCGAGCTGGTGAAGAATATACGCCTTTAAAAGGGAAAACGCTGGGGATGATCTTTGAAAAATCGTCTACCCGTACCCGTGTTTCTTTTGAGGTAGGCATGTTGCAGCTTGGCGGACACGCTTTGTTCTTAAGTGGAAATGACTTGCAAATTGGACGAGGTGAAACCATTTCCGATACCGCAAAGGTCCTTTCTGAATACATTGATGGCATCATGATTCGTACCTTCGAGCATGAAAAGATTCTGGAATTGTCAGAAAATGCATCTATCCCAGTCATAAATGGGTTAACAGATCTTGCACATCCTTGTCAGGTGCTTGCTGACTTCTTGACGATCATCGAGATAAAAGGGCAGCTAAAAGGCTTGAAGATGAGTTATATCGGTGATGGCAATAATGTTGCCAATTCATTGATGGTAGGCTGTGCAAAAATGGGAATGGATTTTTCCATCGGGTGTCCTGAGGCCTACAAACCTGATGAAAAGGTCGTCGCCTATGCCCAAAAAGTGGCAGAAGAGACTGGCAGTGAAATTGTGGTGACAACCTCAGCATCGGAAGCCATAAAAGATGCGGATATCGTCTATTCCGATGTATGGACCTCCATGGGGCAGGAAATCGAGAATAGTATCCGCTTAGAAGCTTTTAAAGATTACCAAATCAATGGTGAACTTGTAAAACTTGCTAAAGAAGATTATTTATTCATGCATTGCCTGCCTGCGCACAGGGAAGAAGAGGTAACGGCTGAAGTCATCGATGGACCTAATTCCGTCGTTTTCCACCAAGCTGGAAATCGTCTGCATGCCCAAAAGGCGGTTCTGGTGGATTTAATGTCATAACAAAAAAACGTCTGCTCCCTGAGCAGGCGCTTTTTGATTCAAGCCGCTTTCCTGTATGTTCTTAATTTTTCTGACATGAATGTAAGGATACTGGTAATAATAACGGGGAAAGCATGTAAAAGGGGTGAAATCTATGGGGCAAAATCGCCAATTTAAGCCAGGTCAGAAGGCACCTAATAATGGGACCTACGTAGAAATCGGTGAAACGGGCAGCACGGTAGTGAATCCGAAAATGGTAAAGCTTGATGCAGGGGATTCTTTTCCTGAAACATCCAATCATAACCGGATTTGGACATATAAGCGGAAGCCATGACACATCTAAAAGCAGGAAAAAGGAATGATCGCCATCCTTTTTCCTGCTTTTTCTATTCAAAGGAATAACCGAATATTTTCGAGATTTCCAAACAGCTCTTTCTTAAATAGTCGCTTAAGGGATCTTCATAATGATCTGGAATGCTTTCGGTGAACCCAACGGCAGTGATCGCTCCCAACAATTCTGAATTATAATTAAAAACCGGAATGGACATGGAGGAAACAGAAGGTACAAGAGGCTCTTTGGCAAAAGCTATTTTGTATTTCCGAATTTCATGATATTCATCCGTTTCTTTAAGGAAAGAGCCTGTAACATTACGATCTTTTTCAATCCATTCGGCTGTCAAGGAAGGATCCTGAAAAACAGTGAATACCTTTCCGGATGAGGATGATGGGGGAAGACGTGTACCTAACTGTGCCCCGATGTTTAAGTTTTGGTTGGAATTCCAAATTTTCGCCGTGATTGGTCCATCGTATGTCCAAACGGAAAAAAGGACTGTGCAAGAAGTATGGTGACTGATTTCCTGTAAGTAAGGAGTTATTCTGCTCGTGACATCCTCATTTCCTATTGCTGCCATGCCGTATTGAATCAGTTTGCTCCCAAGGTGATACATACCGGTTGTCTTATCGCGATATAGCAACTCAAGCTGAGTCAAAGTATTCAAATACTTATAGAGGTTACTTTTCGTTATTTCCGTTAATTCTTGAATATCAGAGAATCTTAAAGGAGTCCTTTGGGAAGCAAGTAAATCTATGATGCTCATCCCTATTTGTAATGATTGAATCGTCGAACCGGATTTTACGATTTCCATAAGTCAATCTCCCTAATCTGTTTTAATTTAGGTCTAGTATATCAGAATCTGTAAAATATAAATGGAATTTAGCACGAAAAACCGCCGTCTGCTTGAAGCTATCAATATACTTTCCTTTTAAATAAAAAAATTCAGATGATCCCGAAGTACTCATTATGGTGTAGATGATAACATTTGCACAAAAATTCGAAATACTTTCTTGACAATATTCCGAAAATTAAGTTACTATTTATATAAATAGTGAACAAAGTTATCTATAAGTGAAAGTGTTAGGGTGTATAGCCATCCAAATGCTGGCTTGTGAAGTGAATCCAGCAGAATTAGGATAGTGGATCAAAGATTGGTTTTAAAAAAAATCTAGATGAATAAAGGAGAATGAAATATGAAACTAGTAACTTTCAGCAGTCAAGGATTTAAACGTATTGGTGCAATTTGCCCGAATAATGTAATAGTTGACTTGAACTATGCCTATCAAGCGCTACTTGAAAGCGAAGGGAAACTTCGCAGTGAACAAATCGCTGAAGCGTATGTCCCTGCAACAATGGAGGCGTTTTTACAGGGAGGGAATGAAAGCCTTTCCATCGCGAAAAAGGCAGCGGATTACGCATTGAACAATCGTGATTCCTTCAGACATAAATTGGTGCATGAAATTGAAAATATAAAGCTTGAGGCACCTGTCCAAAAGCCAGGCAAAATTATTTGTGTAGGACATAACTATCGTGAGCACATTGCTGAAATGGGTCGTGAACTGCCGCCGTTCCCTGTGGTATTCGCAAAGTTCGCCAATACAGTAATTGGTCCCCAGGATGATATACCGTTCTTCCCAATCTCTGAACAATTGGATTATGAAGCGGAATTCGCTTTTGTAGTCGGACAAAGGGCACGTAATGTATCGAAGGAAGATGCTCTTGATTATGTGGCTGGTTATACAATTGCGAATGATGTAACGTACCGCGATATCCAACGGCGTACACTTGAGTGGCTTCAAGGGAAAACGGTTGAAGGAAGTGCTCCGATGGGGCCTTGGTTAGTCACTTCCGATGAACTATCCGATCCATCTGGCTTAAATGTCCGATTAACGGTAAATGGTGAAGAACGCCAAAAAACGAATACAGCCAACTTCGTATTCGATGTGAAGTATTTAGTTGAATTTTTATCGAATTTAATGACTCTTGAACCAGGTGACATCGTACTCACAGGAACACCTGGTGGGGTAGGAGTAGCCCGTGACCCACAAGTGTTCTTAAAAGATGGTGATGTTGTCAAAATCGAAATCGACAAAATAGGTTATCTTGAAAACCGTGTGCGACGTGTCGGGGAGGGAAAATAAAATGGCTTATCAGGAAATCGGGACATCAATTCAATCGGTTCAACAATCAATCGACCACATTCTTGAGACAGTGACAAACCTACCGGAAGAAACGATCAGATTTAAGCCGGCAGATGATGAATGGTCAATCATGCAGATACTTTCCCATTTAGCTGAGGCTATTCCTTATTGGTTAGGTGAAGTGAAAACTGTAATAGCGATGCCTGGAGCCAAATGGGGGCGTGGATTGCAAGATCCAGCCCGATTGGCAGCAGTTACCGATATTGACAAAATCGCTGTTGATGATGTCATGAAGCAAGTGGAGGAGCTTAAATATAAAGTGGAGAGCAGTCTCGGGGATCTTGATGAAGAAACACTATCCAAAGAATCGCCACACCGGAATTTCGCTAAATTCGGAAACAAACCAGTTTCTTATATTGTCGATCACTTCATCGATGAGCATGTTTCAGGACACTATGGTCAAATTAAGCGAAATCTTTCTAAAATCCAGTGAGGAAAGATAAAAAAGAAAGCAGGGATAAACATGGCTGAAAAATCAGAATACATGGACAGTTCAATCGTAAAAGATTTTACAAAGGATATTCAGCAGTATAACCTTGGGCCACTGTGGGAAGCCATTCCCGCTTTGATGGACCATGAACCTAAACCTCATGCACATGCTTATTTATGGAAGGAAGAGCTTTTGACAAAAAAATTGATGGAAGCGGCTGAAATCTTCACACCTGACCGGGGAGGGGAGCGCAGGGCCATTTATTTTCAAAACCCTGGCCTCACTTATCGCCAGCCTTGGGGATGGGCTTCGACGACACAAACGCTTTATGCAGCAGTTCAGCTATTATTGCCAGGTGAAGTGGCACCTTCTCACCGTCACTCCCAAAGTGCACTTCGTTTCATTACGAATGGTGAAGGTGCCTACTCCATCGTGCAGGGAGAAAGGATATTCATGGAAGAAGGAGATTTCTTGATCACGCCTAAAAACCTATGGCATGGTCATGGACATGTTGGCGAAAAACCAATGATTTGGATGGATGCCCTTGATATCCCAACTATCTATTCCATAGGTGGCACTTTCTTTGAACCATATCCAGATCGGATTGAAACGCCTAAACGTCCGGATAATTTTTCAGAGCTCCGTTATCAAGGCGGAATGGTCCGTCCAGTATCCGACCGTTATTCACAAGTGGCACCGCTTGCCAATTACAAGTGGAAAGGCACAAAAGCAGCGATAGAAGGATTAATGAATTTCGAGCCGGACCCATATGAAGGTTTCGCCGTGGAATATATCAATCCATCAAATGGCCAAACTGCCAATCCGACGATGGGGGCATGGATGCAGAAACTTCCTAAGGGTTTCCATACGAAGGCACATCGCCATACACATTCCACAATTTATCAAGTGCACCAAGGATCAGGCTATACAGTTATTAATGGAGTGCGTTTTGATTGGTCCAAGGGAGATTATTTCGTCGTTCCGAATTGGGCATGGCATGAGCACGTTGCAGAAGCGGATTCTTACTTATTCTCGGTAAACGACCTACCAATAATGGAGAGATTCGATTTGGAACAGCAACAGGCATTAGACGCAAACAATGGTTACCAAAAGGTTGAAAGTGAATTCAAGCCTGTTTTGGTTTAAAAGTAATCTGTTTGGAACTTCAGCTTGCTCCTTATGAATATATGGAATGCCAGCCGAATGAAAACGCTTACTGTGTCATTGGTCCGCAACATTGGCTAACAGCAACTAATATAGGGGGAATTGATGATGAGCACAGAAAAAAAACCATTCATAGTTATCGGTGGGGGAATTGGCGGATTGGCAACTGCTTTAGGAATCGCAGAAACTAAACAGTATGTAAAGGTCCTTGAACAAGCTCCTGAATTTGGGGAAATTGGTGCAGGGATTCAGCTTGCAGCAAATGCCACCAATGTATTGCAGCGTTTAGGCGTCATGGATAAAATCAATGAAATTGCAGTATTTCCAAAAAGGTTGGTGCTGATGGATGCCTTTTCCGGCAAAGAGCTTTCCGCTTTGGATTTAGGTGATGTTTATAAAGAAAGATATGGAGCGCCGTATGTTGTCTTGCATCGTTCCGATTTGCATAAAGTACTGGCTGAAGCCTGTGAAAATAACCCGTATATTGAACTGGTTACGAACCAAACCATTATTGAAACAGTAGAAAATGAAGGTGAAGTTACGGTTACTGCTTCTAACGGGTCTAAACATTCAGGAATTGCTGTCATTGGAGCCGATGGATTATGGTCCAAGGCACGGAAACTTTTTGTGGAAGATCAACCGATCTGCTCTCAATATGTTGCATACAGGGGAGCGATTCCGATGGAAGAGGTTACGAGCCATGGAGATTTAGATGATGTATATATGTGGATTGGGCCAAACCTTCATCTTGTTCAATACCCGGTTAGAAGGGGGGAACTTTACAACCAAGTAGTGGTGTTCAAAAGTTCTCAATACACGGAAGAAAATGAAAAAACTGATCAATGGGGAACCCCGGAAGAAATGGACAGTGTATTTGCCGGAACATGTGAGCTTGTTCAGAATGCGATTTCATTCATTCAAAGGCAACGCCGCTGGCCGATGTATGACCGGTTACCAATTGATAATTGGACTAAAGGAAGGGTTACGCTTACGGGCGATGCGGCACATCCGATGCTTCAATACTTGGCACAAGGGGCTTGCCAGGCTTTAGAAGATGCAGCTTATTTGTCAGATATGCTTCATATGCATGGGAATGACATTGAACGGGCATTTTTGGAATATCAAGAGGAACGTATTCCCCGTACAGCTAATGTTCAAACGAGTGCAAGAATGTGGGGGGAAATCATCCACAATACGACCGATGCAGGCATCCTGCTCAGAGATACGATCCTTGCAGGACGCACGGATAAAGATTTCCAATTCGTCGATGAATTTCATGGTTATAATAAAACGACCGTAAAAGCATAAGCCGTTTTGTTAATCCAAATCAGGGAGTTTATACATTTTACAAATAGGTCTGCCTTTCTTCAATTTGAAGAAAGGTTTTTTTCCGTTAATCCTCCATACCTCCTGCCTTTTTTATAACTTTCCTTTACATGGGGAAAATTAGAAGTATAATGAAAATATAAAGGTCAAAGTTGGTCAAACCGAGTGGTGATTCGTTCATGATATTGATGAATGGGAGGTTTATAAAGATGGATATTAATAATATGACGGAGAGAACCCAACAGGCGTTCATTGGCGGCCAGGAACTAGCCAAAGATAGAGGGAATCCCGAGTTGACGGAGCTGCATTTATTAAAGGCCTTAATGGAACAGGATGAAAGTTTATTAATCAGGATTCTATCGGAATCTGGTCAACCGATGAATCTATTTGATATAGAGCTAAATAAGGAACTGGATCGATTACCGGAAGTGAGCGGGAGTGTTTCCCAGGTTTACATGTCAACCTCCCTACAGCAAATTTTGACGGCTGCCGAAAAGGAAATGCAAATGTGGGAGGATGAATATTTATCTGTCGAACATATCCTGCTTGCGTCGTTGCAGGTCAATAAAACGAATGTAAACAGGCTTTTTTCATCATATGGAATTGATTATGACAAAGCAAAACGGGTTATAAACGATATAAGGGGGAATCAGCGAGTGACTAGTCAAAATCCTGAAAGCACTTATGAAGTACTGAAAAAATACGGCAGAGATCTCGTTGCTGAGGTTAAGTCGGGGAAGGTAGATCCTGTAATCGGCCGAGATACGGAAATCCGTAACGTCATCCGGATCCTTTCACGTAAAACGAAAAATAATCCTGTATTAATAGGAGAACCTGGAGTAGGTAAAACAGCGATTGTCGAGGGGTTGGCACAAAGGATCGTCAGGAAGGATGTGCCGGAAGGTTTAAAGGATAAGACCGTTTTTTCACTAGATATGAGTGCACTTGTCGCAGGGGCCAAATTCCGCGGTGAGTTTGAGGAACGGCTAAAAGCGGTGTTGAGCGAGATCAAGAAGAGTGACGGTAAAATTCTTTTATTCATTGATGAATTACACACAATTGTCGGTGCAGGAAGAACGGATGGCGCACTTGATGCCGGAAATATGTTAAAGCCGATGCTTGCGCGCGGTGAGCTGCATTGTATCGGTGCAACCACTCTTGATGAATATCGGCAATATATTGAAAAGGATCCGGCTCTGGAACGCCGTTTCCAACAGGTTCTGGTTCCTGAACCGGATGTGGAAGATACGATTTCAATTTTGCGGGGATTAAAGGAACGGTTTGAAATTCACCATGGCGTCAGGATACATGATCGGGCGATCGTTGCGGCTTCTGTCCTTTCGAACCGATATATAACGGAGCGGTTTTTACCGGATAAAGCGATAGATCTTGTGGATGAAGCATGTGCGATGATCCGAATGGAAATCGATTCAATGCCATCCGAGCTGGATGAAATCACGAGAAAAGTCATGCAACTGGAAATTGAAGAAGCGGCCCTGAAAAATGAGGAGGACCCTCAAAGCAAGGCAAGGCTGGAAGTACTTCAAAAAGAACTATCAGAACTTCAGGATCAAGCGAATAGCATGAAATCAAAGTGGCAAATGGAGAAATCAGCGCTTCAGAAGGTGCAGGATAAACGTGAAGAGCTTGAGAAACTGCGTCATGAACTGGAACAGGCAGAGAATGACTATGACCTTAACCGGGCAGCTGAACTTCGGCATGGAAGGATTCCGCAGCTTCAAAAAGAATTGGAAACAATGGAAGACGAATTGGAAAAGGAAAAACAGGAATCACGATTGCTTCGTCAGGAAGTGACGGAGGAGGAAATTGCCTCGATTGTTGCAAGGTGGACCGGGATTCCGGTAAGCAAGCTAGTGGAAAGCGAAAGGGAGAAGCTGCTTCGCCTATCTGATATCCTGCATGAACGCGTAATAGGTCAAGGAAAAGCGGTGGAACTCGTATCCGATGCTGTTTTAAGAGCAAGGGCGGGAATTAAAGATCCAAATAGACCAATCGGTTCATTCATTTTTCTTGGGCCGACTGGTGTCGGTAAAACCGAATTGGTAAAAGCTTTGGCAGAAACGTTATTCGATAGTGAGGAACATATGATTCGAATTGATATGTCGGAATATATGGAGAAACATTCCGTGTCCCGCCTTGTTGGTGCACCTCCTGGATATGTTGGATTTGAGGAAGGAGGCCAACTTACTGAGGCTGTCAGGAGAAACCCATATTCAGTCATATTATTAGACGAAATTGAAAAGGCACATCCGGAAGTCTTCAATATTTTGCTGCAGATGTTGGATGATGGAAGGATAACAGACTCCCAAGGCAGAACAATCAACTGTAAAAATACGGTGATCATCATGACTTCCAATATCGGTTCCCATTTCTTATTGCAGTCCAACCGGGAGGATGGTGGCATTGAAGAAGAAATAAAAGATCAGGTTTTTAAAGAATTAAGAGGCCATTTCCGTCCCGAATTTTTAAATCGCGTTGATGACATTGTTTTATTCAAACCTTTGACGAAACAAGAAATCGTTGAAATCGTGGATAAAATGGTTCATCAATTACAGGTAAGGTTAACTGAACAAAATATAGTCCTGAACGTCACAGAAGCGGCAAAGGAATTCATTGCGGACCAGGGATATGACCCGGTATATGGAGCAAGACCGCTGAAGCGGTTCATCCAAAAGCATCTTGAAACGAAAATCGCCCGTAAAATCATAGCTGGGAATGTTGAGCTTAAAGAAGGAATCACGATTGATCATGATCATGATGAATTGGTCCTCATATAAAAACGATGAAATGTAGTTTACACATAAGCAAAGTACGGTATAACAAAAAGGACATCCTAAAAAGGATGTCCTCTTTTGCTTCTTAATGTTGATGAGAGTCTTTAGCTGGCCCGGCAGGCAAGATAGCAGGGATAATACAAATCAGGATAGCAGCAACTAATCCTAAGATGGTTCCCTGCGCAGCATCGTATGAAACTCCGATCATGGAAGAAACAACATATACAGTCATATGCACTAATAAGAATGTCCAAAAAATTGCCCAAGCATAACGCATCGAATTTCACCTCATTCCACTACATTCATTTTTATCTTACCATAATTAATATACAGTTAAAACGTGTTTTTAATAATAACCTTTAAATAATTCAATACATTAAATCATAAGAGAACTTTTTCCGGCAGACAAGTTGGTTCCAAACTT
Source organism: Peribacillus aracenensis (assembly GCF_025175645.1). Lineage (NCBI taxonomy): Bacteria > Bacillati > Bacillota > Bacilli > Caryophanales > Bacillaceae > Peribacillus > Peribacillus aracenensis. The sequence continues at coordinate 58,013 of NZ_JANZMJ010000001.1, forward strand.
CAAATGGGAAATCATAGGGGGGAATTAAAGCAAAAAATTATCCCTGCTTGGTTAATTTAGGATAAGAAGTTAGGCGTTTCCACTGACCCTTTCTATTTTTCTTCATAAATTAATATAGTAGTAGTAATATTCCTTAAAGGAGTTTGAACGATGGAACAACGAACTTTTCAAATTGATGACCAATGGAATATCATCTATTATCCAGAGCGGCCCAGTGGTTTTTCCGTAATGGTAATTGGAGATCGTAGTCATTTTGTCGAAAAAGACAGCAGCTTTTGGCTGCAGCATCCTGGCAGGCTGCAGATATTGGAATATTTAAAGGAATACGGATACACGCTATTTTCATCCAATTTTCACGGAGCCAACTGGGGCAGTCCTAAAGCACTGGACCTTTCCCTTAACCTATATATTCTTTTCATGAGAAAAGAAATAGTCAATCAAAGGGTTCATATATTGGCAGAGGGGACAGGCGCACTACTTGCCCTAAAGCTAATGAATGAACTTGGAAATAAAATTCGGTCTGTCGTATTGATTGATCCGGTTTTTTCTTTGAAAGCACAACTTGAGAAAGAAAAGGAAAACAAGTTCTTCTATAAAAAGTGGCTGTCAGAGGTTGCTGCTGCATATGAGCTCGATCCGGCAGAATGTGAACAGCATATCCTGGACACTGAGGATTCAGTTATCGCAGAGAATATCCCCATGAAAGTGATTCAGGTTTTTGGAAGCTTACGGAAAGAGCAAGCCTCCCTTTATCGGCAAATCCAGCTGGCTAGGAAAGAAGATTTGCAACTGACGTATATATTGCCCGAAAAACGTTATAAAATCCCTTATCAAATACAAAAGTTTTTCAATGAGAATGAAGAGATTTTATGAGAAGTGATATATTTTTACAATAGTTTGCATACGATACAGCATCTAAAAAAACTAGACGTGCCGGGTAAAGTGGGCTTGATGGCATAAGAGGAGGCTGTATTTATGCAAACGAACATTGTCATTGGCACTTATCGATTTGTGGGATTCTATGTGACTCAATATTTTTTGAACCAAGGTAAAGAAGTAATCGGAATCGATTGGGCTGATTCCGAAGCAAGTCAGTATATTATGGAAGAAAAGGAACTTGAAATAGGCAGGAATTCAAATTATATATACTTCCCGATTAATAAACTTAAATTATTGGATATTTCACAGCAGGACACGGTGTTCATATCTCTTTACGATATTCAAAGCGGAAAATTGGACAAAATCGATTTTCTGATAGGCGAAATCGTTTCCTTCATTGAGAAATTCAAAAATGGCAAGGATGAAATGCCAAATTTCGTTCTTTTCATGCCCATTGAAAAAGATGAAAGTATATTTCAGCCCATATTAAGCTCGATTCGTGAAATAGATTCTGCGAAAATCATATTCTTACCGACGATTTTTGGACCTTGGCAATCGGAAAACATGAGCTTTGAATCTGGAATCAATCAGCTTGGACAGTCTGATATCAATGCGGCAATTGCTGCCGAATATACCGGAGATGCTCTCTATATCACAGACTTTGTTAACGCTTTGGAACCAGTGCTTACCTCCTCTTCCGATAGGGACATCCAATTGTGCAGCAGTATAGATGACCATTGGAATAAATGTGCCAAGTTGATATTTGGTGAAAGTATGGATTCTTTCACTTCCCAATCAACAACTAAAATCAATAAAGGAACAATATTTGAAGTGCAATGCAAAATGGAACCAGAAGAAGGCATTGCTTTACAAAGAAAACATAATAAACGATTAAACTTACTTAAAAAGTGGAGAAAGCGAGACTGACTTGGAGAGCGATAACCAAACATGAAATCGATAGCTTTCGATATTAGGGAAGGGCAAAACTGTATATTTGCCTCTAATCTATATGTCTTGTACTATAATGTTCAAGGATAGGAATTTTCCTCAAAAGATATTCATGTTTTTATATGTGCGCCCTTTACGAAAGGGTGTTGTGGAATTATGATAATATTGAGCTTTATATGGCATCACAATGATCAATTGGATGAATATTCAAAAGATAGGGGGGAAACGCGAATGAGTTCAGATAAAACTCTTGAATTTATGGGAATCGCCATGAAATACTTCCCAGAGGCTAAAGCGAAGCTTGAAGCAAGCGGGATTCCATTCTCAATGGAGATGGCAGAGCCATTCATGGAGCTCTTTAAAAGCGTAATGCAAGAAGCTTATGAGCTTGGCAAACAAGATGCACAGCGTTAATTAAAGGCAGGCTGTCCGGTTAAAGGGCAGCCTTGATTCTTTATTCTTTTTTCAAGAACTTGGCGATCAATGGGTTCAGATCAATTTTATCGATGGTCGGTTTGTATTGACTGTATAAGCCCATCAATGTTTCAACGCTCTCCATCAATTGCATGTAATCAACCTTTGATTCCTCTTCTTGTTCCGGTTCAGCTTTCCTGCCAAACATCAAATTCGAAAAATGATCATCCGGGTTTCTTTCGCGGTTGCGATTGAAGATGTCCACAATGAATACCTCCTATACTCCCTTTATTTATAATGTATGTCCTAAAATTTCTTTGGCATAGGCGCTCGTCCGACTTCTGAAAGAGATTTCTTTAGCTTTTCAAACTGTTAACTCTTGCAAGGAAGTCTTTTTTTATATAAAATTAGTACCAGGTAATAATAGATGATTATAATAACTCATTAAAATATAAGGGGATGGCAAGATGAATGCTGGAATACTAGGGCTTGGCCGCTACTTACCCGAAAAAATCGTTACAAATGCGGATTTAGAAAAAATTATGGACACTTCCGACGAGTGGATCCGGACTAGGACGGGTATTGAGGAAAGAAGAATTGCAAATGATGATATTGATACATCAGATATGGCTTATGAAGCCGCAAAAGCTGCATTGAAAAATGCGGAAATTTCTGCTGAAAAGATAGATTTAATTCTTGTAGCAACTGTTACACCTGATCAGCCGTTTCCTTCTGTCGCTTGCATGATTCAAGAGAAATTGGGAGCTATGAAGGCAGCTGCAATGGATGTAAGTGCTGCATGTGCTGGTTTTATGTATGGAATGATCACGGCACAGCAATTTATTAAGACAGGTGCATATAAGCATGTGTTGATTGTAGGTGTTGAAAAACTTTCGAAAGTAACCAATTGGGAAGACCGTAACACTGCTGTACTTTTTGGTGACGGAGCGGGTGCAGTTGTACTTGGACCTGTATCTGATGGCAAAGGAGTCCTTTCCTTTGAATTAGGTGCAGATGGAACAGGTGGGAAGCACTTATTACAGGAAGGAGATTTCATTCAAATGAATGGACGTGAAGTATTTAAATTTGCTGTCCGTCAGATGGGGGAATCCAGCCTGGGTGTATTGGACAAAGCTGGTTTGACAAAAGAAGATGTGGATCTGCTTGTCCCGCATCAAGCAAACATTCGCATCATGGAAGCGTCAAGGGAACGATTGGATCTCCCGCTTGAAAAAATGACAAAAACGATTCATAAATATGGAAATACTTCATCAGCGTCCATTCCAATTGCCCTTGTGGAAGAAATGGAAGCGGGAAGGATCAAGGACAATGACTTAATCGTCATGGTCGGTTTTGGTGGTGGCCTTACATGGGGAGCGATCGCTCTTAGGTGGGGTAAATAAAAGAAGAAGCAAAACGTAAGTGCTTTAAAAATAGGAAGGAGCCATTTTTAATGACTAAACGCCGTGTAGTTGTAACAGGTATTGGAGCAATCTCTCCAGTTGGTAATGATGCAGAAACTGGATGGAAGAATATAATCGAGGGGAAATCGGGAATAGGACCTTTAACTCGTTTGAATGCTGAAGAATTCCCCGTTAAAGTGGCTGCTGAAATCAAGGAATTTGATATAGAGACATATATTAATCGTAAAGAAGCGCGCAAAATGGACCGTTTTACCCACTATGCAATTGCCGCTTCCGTTATGGCATATAATGATAGCAAGCTGGAAATAACCGATGAAAATGCTGCACGTGTCGGGGTCTGGATCGGTTCGGGTATCGGCGGGCTGGAGACACTTGAAACACAGCATGAAAACTTTTTAAACAGAGGATATAAGCGGGTGAGCCCATTTTTCGTTCCAATGATGATTCCGGACATGGCAGCCGGCCAGGTTTCTATCTTACTGGGTGCAAAAGGCATCAATTCATGTACGGTAACAGCCTGTGCAACAGGAACAAATTCAATTGGCGATGCGTTTAAAGCCATTCAACGGGGTGATGCCGATGTCATGATCACAGGCGGGGCAGAAGCGCCAATCACGAAAATGTCTGTTGCAGGTTTCTGTGCAAATACGGCTTTATCGACCAACCCTGATCCACAAACGGCTAGCCGTCCTTTTGATCTTAATCGTGATGGTTTCGTAATTGGGGAAGGATCGGGAATTATCGTTCTGGAAGATCTTGAACATGCATTGAATAGAGGAGCCAAGATTTATGCTGAAATAGCTGGTTATGGCTCAACTGGAGATGCCTTCCATATTACCGCTCCGGCACCAGGTGGAGAAGGCGGGGCAAGAGCAATGAAAATTGCAATTGAGGATGCAGGTTTGAATCCGGAAGACATCCAATATGTGAATGCCCACGGAACGAGTACGCCATACAATGACAAATACGAAACGATGGCAGTCAAAGAAGTCTTTGGCGACCATGCTAATAAACTTGCAATAAGTTCCACTAAATCGATGACAGGCCATATGTTAGGGGCAGCTGGCGGTGTGGAAGCAATATTCACGATTCAGGCAATAAGGGACAGCATTTTGCCTCCAACCATCAATATTGAAACACCAGACCCTGAGTGTGATTTGGACTATGTTCCGAATCAAGCAAGGAAGGGCGAAATCAATGTAGCCATAAGCAATTCACTTGGATTTGGTGGACATAACGCAACCATTCTTTTCAAGAAGTATAAATAAGTTATGAAGGAAGAGCAGATCTTTTGGGATCTGCTCTTTTTATTTTTAGGGAAAATGAAAATGCAAGGGATATAAAATGTGTCAACCGCCTTCTTGAAATCATACGATAGTCAAAAGAAGCGGGGGTGTATGGGAAATGGGAGTCATTTCAACCGATGAATGGATGAAGAAGGAATTCAACCGCCCGGTCAAGATGATGGAAAGACTTAAAAGTACATTCAACAATATCCTTGATGCGGACATGATTTATCATCATTTATTAAAGCATGGCATGTATTCGCCGAATCAAAAAACAAAACTCATATTGGAAGATTTAAAAGAAAATAATGCATGGGAAAAAACAGAAAGCTTGTTTACAGCTTATAAGAAGCTTTGGGGAGGGCCTGATGTTCCCATATATATTTTTCCGCTTATGTCTTCAGGGATATGGAATAAAAAGGTTGAAACGAAGTCAGGGTTGGCATTTAAAGATAAACTATTCCTTTTTTACGGCAAGGGGATGGCCGAAAAGGAAATGGAGGCCTTGTTGATTCATGAATATCATCATGTTTGCCGTCTGCATCATTTGAAAAAGGACCAAAAAGACTACACTCTCCTGGATACAATGATCATGGAAGGACTGGCAGAAAGAACGGTGGAAAAATATTTAGGAGCAAAATTTTTAGCGAAATGGACTAAGTTATATCAGGAAGATAAACTACGGGAATTTTGGATCAGGCACTTAGAGGAAAAACACAAGATAAAACGTACAGACCCTCTTCATGATGCACTTCTGCTTGGGACGAAAGGATATCCATATATGCTTGGATACTGCAGTGGCTATTACCTGGTGAAAAATTTCGAACTCTCTGTGAAAAGATCATTCATTATCCAATCTGAAGAATTCTTATCAAAAAAGAGTTAATATATACGTTCTTTTTTTCTTAATCTGTTTTCTAGAATAGGAATAAATTGTATGGTTCCTGCCTATACTGATTGACAAACAGAAATTTGTTTAAGTGAGGGATGAATGATGCTATATCTTCATGATGTATGGGTTAACTGGTTTGAAGGAGAAGAAAACGGATATAATATTTGTCATTTTCATGAATGGAGGAAGGATGACGGGATCGAACTATTAGATCAAGTTCCTTTGTTGAAAGTGTCTTCAACATTGTTCCACTACATAGAGAACGACTTGTCAGAATTACCTAAGCCATTGCTCAATGATGTTTATCAAAAAGCATATGCAAGGAAAAATCATGAAAGAATTCAGCTTGACTATTGTTTTATCGTGACTGATGGAAATGGAATTTTAGCTGTTGATACGATAGGTTATCATATTCCGATCAGGAAAAGCAGAATAATTCCCCGGCAGGAACAAATTGTTTATGACATGATAGAAAACCATGATGAGATGGACTACACCTTTACTGAAAAACCTACATCTGAGAAAGAATATCATATTTTGTCGCCGTCTCCCTTATTCATGAACGGTTTGACAAGAAAAGAGAGACAGCTTAAGCAATTGTTATTCATGGCCATGGACCAACTATTCACTGCGAAAAACACTGCTGAAATCCGTTATTGGTATACAGAATGGGCCCCTGAGAAATATGAAAACATTCAAGAAATGGATTTTCAGATAGCTTGGCTTGAGTTATATGAAGAAATGAAGGAAGGCTGGTCAGATAAGCACCTTCAACTTTGTGAAAACCTTGTGAAGGGGCAGCCTTTTTTTGAAAAGCTTTGGCAAGTGGAGGCTGGCGATAGCCCATCGATATTATGAACAAAAAAGACGATCCGATGAGGATCGTCTTTTTTTTATCTCTTTCTGCCTAGTCCCATGCCGTTATACATTTTTCTGATCATTTTATTGGCTTCAATATTCGCCTTTTCTGCACCGCGGTCCAGAATTTCATCCAATTCAGGTGAATCGATCAATTCATTAAAGCGTTCCTGGATTGGTAGGATTTCCCCAAGAACCACCTCAGCCAAATCACTTTTAAAGTCACCATAACCTTTACCTTCATACATCTCTTCAATTTCTGAATAGGATTTTCCACTGAAGATGGAGTATATGGACATCAGGTTGGAAACACCCGCTTTGTTTTCCTTATCATAACGGACAATACCTTCCGAATCGGTAACTGCGCTTTTGATGTTTTTTTCGATTTGCTTCGGATCATCCAATAAGGCAATCGTTGCCTTTTTATTAGGATCAGATTTGCTCATTTTCTTGGTTGGTTCCTGAAGGGACATGATACGGGCCCCTTCTGTAGGGAGGCTGATTTCCGGAATTTTAAAAATGTCATTATGCTTTTTATTGAACCGTTCAGCCAAATCGCGTGTCAATTCAAGATGCTGTCTTTGATCTTCCCCGACAGGAACTACATCTGTACTATAAAGGAGAATATCGGCAGCCATTAGCGGCGGGTATGTAAGCAGTGCTGCGGATACCCCTTCTTTGCCAGCGGATTTGTCCTTAAATTGCGTCATTCTCTCAAGTTCCCCAATATAGGATATACTTTGTAAAATCCAGCCTGCCTGAGCATGCGCAGGTACTTCTGATTGAATGAAGATGGTATTCTTTTCAGGATCCAAACCAATGGCCAAATATAAAGCGGCCAATGTTTTAATGTTTTTCCTTAACTTAATGCGATCTTGTGGAACTGTAATTGCATGCTGGTCAACAATACAAAAGAAACATTCATATTCATTTTGTAAGTTAACGAATTGCTTCATGGCTCCGATGTAATTTCCTAAAGTAACGGAACCGGATGGCTGAATGCCGGAGAAAATCCTTTTCAACTGCTAGTCACTCCTCTAAATGCGTTTATTGATAAATGGATATTCGTTCTTCATTATTGTAAGGATAAATAGAAAATGAATCCACTTTCTTTGAAAGAAATGTGCGTGCTCCCGTGATGGGGAAAAACGCTCATTTAAATCTTGTGGAGGGCCGTTTTGTCCTGTATCGATGCCATTCTGAGAATACGAAATGTCCACTATACTGTATTTTAGCATTTATTCATATTAAATGTATAATCGAAACGGCAATCAAGCCGATAGATTGGATTTTCCGTTTCTTTTTTTTGACATGGAAGAAATGAAGGGTTCAAGGAAAATCAAACCGTTTAACATATAGCACAATGAGCAGAGCATTTTAGGGAAGGATACTAACAAGGGAATACAGGATTGTGAACGTATTCTTAAGGCTGAAACTTTATAAAGCAGTTTTTTTAATTATTTTTAATATATAGGAGTAAAGTTAATTGTTTGTGGTATTAAAGAAAGGGGTTTATTATATTTGTTGAATATTGATGACTGATGGCGAATGAGGTGGAGAAAATGAAACCAATGTGTAAATGGTTGATGACAGGTATGTGCATATTCCTGATTCAACAGCCAGTTCATGCGCAAGGCATGAATGAAACCAGGCAGGTGGCATTAGAAAATAAAGAATTGCCTGTGAGCGTACCGCGTTTTGTTTTTGATTCGGGGTTGAAATTCGACTACCCGGATGCTGTGCGCGGAATATATGTGACAGGTCCTGCAGCTGGCGGCAATAAATTGAATGAACTTATTAATTATGTAGATGAAACCGATTTGAATGCGATGGTCATTGACATTAAGGATGACAGGGGGAACGTTACGTATAAACCCGAAGATCCCGATTCTCCATATGCTGGGATCGGTAAAGACTACATAAAAAACCCAAGGTCAATGCTGAAAAAATTTGAGGATAAACAGATTTATCCAATTGCAAGGGTAGTCGTCTTTAAAGACTCCCATTTGGCCAAAGAGAAGCCTGAATTGTCTTTTTTAGATGGAGAAAAGGTATGGAAGAATGGTCGAGGGGAAGCCTTCGTTAACCCATTCTTAAAAGAGGTGTGGGATTATAATGTCGGTATTGCCATTGAAGCGGCAAAGTTGGGTTTTAAAGAAATTCAATTTGACTATGTCCGTTTTCCCGAAGGATTCGAAAATAAAGAAGATGATTTGAAATATGATGTAGGTGAATATGATGAAGCGAAAGTGAGTAATACAGCTAAAAGGGTTCAGGCAGTGACTGATTTCGTAAGTTATGCGAGGGAACAACTGAAGCCATATGGTGTGGAAGTATCAGTGGATATTTTTGGATATGCAGCTACATTGCCTGAAGCTCCCGGAATTGGGCAAAACTTCACAAAAATTTCTGAGAATGTTGATGTAATTTCCTCGATGATCTATCCGAGTCACTGGACATCTTATTTTGGTATCGATAAGCCGGATTTGGAGCCTTATAATCTCGTTAAGGAATATGCAAAATTAGAGAACGGAAAGCTGAAGGAATTAAAAACACCACCTACTTCAAGACCTTGGTTACAAGACTTTACTGCCTCATATTTAGGAGAGGGGAATTACCAGAGGTATGGTAAGGAAGAAGTGGAAGCCCAAATAAAAGCACTGAAAGACAATGGTATTGATGAATACTTATTATGGAATGCAGCAAATCGATATACAAAGGGAGTAGACTATACCCCATGAAAAAAGGATGACCTAGGAAGTTTCTTCCGGTCATCCATATTCTCTCTGAATTACCGCTTTTTATTCCCGCCAACTTGACTCCACCCTGACTGAATTCGTTTCGAATGATCGAAAATATGAGAGTGACGTTTTCCGCCAAACCATTTTTCGCCGATGCCATTCGTCACAACGCCATTCACGGCTGTAATGCCAATAACGCAAGCAGCGACTAAAAAAAAGTCCAAAAAGTAACTGATCATCAAAACCCTCCTAATATTTTCAAGCTATTCAAGTTCCATTGTAGTGGATATGAAATAATCTGGAAAGTATAAACTAGCAAATGAGGAGATTAAATTATGAATTGGTACGAAAAACTAAACCAGTATTTCCCTATTGAAGAGATGAAGTCCAAAGAACATATAGAAGTCCTTTTAGAAGATAAACAGGAAATATATAAAAAAGATGAAGGTCCCGATCATGTTTTATTGTATGTGGAAGGGGAAGAGTTTATATTCGTTGATTACCTTTTTGTATCAAAGAAATCAAGGGGGCAGGGACTAGGGAGGAAATTGATTCAAAAATTGCAAAAAAAGCAGAAAACGATCTTGCTGGAAGTAGAACCAGTACAAGAAAATGATGATGACACATTTAAAAGGCTGAAATTTTATAAAAGGGAAGGATTCCGGCATGCCTCTTCAATCTCCTACAGCAGAAAATCGCTTGCCACCAAGGAGGATACGCCTATGGAAATCTTATATTGGCCCGCAAATCCATCAGTTGATGAAGAAGACGTATTTGATTTCATGAAAGAGATTTATTCTGAAATCCATACTTACAAAGATGATGATCTTTATGGGAAATCTTATCAAGATGTAGAGGATGTACTAAGCTTGAATGCAGGTCAGGAGACGGATATTTTTAAAGAGGTGCAAATTTGAGTGAAAGGGCCGGTTGTTTAACCGGCCCTTTTTAAATTTGTCAAAAAGTGTGCCAGCAGAAAACAACTGGAACCCTTGCAATCTGTCTTTTCTTATTGTGCAAATTTTGCATTAAAGTGAATATCTAAATAGCTGATTTTTGAATTGTTTTTATTTTTGGAAATATATGTGCTAAAAGAATGGTTTTTAATGTAAAAGGAGGAATTTGCATTTGATTAAAGAAAATATATTAACATGATCTTGTTTATTGACAAAGATTGGGGGTAAATAAAAGTAAAGAGTTATTTAAAGAATCATGAGGGCCGTATTGAGAGTTAAATGAGAATGGTAGGTAGGTATTTTCAATTAGAAAAAGCAGTTTTAATGTATTACATAAAAAACGGAAAAAGCTATAGTACAGGCTAAACTAGAAGTTTAAAAGGATTTTTTCAAATATCAAAAAGGGTATTCATTTTAAATAATTTAGTGTATAATAAAGAAAATGAAATACTTAATTAAAATTATTTCAAATTAGAGTGGTACTTATGAATACTAATAGTAGATTTCCCCTCATAGATCACCGATTCTATATTTAGGGAGTGTGAGTAAACATGGTAACATTATATACATCACCTAGTTGTACTTCATGCAGAAAAGCAAAAGCATGGTTAGAGGAACATGAGATTGGATATAAAGAAAGAAACATTTTTTCAGAACCGTTAACGATTGATGAGATTAAAGAAATTCTTCGAATGACAGAAGATGGAACCGATGAAATCATTTCAACACGGTCAAAAACTTTCCAAAAGTTAAACGTAAATTTAGAGAGCCTGCCTCTTCAAGAATTATATAAATTGATCAAGGAGAATCCAGGTCTGTTAAGACGTCCAATTATCCTTGACGAGAAACGGCTTCAAGTTGGTTATAATGAAGATGAGATAAGACGCTTTCTACCACGTAAAGTCCGTACCTTCCAGTTACGGGAAGCACAACGTATGGTCAACTAATAAGGTCTTTCAAGCTCTGCCAGGAAATGTGCAGGGCTTTTTCTTTATACATAACGTTTCACTGATTTTTTTAACTTAATGAAGGGGAACATAAAAGAATCCTTAGGCGGCATCAGACGTTTTGGGTTTGCAGCAGGTCCTTTGAACCGGTCATCATTTAAAGAAAAAATAATGAATGCAGCTCATCATGCTGTGTATATAATAAGGCATTAATGGCAGAAAGACCAAAATTGAATAAAGCATTATGATAGTTGCATCAGGATGAATTATTTTATAGAATGAATGGAATATTAGGCAAACAATTGTTTTTTAGATAAGTAATGTTTTTTATTTCCCTTCTTCAAGGTTTTGTCATAAAATGATGTAAAATAGTCCGTTTTAATGACTATCATGATTTACAGTATTCACTTACGGGTAAAGAGCTTTTAAGAGCAATTTTCGCTTGGGGGTTATTATCCCTTCAAAATGAGAAAGGAAGGGAGAGGGGAATCATGGAAATCGAACGCATTAATGACGATACAGTTAAATTTTATATTTCCTATATAGATATTGAGGAAAGAGGCTTTGATCGCGAAGAAATTTGGTACAGCCGCGAGCGAAGTGAGGAGCTTTTTTGGGAAATGATGGATGAAGTGCATCAAGAAGAAGAATTCATGATTGAAGGACCCTTATGGATTCAAGTTCAAGCCCTTGAAAAAGGCTTGGAAGTTTTGGTCACAAAAGCCCAGCTTGCCAAAGATGGTCAGAAACTCGAGCTGCCTCTTTCAGATGATAAGTTAAGGGATTTGAATGTATCAGACAAGATGGATACGCTTATTGATCAACATTTTCATGGTAAAGATGAAGAAAGCGGTATGACATTCGAAGATGGTATGATTGAATTCATCACGACTTTCGAGGATTTTGAAGATGTCATTTCATTAAGCAAGCGTCAGGGCTTGGATGAATGGACGACAAAACTTTATGTTTATCAGAATAAATATTATCTTTATATCGAATTTTCCGAGGCGGAGATTGATGAGGAAGAAATCGATAATGTTTTAAGTCTTTTATTGGAATATAGTCAGGAGTCACCTATAACGGTGCACATGCTTGAAGAGTACGGGAAGATAGTTATCGAAAATGATGTATTCACAACGGTCGATAAATATTTCGCATAGACTGTTGAGGCCGATTTCAGTAGAAATCGGCCTTTTCGTCCAAGAATAAATGTTTTTGCCTTAGCATGGAGGTTTTTTAAATATGCCTGTGTTTGTTAATTGGAGGTAGTCTAGGTGAAGAATATAGTTGGCGTCGGTCTGCTTATTCTCTTGTTGGTCAGTACATGGCATTTTCTAATAAATGGCGTCGATGGCGGGCTGATTTTTTATTCTAGTCTTATATTGACCCTTTTCTTGGTGATAATTGGATTCAGCATTTTCATGGAAAACCGAGATCCCATTCAGACCATAACATGGCTTGTTATTTTTGGCGCTTTCCCATTCATCGGTTTCATTTTTTACTTTTTGTTTGGCCGTAATTTTCGGAAAGAGAGGATATTTCGCAAGAAGTACTTTTTGGACAAACAGAGTTTCGTGAAAATAGGCGGCGAAGCGGATTATAATGAACGAATTAAGGAAATGGGCGAGAACCCTCAGCAGTTAATCACTCTTGCAAATAGGCTGGGGAATAGCCCTATTTCATTTCAGACTGAAACCCGGGTTTTAAGGAATGGTGATGAAACATTTTCCAATATCATCGAAGAATTAAAAAAAGCCAGGCATCATATTCATTTAGAATATTATATTGTTAGGGATGACCGCATTGGCAGACTGTTAAAAGACATCTTGATACAAAAAGTAAAAGAGGGGGTAGAGGTCCGATTTCTATATGATGCGGTTGGTTCTTGGAAGTTAGCACGTTCTTATGTCGATGAACTGAAGAACGCGGGAGCCGAAATGGTGGCCTTTGGTCCGCTGCATCTCCCTTTATTAAACAATAAATTCAACTTTCGTAACCATCGTAAAATAATTGTGATAGATGGCTCTGTCGGTTTCATCGGCGGTCTCAATATTGGGGATGAATATTTGGGACAAGATCGGAAATTCGGTTCTTGGCGGGATACGCACCTTATCATAAAGGGGGAAGCTGTCAGGACTCTACAGCTCATATTTCTCCAGGATTGGTATTATAGCACCAATAATAGTTTTTTAAGTGATGAATATCTCATGGCCGGACTGCCGAACCATCACGGACATGGCGGAATTCAATTGATTGGCGGCGGGCCTGATAGTGAGTGGACGATCATAAAAAGCATTTTTTTTAAGATGATCACTTCAGCAGAAAAGTCCGTCTGGATAGCTTCCCCGTATTTCGTTCCTGATGACGATATCTTACAAGCATTGAAGGTGGCCGCTTTAAGTGGTTTGGATGTCAGGCTGCTCGTCCCGAAGAACCCCGATAAACGTATCGTATTTCATGCTTCGAGAACTTATTTTCCCGAATTGCTTGCTTCCGGAGCTCGTATATTCCAATATAATGAAGGGTTCATGCATAGTAAAATCATCATCGTGGATGATCAACTGGCATCAATTGGGACAACCAATATGGATATGAGGAGCTTTCACCTGAATTTCGAAGTCAATGCTTTTCTTTACCGGACGGAAAGTACTCAGCAACTGGTGAATGATTTTTTGGAAGATATAAAGGTATCCCAAGAAGTGGAGATTGGTGCGTTTTCCAAACGGAATTTCGGTTTGAAGATTTTGGAGTCCACTTGCCGATTGCTTTCACCCCTTCTTTAGATACTTTCATTTATGCCGATAAGGCATTTTTTTTTCGGATTAAAAGGAATCCTAAGCAAAGCAGGCGAATGTAGTGGATGAGGAGGAGATGTATGCTAACTGCGATAAAGAAAGATGGGACATGGGTTACCCTTCCTGAAAAGATACCGGCAAACGTGATTGATGAATGGAGAAAGTCAGCAGATTATTACTGTCCATGCTGTAAGATGGAAATGACCATCAAGGCGGGAAAAGTCAGGATCCCGCATTTTGCCCATAAAAATAGTTCGTCATGCCGCGCTTCTTCAGAACCGGAATCCGCCTATCATTTATTGGGAAAAAGAAAATTATTTCAGTGGTTCTCATCACATGGTTATCAAGTGGTTTTAGAAGCCTACCTTCCCGAAATTAAGAAAAGGGCTGATATTTTGGTTGTGATAGGAGGTAATCGCTATGCAATAGAATTTCAATGCTCAGTTATCCCCGAGGTTGAATTCATTGAAAGGACAAAAGCCTATCAAAGCATAGGCATCAAGCCAATTTGGATCCTTGCTGCAAAACGCTTAAAAAGGAAAAGTTTGTATGAATTCAGTTTATCCCGCTTCCACTGGCTCTTCGTCACCGGCAGCTTCCATCACCCTTTTCTTTGGATGTATTGCCCGGAAACGGATCATTTATCAGTATTGAAGAACCTCACTCCTTTTACCCCCAGAACCGCCTTTGCCGAATTGACAACAGCTTCATTAAGGTTCCTTCCCCCAAGTCGTGCATTGCCCCAAAACTGCTTTAGATTCCCTTTTCTGCCCGCATGGAGATATAAACGAAATGGCTGGTCCCTCCATCGGGTGAAAACAGCACGGAGATGCGATCCTTTTTTCGAAGGGCTATATTTACATCATATTTCACCTGTGACACTTCCAATTGAAGTGGGTGTTCCGGTCAGAGGGATGCTGTTGATCGAAACTGCCTCGATCGAATGGCAGGCATGGTTATACATGGATGTGTTTCATAAGAAAAGAACAGGGGAAAAGATTTCTATGGCTGATATTATCCATAATTTTAGAAAGCGTTCAAAAAAAGGTGAAATAAGGTTCAGACCGTTGCCATTGCTTCATGAAAAACCCATCGAGTATCCTGTAGGTCAATATATCATGCTTTTGATGAAATTTGGTTATTTATCAAAACTGAAAGAAGGAGTTTTTAAAGTTGAAAGGGAAATTACCCCTCCCTTCACCAGTGATCAAGCTCAAATTTTGGAAAAAGATTTCTATGATAAGCATAAATTGATGATGGAAAAGGGGAATATCCAGTATAATCAGTGATAACATCTCTATTTATCTTGAATTCAGATGAAAGGGCAGGATTATTTTTGTTAATGGAGAAATAGTAATAAGAACTGGGAATTTAGAAAACTTTAAGAAAGAATGAACGCCGAATGAAGTATTGCAGCGTTCGATCCGGTTTAACGATTTAGCCCAATGGCAAGTTTCTATAGAATGGGGAGGAATTTTTTTATGGCACAGGAAACAAAAGCAAATACATTACCTTCAAGAAGTGAAATAGCTCCTGAAGATACTTGGAGACTGGAAGATATCTTCGCAACCGAGGAAGATTGGGAAGCTGCCTTCAAAGCGGTAAAGGAAGACCTCAAGAAGGCGGAAGCACATAAAGGGACGTTGGGAGAAAGCGCAGAAAAATTATTTGCGGCCCTTCAACTCCAAGATGAGGTATTCGAGAAGCTAGGGAAAGTTTATTCTTATTCACATATGCGCAATGATCAAGATACAACCAATCCTTTTTATCAAGGGATGGAGGATAGGGCAAAAGCTTTATACGCCCAGGCAGCAGCTGCGTTTTCATATATGGTTCCTGAACTATTGAGTATTGATGAAAACAAAGTGGAAGGGTTTTTGGAAGAAAAAGAAGATCTGAAATTATACAAACATTCTTTAGAGGAAATCAATCTTCAGAGGCCCCATATCTTATCTGCAGAGCAGGAAGAATTATTGGCGCAAGCATCAGAAGTACTTGATGCATCGGGCAATACTTTCGGTATGCTAAACAATGCCGATTTGAAATTCCCGACCATTAAGGATGAAGAGGGAAATGAAGTGGAAATCACTCACGGAAGGTATATCAGTTTTCTTGAGAGTGAAGATCGCCGTGTACGTGAGGAGGCATTTAAAGGGGTATACAGCAAGTATGGAGAGTTCCGTAATACATTTGCTTCAACCCTGTCAGGTGAGGTGAAAAACCACAACTTCAATGCCACGGTTCGAAAATATGATTCAGCACGCCAAGCGGCATTAAGTAATAATAACATTCCGGAGACCGTATACGATAATCTCGTTAAAACGGTCAATGACAACTTGCCATTACTGCACCGTTATCTTGATTTACGTAAAAAAGTACTGCAATTAGACGAACTTCATATGTATGATCTATTCACCCCTCTTGTTAAAGAAGTGAAGATGGAAGTGACATATGATGAGGCCAAAGATTATGTCCTTAAAGGTCTTGCTCCGCTTGGGGAGGACTATTTGAACGTTTTGAAAGAGGGATTTGAAAACCGTTGGGTCGATGTGCATGAAAACAAAGGGAAACGAAGCGGTGCCTATTCTTCTGGTACATATGGGACGAATCCTTATATCCTAATGAACTGGCAAAATAACGTCAATAACTTATTCACGCTCGTTCATGAGTTTGGGCATTCGGTCCATAGCTACTATACACGTAAATATCAGCCATATCCATACGGGAATTATTCCATATTTGTAGCGGAAGTTGCATCGACCTGTAATGAAAACCTGTTGAACGATTATTTACTGAATTCAATCGAAGATGAAAAGAAACGCATCTATTTATTGAATCATTACCTGGAAGGTTTCCGCGGCACACTGTTCAGGCAAACGATGTTTGCAGAGTTTGAACATACGATTCATTTAAAAGCACAAAATGGGGAAGCGTTGACAGCGGATATGCTTACTAAAGAATATTATGAGCTGAACAAGAAATACTTTGGAGAGAACGTGACCATTGATGACGAAATCGGTTTGGAATGGGCGCGTATTCCACACTTCTACTATAATTACTATGTTTATCAATATGCAACAGGAATCAGTGCAGCAACAGCATTGAGCAAGCAAATCCTTGAAGAAGGAGAGCCCGCCGTCAAAAGGTATCTGGAGTTCTTGAAGTCAGGAAGTTCTGATTATCCGATTGAAGTGCTCAAAAAGGCTGGCGTCGATATGACAAAAGCTGAACCTGTACAAGAAGCCATGAATGTATTCGAAGAAAAACTAAATGAGTTGGAAGAGCTTTTGAATAAATAAGATGTGAAAAGGACCCGAGCACTTCGGGTCCTTTTCAACTTATATGCATGTCCGTCATAATCCTTTAAATCGATTTCTCTGATTTAAGCTATGAAGAATTATGAAGAAAACAAAAAATAGAATAGGGGAGGTAAAATACAGAGGAATGAGGTTCATGATACCGAGCAGCTGGACAAATAGCGACCCTATCAAGAGTATGAGTAGAATAAAGCCTTTCAATTTGGTCACCTCCAACTGGCCGCAGTAAAAGCTCATCTGCGCTTTATTAGATAGTATGTTTTAAAATAAGCAGTATTCTAAAAATATGACAATAATGTGAAGCTGCGCACAAAGTTCTTGCTTTTAAGGTGTATAATCTGCTATAGTACAGATATAGAAGTTATCACATCCCAAACATATACCCCTTTGTTTGTTCGTCGTGAAATTTCTCCTATCCCCTTATTCGCATAAATAGATGAAAAACCCCAGCAAATTTCGTGATTTGCCGGGGTTTTTCATTTGCGGAAAAGTAAAAAGTACAAAATGACGCCGGTTGTAACAAAAGTTGTACGAAAGATTAGGAAATAAAAACAAATGATTTAATACTTTTGTGATTTATTTCACAAGTAAATTCACTCCCTTGCTTATCAGATAACAAAAACACTTAGGGCTTTAAACTTAAATAGGCTCTTATTTAACTATATATATTAAGAAAAAATAATTAAAAAGTGAAAATTATATATTGTGAACAATTTGTGAAAAGTTACACAAACAGTTGAAACATAACTGAGTTATCTGTTATATTATTTATTGTGAAGTGAATCACAAACAAACTTATACCCCTTTGTTTGATCGTGAAAAATTTCTCCCATCCCCTTATTTTCTTATAAAAAAACCATGCAATCTTTTGATTTGCGTGGTTTTAAACAAAAAAGCAGTCAAATTCATGACTGCTTCTTTGTATATCTCCAAAACGTTCCGTATTTAGCAGGAATCTTTTCTGCCAACTGTTTTAAAACAAGCTTTTTCATTTCCAACTCGACGTTACTCTTATTCATATTATAAACAGTTTCAATTTCCTTTGTGGCCACTAGTTTGAAACAGCTTAAAAATTCTTCGAGAGAGGGGGGTTTTGCAGGGGCTGGCAGACCATTGAGCATATCTTCTAAAATTTGAACATATACCTCGTAAGAATAGACACCTGAAACTTTTATTCCCTCTTCTTCAATATTTTGATTGAAAAAGACAAGGGAAGGTATTTCCGTCACTTCCATTTCGCTAGTGATTTTCATGTCACATTGAAAGCCTTTGGCTGCACTGGAAGAATTGATGTCATAAAGGAATTCCTCCACATCCAGTCCAACCCTTTTGGCACATTCGGTCAAGACTTCGATATTGGATATATCCTTTTTTCCTATGAATACATATTCTTGAAGCTGCCTTAAAAAGCGAATGGCCAATTTACGCCCCTGCAATTCCGCTGCTTTTATTGCGATGGAAGCTGTATATGGAGAAGAGATTGGGTTTTCAGACCAAAGGCTCCCGTCGCAGGACATTCCCGAGCGGCTGGCTGTCTTTTCCCAAACCTGAGCAATGTTTTCATAATTTTTATTTTTCCCCATATTAAGAGAATCGATTTTACCGCTTAAAACATGGCGTAAACTGAACAATTGGCCATATTCTATCTGTAATTTCCTAATAATTGGTTCTAAGCCCCAGCATTCGGGACAAAGCGGATCAACAAAAACATAAATTTCAATTGGCTTTTTTCCTATATCATAGCAATGCTGCGTCTTGATCCAATCGGAAATATTGAAAACTGGTTTTTGTGCGCTCAACTGTCTTCTCCTTTCCCGTCAGTTCCGGATGTATTGATCATATGCTGTGCCGTCAAATAGAGGCGATGATAGAAAAACTCCCTAATCTCACCCTCAAGGCCAATTTCGTCCATAGCTTGATACATGCATGAGAGCCATGCTTTCGCACGTTCTGGCGTAATTTCAAAAGGTATATGTCGAGCCCGCAACATAGGATGGCCATGCTCTTCGGTATATAAAGAGGGACCGCCTAAATATTGAGTCATAAATTGTTTTTGCTTACGGACCGTTTCAGTTAAATCGTCAGGGAATATTGGCTGCAGATCCGGGTGCTGACTAACGTTGGAGTAAAACACATCAATTAATTTGTGTAATTGCCCTTCTCCAATTAATTCATATGGTGTAGGGTTCCCTTGCATCATGTTGATTACTCCTTTTAAAGAAAGATGGTTGATATTTATTCATATTTTATCAATGACGTACTGATATAACAAATATATAGCTTAAAGAAAATTTTACATCTGTAGTATGACACAGGGGAATGATCGGAGATTACAGCTCTGGGGGGCTTTTCCATTTGTTCTGGAGAAGCATATATAGACATGAAAAAACTGACCCGTCACAAATAAACCGGGTCAGCTTGCTTTAACTTAAAAATGTGCCATAGACTTTTTGAACATAATTCTGAGTTTCTTTAAAGGGCGGGATGCCGTTATATTTATCGACATTTCCTGGCCCTGCATTATAAGCAGCAAGGGCAACCTGGATGTCTCCGTCATATCGTGCCATCATTTGACTTAAATATTTACTCCCGCCCATGATGTTTTGTTCTGGATCGGTTGCATCATCCACCCCAAGGCTTTTTGCAGTTGCTGGCATTAACTGCATAAGGCCAGCGGCACCCGCATAACTGGTGGCTTCAGGGTTGAAGTTCGATTCTTGTTTAATGACAGACTTAATCAGTTTTTCCGGGAGATTATATAAACTGGCTGCCTGGCTGATGATATGATCAAAGTTTTTGGCGGTTTCGCTGCTGCTCTGTTTGTTAGCATTGGCAGCGGATATCGGGTTGATGTTCATGGAAGTTAGGCCGCTGGGTTGAAGAAAAGATTTCGTTTCAGCTTCAACATTGGATAATAAGGAACCCAATTTCTGCGAAGTGCTTTCAAGAGCATCACCCGAAACCAGTTCCGAGAGCATGTCCTGGAAAACGGATCTAGATGAATTTTTGCTTGTGATGCTGCCATTTGTGAATTGCTGGATTGCCTGCAATTCCATAAACGTTTTGAAATCTTGGATTTTCAAACTCTCCACCTCCGAATGGGTTCAAACAGGATTATTCCTGGAATTTGGCGCGATAAAACCTCTTAACCTTATTTTCGGTTTCCCTTACTGGAATTTGAAGGGTTTCAAGGAGATTCAGGAAGTTTTTTTTCCCTGCTTTTGCATCCGTCACTTCATATTCAAGCTCAAAGTCTTCCTGATTCAAATACGAACTATGATCTAAAACAAGTAAACCCTCTTTGTAAGGAAATTCAAGGCGGTCTGTCTTTAGTGTCCCAAAGCAGGTAAAATCTTTTGGATCAATTCCGCATTCGAGGATTAGATGTTGGATCTCGCCATCAGGGAATGTGTTATGATTCAGAAATGCATATGCGGTTCCTTCAGGAATATCTTGATTCGTTTCCAATAGTCCCTCTGTTGCGGGCTGTTTTAAAGTCAGCTCGTAACGCCCGTTTTTCTCCCGGATCCTAAGCGCGGAATCTAGGCTTTTCAAAGTGAATCCAAGTGTATCGAAGTAATGATTTTTCTGGGTTTTAAAGTTCGATGCCCCAAGATGAAAGTATTCGATCAGTTGACGAAATTCTTTTTCGCTTAAAAGGTTTTTAAATTCAATTTCAATATGCTGGTTCATGTGCTCCATCCTTTCTGGCTGATTCTTAGGTTAATCATATAAGAACCATTCCAGCTGTCAAATTGAATTCAATAATTTTTTGCTATTGTACTTGAATATTTAGGAATCAATTGCAGGATATGATAAAATATAAACGTTGAGCACGAAAAATGGATTATCGTATATATAAGAATTTAATACATACTTTTTGCTAGAAAAAGAAATAGGATCCAGCGGTGAATTGACATAAAGTCATGTGATTGCTGGATTTAGGAGAGCGTTCTGCCCATACCAGAGTTGAACAGGCGCTTTTTAGATAGATATAGGTGGTGTGGCAATGGAGAGTTGGGACGATTTCTTGGCGCCTTATACTCAGGCTGTCGAAGAATTAAAGGTTAAGCTAAAGGGATTAAGGAAACAGTTTGAGAGAGAGAATATTCACTCGCCGATCGAATTTGTAACAGGAAGGGTAAAGCCGATTGTCAGCATTTTGGATAAGGCGAGCCTGAAGGATATTCCCATTGATAAATTGGGAACTGAAATTCAGGATATTGCAGGGCTTCGCATGATGTGCCAGTTCGTGGATGATATCGAACAGGTAGTTGAACTATTACGGGGTCGCAATGACTTCGAGATAGTCGAGGAGAGGAATTATATTTCCCATAAAAAAGCAAGCGGCTATCGTTCTTATCATGTTGTAATCCGCTATCCGGTCCAGACGATCCATGGCGAAAAAAATATCCTTGCCGAAATACAAATCAGGACTCTTGCGATGAATTTTTGGGCGACGATCGAACATTCTTTAAATTATAAATATAAAGGCATTTTCCCGGAAGATATTCAATTGCGACTCAAACGTGCAGCAGAAGCGGCCTTCCTGCTTGATGCAGAGATGTCGCAAATCCGTACGGAAATCCAGGAAGCACAGCGTCTTTTTTCCAGGAAGAAAGATTCCTGAACGCATAAATGGATAAACGGGAAGAAATCTAATTTGTGAGGTGGTATTACATGAAATTTGCGATAACGTCAAAAGGAGATGCGAAATCGAATACTTTAATGCAAAGGATGCGTACGTATCTTCAGGACTTTCATTTGGAATATGACGAAGATCAGCCGGATATTGTCATTTCTGTCGGTGGTGATGGCACTTTATTATATGCTTTTCACCGTTATAAGAATCGATTGGATAAAACTGCCTTTGTCGGTGTACATACAGGACATCTTGGTTTTTATGCAGATTGGACCCCTGATGAAATTGAAAAATTGGTGATAGCTTTAGCGAAAACCCCATTTCAAATAGTGGAATATCCACTGCTCGAAACGATTGTCCGTTATCAGCATGGAGGGCGGGAAGCAAGATTTTTGGCGTTGAATGAATCGACGGTCAAAAGTGTGGAAGGGACGCTCGTCATGGACGTTGAAATACGCGGCCAGCATTTCGAGACGTTCCGTGGAGATGGTTTATGCATTGCGACGCCATCCGGAAGCACGGCATATAATAAGGCGCTTGGCGGGGCCATCGTCCATCCATCAATCGATGCCATCCAGATTACCGAATTGGCATCCATTAATAACCGGGTGTTTAGGACCGTAGGATCTCCGCTTCTGCTGCCGGCACATCATACGTGTATGTTCAGGCCGGTCAATGCGGTCAATTTTCAAATTACGGTCGACCATTTGTCCTTGCTTCAGGAAAATGTAAAGTCGATACAGTGCCGAGTTGCAGATGAAAAGATCCGATTTGCCAGATTCCGCCCTTTTCCTTTCTGGAAAAGGGTGCATGATTCATTTATTGCTAATTAAGGAGATAGATTCACCTCATGTCAAATCAAAACTTTTCTTTGACCTGGTCGGTTTTTGAAGAGGATTCTGGCTCTTTATTGCGAGAGTTTCTCAGCAAATGCGATATTTCAAAACGAGCATTAACGGATATTAAGTTTAAAGGTGGATATATCCAGTTGAACGGCGAGGAAGTAACCGTAAGGGAACGGATTGAAACGGGCGACATCGTCACCGTCATATTTCCGCCGGAGCAGGCAAGCGAAGGTCTTTTGCCGGAACCCATCCCCCTGAATGTCAGATATGAAGATGAGTTTGTATTGGTGGTGGCTAAGCCCCCTTCCATGAATACCATTCCTTCCCGTGAGCATCCCAACGGCAGTTTGGCGAATGGCTTGGCGGGTTATTATAGGAAGACGGGAATACAGGCGACGATCCATATAGTTACACGTCTTGACCGGGATACATCAGGTTTGGTTTTAATTGCCAAGCACCGGCATATCCATCACCTTTTAAGTGAGCAGCAAAAATCAGGACAGGTTAAACGGAGATACCAAGCCGTAGCTGAAGGAATCGTTGAAGGACCTGTAGGAGAGATAGTGGCGCCAATCGGACGAAAGTCGACCAGCATCATTGAACGGGAAGTCAGGGAGGATGGCCGGTATGCCTGTACCCTATTTAAGGTATTGGCACATACAGGGTCCCATACATTCCTTAATTTGGAACTCAGGACAGGGCGTACACATCAAATCAGGGTCCATATGGCGCATATTGGCCACCCGCTGGCTGGTGATGATTTATATGGAGGGAACAGGAGAGGTATCCCTCGCCAAGCCCTTCATTGTTTTGAATTGAAATTTTTACATCCTTTCACGAAGAAGATGATGTTGTTTCAAGAAGAGTTACCAGAAGATATGACCCGTTTGCTCGAAGGAAGTAAAGGATGGGATTCCTGACTTTATATCCGGGCTGCAATAAACAAAACCACTTCATAGACTCAAAAAAACTCACCAAGATGGCGAGTTTTTTTGGTTAATCAAAAGATGTCCTGAATTTTCCTGCTATATATGGCATGGAAGAAGGCACCTCTTGAAGATCCATTTCGGGATAACGGACAGCCGTCAGTTTTCCACCGAAGACGCAGCCTGTATCAATATTATAAGTATGATTGACTCTTCTAGCTTCAGGGACTGGTGTATGTCCATATACGATCCATGTTTCCCCTTTGTATGATTGTGCCCAGTCTTTCCTGACCGGTGACCCATCGGGATGTTTGGAGCCATTGATATCACCATAGAGGACAAAGGTTTTTACCTTATTGCTATATTGGCCAATATAGTCACTGCGAATTCCTGCATGGGCAATGATCAATCGCCCTTCATCAATGAGTTGATAAAGTGGGGAACGTTCATACAGTTCCATGAACTTTTTTCGGATCTTCTTCTGATCCCGAATGTTCAGTGATTCATATTCAGCTACAGTAGTCTCTAAACCGTGTGATATTTGAACTTTATTGCCTGAAAAATAACGATACAATTTATTGCAGTGGTTACCTGGGGCATACCTTGCTATATTTTGGTTAATGACTAATTCATGGACAACCTCTATTACTTGAAGGGAATTTGGGCCGCGATCGGTTAAATCGCCTACAAAGCCGAGAATTCTTCCGGAGGGATGTACAGGAAACCCAGTCTTCCATGTATAGCCCATTTTTTCGGTCAGCTGCCTGAATTCAGCGAAACATCCATGAATGTCCCCTATGATATCGATGTTCATTTGACACATCCTTTGTTTGTTTTGTATATGTTTATGGTATTAGTATAGTATTATTTAAAAAAATAAAATATAAACGAGGAAATGAAAAAATATGTTTTAGGAGGTGTATGGTTATGGAGGAGATGAAGGAACGGGAGCGGGAGAATAGTCAAATGAATAACGAGCTTTTGCTTGAAGCGCTTAAAACGGAAAGTCTAGATCAGTTCCGTACGGAGTTCCTTGAAATGCATCCATATGATCAGGCTCAATTTTATACAAGCTTGTCAGATGAATTCAGATCCGTCGTTTACACATATTTGTCACCGGAAGAAATGGCGGACCTTTTTGAAAATATAGAAATTGATGAAGAGGATTACGAAAGCCTGTTGGCTGAAATGAATCCTTCTTATGCAGCCGATATGCTTTCCCATATGTATGCGGATGATGCGGCTGACGTCCTGAATGAAATCAATGATGAGCAGGCCGTCAGCTATTTGACCATCATGGATGATGAAGCGGCAAGTGAAATTCAGGAGCTTCTGAACTATGAGGAATCTACGGCAGGTAGTATCATGACGACAGAATTCATTGCCATTGAAGCAAATGAAACCGCTCGATCAGCCATGCAGATTTTAAAAAGGGAAGCTCCGGAAGCGGAAACGATTTATTATGTGTTCGTTACCGATCAGGATAAGAAGCTGCTTGGTGTTTTATCGCTCAGGACATTGATCATTGCTGATGAAGATGCTTTAATCGGTGATTTAATGGATGACAGGGTAGTTTCCGTCCCTGTATCTGAGGACCAGGAAGAGGTGGCACGAAAAATAAGGGACTATAACTTCCTTGCCGTGCCGGTCGTCGATTTCCAAAACCATTTATTAGGGATTATAACCGTTGATGATATCATTGACGTCATGGATGAAGAGGCATCCGATGACTATTCTAAATTGGCAGGTATCTCTGATCTTGATCATGTTGATAAGAGTCCATTTTCCGCTGCAAAAAAACGGCTGCCATGGTTGGTCATCCTTTTGTTTTTAGGCTTGCTGACTGCAAGTTTGATCGGCCGATTCGAAGAGACACTAAGCCAAAAAGCGATTCTTGCTGTATTTATTCCATTGATTGGCGGCATGGCTGGAAATACAGGAACACAAGCCTTGGCAGTAGCGGTCAGAGGAATCGCCACAGGTGAATTAGAACAGGAAAGCAAGTGGAAACTGGTCCTTCGAGAGGCTGGAACTGGCCTTATTATTGGCCTGACATGCGGAATTGCCATCATTTTCATTGTATATTTTTGGCAAGATGATTTAATGTTAGGGTTATTGGTTGGTATTTCCATCTTTATAACTCTGATCGTTGCCACACTTGCCGGTTCAATCGTCCCGCTTCTCATGCATAAAATGAAAATCGACCCAGCGGTAGCTTCAGGTCCTTTCATTACAACAATCAACGACCTTATCAGTATTCTTATTTATTTCGGATTAGCAACATTATTAATGGGCTATCTACTATAAGTCAAAGTAGGCCCTCTTTGGAGGGCCATTCCCTCAGGACTTTAGAAAACGGTGTTTTTATCAAAGGAATTTTGATATACTATCATTAGTAGCAGGTACTAATAACTTGTATTAAAAATAGGAGGTCACATACGATGACTTTTTCATTAGAAGGAAAAACGTTTGTCATAATGGGTGTTGCGAATAAAAGAAGTATTGCATGGGGAGTTGCCCGTTCCTTACATAAAGCAGGTGCAAAGCTGATTTTCACTTACGGTAAAGACCGTACGGAAAAAAGCGTTAAGGAACTATCTTCTACATTGGAAGGGGAGCCTTCCACCATTTTACAATGTGATGTAACGAAGGATGAAAGCATTGATGAATGTTTTGCGGCGATTAAGGAAGAAACAGGTATCATTCATGGCGTGGTACACAGTGTCGCATTTGCTAACAAGGAAGAGCTGGACGGTGAGTTCGTCAACACGAGCCGTGAAGGGTTCTTGCTTGCCCATAATATCAGTTCATTCTCTTTGACGGCTGTAGCTAAAGCGGCGAAGGAAATCATGACTGAAGGCGGCAGCATCGTCACAATGACGTATCTTGGCGGTGAACGGGTCATGCCAAATTATAATGTAATGGGAGTGGCTAAGGCCTCGCTGGAAGCCAATGTCCGTTACCTGTCAAGTGATCTTGGCAAAGATAACATCCGAGTGAATGCAATTTCGGCCGGTCCAATCCGTACCTTATCCGCTAAAGGTGTCCGTGACTTCAATACAATTTTAAAGAAAATTGAGGAAGAAGCACCGCTCCGTCGTACAACGACTCCGGAAGAAGTAGGGGATACGGCAGTATTTTTATTAAGTGACATGTCCCGCGGAATTACCGGGGAAAATATCCATGTGGACTCCGGTTATCATATAATTGGATGATAAAAGGGGACTCTTTAAGGTCCCCTTTTTAATTTTTTGAACTGTTATCATCCTGTCCATCAAAGATTGGTGTTAATGTTTGTTTTCCGGTATCTTGAAGAATTACTTCGATTTTAATCGACTTAATCGAATCTTCATCTAAAGGGATCCTTCCTCCTGTTTCGATTTTTCTCCAAGTTTTAATATCCTCTCGATAAAGTGTATTCGATAACCTAAACAGGTCCAGCCCTCTTTTTTGTGTATATTGATATGTGTATTTTATTTCTTTCTTGATAGAGCGTATTAATTCTTCTTCATATTCTTTGTGTGTTATGCCCTTTTTCAACATGTCAACACTTGCTTTAATCTTCATTTTTATATGAAAACGAACTTTTCCGTTTTTTTCTACGATAGGTGTTATCTTAGCCTTCTTTTCGAACACAATAATTGATGTTTCCCTTTCCGTTCCAGAGAAAAGGGTAACGTTATCACGAACAAAATGTTTGTTCACTAATCTTGCACCATTCATCACCTTTTTAGGCAGAATGGTCATTATTTTATTTTCTGAAATAACAGCGATGTTATCCATTAATAAAGCCTTCTTTTTTTCTTTCTGCCCGGTCCATTGCTCCGTAATCTTTAGTTGGGGAATTGAAACGTAATAAGCAGGTTCGTCCAGCTCAATGAGAATCTCTCTTAAATTTATCGGTGGGATAAAAGAGCTTTGATTATAGTTCCCCTTTGGATCGCTTAATTTTGAAAAAGCCAAGGAAATGTTTTCGATAGGGGAAATAAGCATGGCATCTTTAACCGCACCCTTAGTCATAAAAAAGTAAATTCGGTAGCGTGTTTCGCGATAACGGTCCAATAAATCAAGCGTATATTTGAAGTTTCCAGTTTTAATGGCTTCTTCCGATAAAATAACAAAAGAAAGATGTCCCCAATAAATACGTCGATCTGACGTATGATATAAATTAAACAAGGCTTCATCGAGAGTATCTCCAGTAGCACTTCCGACATCTGCAGCGTTTAGGGTACTGGGATCCCCACCTGATTCGGATTTTGCCAGCCCTTGCAGATTAATGATTTGAAGGTGAGCGACGACCTTTCCGTCTTTATAATCGATCCCCAATCCATTTGCATAAACAAGTCGTTCAGGTTCATTTGAATCCCAGCAACCAGAGAGAAAGGAAACACTTAATAGTATTAGAATGAATCTGTACCTCATTTTTTTCCATCATCACCTTTCCTCGTGGGGTCTTTAGAAGAAAAGATAGAAGGGCGTTTTTTATTCAAAGCGGAAGGAACTCTAAAAAGTGTTTTTGCAATATTGGACCAACTTAAGTTAGCAGTTACTTCCATATAGGGAACACCTAATATTCGTATATTACTCACATACGCACAGAGAAATAGCGCTAAAAGGATGAATGAGAAAAGACCTAAAAGAGAGGCGGAAATAATAGCAACCAGCCTAATTAAGCTAATGACCCCAATGATCGATTGATTGACGAGTGTAAAAGTAGCTACAGCTGAGCCTGCAATCACAACAAGCATGGCAGGACTTGTTAAACCGGAACGGATCGCGGCATCCCCAATAATTAAAGCGCCCAATACACTTAATGTTGGACCAATCGATGTAGGTAATCGCATCCCGGCTTCTTTGAATATTTCAAAGACGATGACCATCGTAATGGCTTCAAGTGAGGTGGGAAGTGGCAGACCCCTTCTTGATTCCACTACTGTGGCTAGTAATATCAGCGGGAGCTGGTCTTGATGAAAGGTGGTTAAAGCGACCCAAAAACCTGGTAATAGAGCAGCAATAAAAATGCCGAATAATCGAAGGACCCTTTCAAATGAAGCGTAAATGGACGTGTATTCATTGTCTTCGGATGTTTTTAAGACAATGAAGAGGTTAATGGGTGTAATCATTGTGTAGGCAACACCATCAATTAAAATTAAAACCCTTCCTTTTAACAGGCATTGTACGGCAAAATCCGGTTTTCCCGAATAGTCATGCCTTGGAAAAAGTATTGCAGGTTGCTCTTCAATCAATCCCATAAATTGATTGCCTCCATATATCCCATCCACATCAATTGCTTCAATTTTCCGAGATATTTCTTGAACCATATCAGGATTAGATATGTCCTCCATATATAAAACAGCGACTTTAGCCAAAGTTCTCCTGCCCACCTCGAAGTATTTAACGCTTAAAGAATTTGTACGCATTCTCTTCCTGATTAAAGCCACATTGATGGACAAATCTTCAATAAAATTATCTCTCGGTCCTTTTATCGTTACTTCTGACGATGTTTCCTCTGGATTACGTTGAGGGCGATTTGCTATGTTTACAGATAACAAAAAACCGAATTCTTCTATGTAAAGTAACAATCTTCCGGAGTAGATATCTGCGAACAAATTCTCCTTTGTATTCACTTCAGTAAGTTGTGGAAGATAAAGTGAAGCTTTTATTTCGTTAATTGTTATTTTCCCTCTTGGATATTTTTCGAAAAATAATGTTAGCCTTTCAAATACGAGATTATTTAATAATTCAGTATCGACAAGTCCCTCACATCCAATTACTGTAATTTTTATCGGTGATTCATCACGATATACACTGGTTTGAAAAAAAACATCTCCTGAGTTTTGAAAAATTTCTTTTAAATCGGATTCATTTTTTATCATGAGTTTATCCGGTTTTTCCAGTTTCCTATTCGGACTGGATGGTTGTCGGTTCTTTTTTTTGAACATCGGATGTGGACCTCCTTTTTCTTCGATTACTAAACAAAACAAATAAACTTAAAAGGATGGAAACGGCTAAAAAGAAAAATAAGGTAATCGGTAAAACAAATGTTTTTATAAAGGAATATAGAACAACATCACTGAAGCTAAATGAAGTAGAAATGATAAGGAAAATAGAATAGGTTAGGAGCAATATGATTTTGTTTCGCTTCTTTTTAATGGATAGTACTTCGAGTGATAAAAATAGGAAAAAGGAAACACGAATAAAGGCTCCTGTTAACCATTGATAAATCGACAAGAAATCAAGATGCTCAATGAATCTCCCTAATGTGACTAATCCCCACTGCTCAAAGGCAGGAAACTTTTGCCTTGCGGCTTCGACTGGGCCGAATTCTACAATGGAGCCAATAAGCGGCCCAAGAATAAGCCATGTAAGGATGATGGAATTTATAGCAAAAACCTTGAATTTTAGTTTTCCATGGACTTTTTGCTGCATTAAAAGTATGACAATCAATTCGATAAGGCCAGACAAGGGATAAATAATACCTGCAAAGACAGGGGACCATCCATTTTCAAGGATGGGTTTCAAAAGTGAATAATCTTTAAATTGTATGTTCGTGATTGCAACAAAAAAGCCAAACACAAGGACGGCCATCAATACAAATGTATTTGTAATAGCGATCGTTTGTATGTTTGTTGAGGCAAGGAAAAAGCATAAACCAGTAAATAAGATGATTTCATATATCGAAGGAGTTATGGGCAAATAGGAAATATTTGTCCATACAACCATCTCTTTTAATGAAACCGCAGCCAAAAAAGCGAAAAAGAGACTCATGGTAAAGGATAAAATCCTGCCTGTTACCTTCCCAATATTTTTTTCCACCCAGACAAATATATTTGTCTGGGCTGTGGCTTTATGGATATAGAATAAGAGAAAACACCAAATCAAAATCAGGCCAAGAGCAAGTAGAACAGAAATCCACGCATCCCTTTTGGTCGCCTGTAACAAATGAGGAAGAATCGTTACATGATTTTTCAAGCCGACAGCCGTCATCATGATTAAAGATAGTTGTACGGTTGAAATCTTTCCGCTTTTTTTCATCTTCATATACTCCTTCAATAAATCGATATCTTTAGTTTTCTCCATTAATCCCCAACATATCCAAGATAAGTTGATGTCCTTTTTTTAGGGAGCGGCACATCTTCAGCATAAAGAAGGGCGAATCTCATATAAATGATACATAGAGGATATTCATTATTTGCGAGGATCGGCAAAAACCTGCTTTCAACCCTATTCGTGAAAAAGAAGGAGGGGAATCATGGACGTGAAGAAAGTTGGTATGCCTAGTGCCGTTGGAAAACAAACCATACACAATCCGCTGAAGAGACATATTGATTTGACTGAAAAAAATATCAGCACTTCATATACTGCAGAGGAATTGGTGGAGCTGTTGTCCCGGCTTCCAGCCTTTGCACCTAAACCTGTTTGTAAGTTCATCATCAATGACCGTACACTGTTTGGGAAATTGGAACAAAAAAAAGAGTCCAGTTTGTTCATAAGGCATAAATTCGGGAAAAAAGTTGTCCAATACCATATGGAGCAGCTCCAGTCTGTGGATATCCTGAAATATTAAGGAGGGTTTTCATGTCAGAGAAAAATGGCGATAAGGAATCCAAACCACTTTTATATGTCGATCAAGCAAAAATATCAGATCAGCGTGGGAATATGCAAAGTGATTTTCGAACGAAAAAAGCTACACCTCAAGACAGCGTTGAGCCTGAACCCGAACTACAGGAAACCGAGCAAAATGAAGAAAAAATCGAAAAAGTCAAACGGGAATTCGGTGTTTATGATGCCATGATGGAAATTGAAAAAGAGATTACGGGATTAAGAAAAATCACCGAACAATATGCACCTGAGCAAACTCCGGTTGAACAAATGGAACATCCTGAACAAATAGAACCAGAAAACGAAAAACCAGTTAAGAGAAAAAGGAAAAAGGCGGAGAAGAAAGAATCTTCCCGCGACATCATTTCCCGCCTATCCAATCATCAAGGTTTTCCCAAGCCATTATGTGAGGCTATTGTAAACGGAAAAACGATTCAGTTTCATGTGTTGGGAATGAAGGGGGAATCAGTGAAGATTAAAAGAGGGAAGCATATTCGTTTCGTGGACCTGCCGGATATCATCGATGCCAAAATAATTGAAGTACCTAAGTGAAGGAGCAATATTAAATGTTTCCCCCACAAAATGAATTTACCTTATTTATAATATTAGGATTGGCTTCCTTCAGGCTGACACGTTTGATTGTTTTCGATAAAATCATGGAGCCGCTGCGCCGCCCCTTTTTTAAAGAGATTGAGGAAAAAAATGAAGAAGGGGATGTGGAAATATTTTTAATGCCCAAGGAGAAGGGCCTGCTTGGCTGGATTGGACAATTGCTAAGCTGTTTTTGGTGCGTGGGTGTCTGGGTTAGCCTTTTTCTTGTTTTCCTTTATATCCAACATTGGTTTATTGGCGACGTATTGACATTTATCCTTGCCGTAGCAGCAGTAGGCGCAATCATTGAGGTAATAATCAGCAAATTTATGGACATTTGATTGGAAACAACTTGTCTCTTCGTTCATATAGTATGGTATAGAACTTAAAGGAGGAGTCATAAATTGAATCAGAAACAGAATCCATGGGCTTATGCAAAACCGATTAAAAAAGATCAACCGGTCAAAATCAAGAAAGACTGTGGCTGTAATAATAACTATAAAAATAAAGGCTATTGATTTTTGAAAAAACCTTTCCATTTCGGAAAGGTTTTTTTATTTCCTAATCCTACCATTCATAAAAAAACAATTAAACAAGAAAATAACAATAGAACGAAAAATTAGGATGTGAATCTATGTTCAGACAAGGAAGATATTTTAAGGGCAGCTTGCTGGTTTTTCTGGTTGTTTTGTATGTGCTTACTGGATGCAGCAATCATAATGATGGAAAAACGGAGAATTTAGCAATGATTAAGCGTACGAATCCTGAACCGATGGATATCATTAATGGAATGGATGGGAAGGATGAAAAGGGACTGATCTCAAAGGTCAAGGAAACAGTTGCTAATGAAGACTCCATCTATGACGTAATCGTCGTGAAAAACGAAAAAAAGATTATCGTCGCTTATAAAGTTAAGCATCTGCAACGTTTTCATATGAAGAAGATTGAAAAGACCGTGACTAAAAATCTGGAAGAGAAGTTTCCCGAAAATGATTTTATCGTATCGAGCGATTATAAAATCTTTTTGGAATCTGTAAGATTGAATGAGTTACTCAAAGAAAAAGATGTACCCGAGAAAAAGGCAAGGAAGAAGTTCAAGGAAATTGAAGAACTTCAAAAAGAATTAATTTAGAAGAGAGGTTCAGCTATGAGCGGCAAAGAGAAAACGACCCCACAGCAGAATGCGTATCAAGAGCTCCAAGGGAAGCATGAAATTAAAAGACCAATAGTGAAGAATTGTTTGAAAGCCTTTTTAGTAGGTGGCATTTTCTGCGTGGTCGGACAAGCCATTTCCTACTTCTATATTTACTTTTTCAACTTTACGGAACAGACAGCCGGTGGTCCTACAACTGCCACCATGGTGTTCCTGGCCCTTTTGATGACCGGTTTCGGATTTTATGACCGCATTGGCCAGTTTGCTGGAGCAGGAAGTGCCGTCCCTGTCACCGGATTCGGTAACGCAGTCATTTCGGCAGCAATCGAACATCGGACGGAAGGTTTTGTACTTGGTGTTGGATCCAATATGTTTAAATTGGCCGGATCTGTCATTTTATTTGGAGTATTTTCAGCCTTTGTCGTGGCGTTGATAAAAACAATTTATCAAATGAGTGGGGGCTAAGCGGTGTTAAAGGGAGAACAAACATGGATGTTTACCAATAAACCGGTCATCTTGGAAACAGGGGTAACAGGCGGGCCATTTGAAGCAAATGGAGAAATCGCGGGTGATTTCGATATCCTATACAGCGATTTGTGGATGGAGCAGGAATCATATGAGAAGGCACATCGACATTTGATGGAAAAAGCGGTTGAGCTCGCATTGGAAAAAGGTAAGATCAACAAGGAACAGGTACAATTTTTTTTGGCGGGTGATTTAATCAATCAGATTACACCTACAAGCTTTGCAGCCAGAACTAATGGGATTCCATACTTCGGCTTGTTTGGAGCCTGTTCCACTTCAATGGAAGGGCTTGCTCTAGCTGCCTTCATCACTAATTATGGCGGGGCTAACTATGTGTTGACAGGTGCCTCGAGCCACAATGCAGCTGTAGAAAAACAATTTCGCTATCCAACTGAATATGGAGGGCAAAAACCACCTACAGCTCAATGGACGATAACCGGAGCGGGGGTGGCGCTGGTTGCTCCTGATGGAAGCAAGCAAGGGGAATTTCCCCACATTGTCTCGGCCACTATCGGGAAGGTCATTGACATGGGATTGAAAGATCCTTTCAATATGGGGGGAGCAATGGCCCCGGCAGCCGTCGATACGATACTTGCCCATTTCAAAGATACTGGTTTGACCCCGGATGATTATGATTTCATCATTACTGGTGATTTAGGTCAAATTGGGTGGAAGACAGCGATTGACTTATTAAAGCAAAAGGGCTGTGACATCAATCAGGAAAAATTCAAGGATTGCGGATTGATGATTTTTAAAAAGGATCAGCCTGTTTTGGCTGGCGGGAGCGGTGCGGGATGTTCGGCAGTGGTTTTATACGGTCATATATTAAATGAGATGATTTCTGGCAAATATAAAAAAATCCTGCTTGTCGCAACAGGAGCATTATTGTCACCACTTTCCGTCCAGCAAAAAGATTCGATTCCGTGCATTGCCCATGCGGTGGCCATTGAATATGGGATGAATTCATGAAAAAGGAGAGATTTGGATGTTAGCAATGTTTTTTTGGGCCTTTGTCATCGGTGGCTTGATCTGTGTCGTCGGCCAGCTTCTTTTCGATGTTGCTAAGCTGACACCGGCACATACGTTAAGCTTGTTCGTTGTAATAGGAGCTGTTCTTGGCGGATTTGATTTATATGCGCCTCTAATTGACTTTGCCGGTGCTGGAGCAACCGTACCGATCGTTTCGTTTGGGAACTCGCTGGTGAACGGGGCGATGATGGAATCAGAAAAACATGGGATCGTTGGCGTACTGACAGGTATGTTTGAAATTACGAGTTCCGGTATCTCTGCTGCAATCGTCTTTGGATTCATCGGAGCTTTGGTTTTTAGGCCAAAAGGATGAATAAGCGGAAATAGGCAGCCTGGACTAGGACATGGCCTATACATATTTGTCCAGACCTACATATGTTATCAGTAAGCTTTAGCGAGAGCGAGGTGATATGTATGTTTGGTTTTGGTGGCTACGGTTGTTGTGGCGGCGGCGGTTATGGCTACGGCGGCGGTTATGGCTACGGTGGCGGTTCCACTTTTGCGATAATCGTTGTATTGTTTATTCTATTAATCATTGTAGGGGCTTCTTTCTGCTGCTAAGGTAAAAGGAATAGGCAGAAGAAGCCTATTCTTTTTTTGTTTGGGCCTAGCACCATTTTTCTGATAATGCCATAGGATAGGTACAGAAAAGGGAGGGGCTTAGGTATGGATAATAACTTTTTTAAGAACATAGAAGGTAAAACGGGCGTAAATATGAAAGATGTATTAGAATTGGCAAACTCGCTGCAAGGAGCCAATTTCAAAGATGAAACAACTGTTAGAAATGTCATTAAGCGTGTTTCAAAAATAGCGAACAAACCGGTCAATAAGGAAATGGAAGATAAAATCGTCCATTCCATCGTAGCTGAAGGGAATAAACTGGATTTCGGTACTATTTCTAATATGATAAATAAAAAGTGAAAAAAGGCCTGCTATCATGCAGGCCTTCAGTTTTTTTTAAAAAAGTTGCAGTTGCTTCCAGAAATTTGCCGACTGCCTGCCAAACCTCCTCGCCATAAGCATCTAGCAGTGTTCCGACAAGTTCGTTTTTCGGCAGGAGTGTCGCAAATTTCTTATTTTAGTAAGGGTTTCATAAAACAGTAAAAATCTAAGTATAAGACCATCTTGTTTTATCCTTCCATTTCCCAAGATGGAGAGCATCAGCTTTTGGTCAAAGCTTCAAAAAACGTGATGGATGGGCGGTCCGTCCGCGTCTAGTTTGCAGGATGGAAAGGTAAAGGTCCTTTTTAGCCCTGGTTGCCGCTACATAGAGCAATCGTCTTTCCTCTTCAAGAGGGGATAGTTCCCCTTTACGGTAAGATTCAAGTGCGAAATCATGAGGAATGCTGCCATCGACAGCAGCAAGAACATAAACCGTGTTATATTCAAGCCCTTTGGAACGGTGTATGGTGGTAAGCTGTATGGCATCCTTAAAATGTTTCGATAGCTGTTTAATCTCTTGCACCATCGCAGTCATATGATCGACATGTTCAAGGAAAGCGGCGACGGTGGGAAAACGATTTGCTGCCACCTTTAAGTCACGGATGTCATCGGATCCTTTTTCCAGGTTCGCATCATTCCCGCGTTTTTTTACATATTCCTGGTATCCTAAATCTTTCTCGATGATTTCTAAAGCTACGAGTGGCGACATAATTTTTAAAGAGCGGATCTGTCCTGGAATCGTTTTTAATTTTCGTTCTTGAAAAGCATGTCCTGTCTTAACAAAAGCAAATGCATCGATAAAATCACAATCCTGCAATATTGTCATTGCTTTTAACTCCTGTAATATACTTTGCTTTAAGAATAAGGAGGAAAGGACATCTGATGCTGCCTTGCTGTCATGAGGAAACAAACTCAAGCGCATAAAGGCAAGCATGCCGCGGATGACCTTGCGCTGATAAAACGAATCCGCATCCTTTTCAATGACGAATGGCAGGTTGGAAGCGGCTAGCCGTTCAAAAATGGCCCTGGACATCGTATGTGTCCTGTACAATACTGCAAAGTCCCCAGGGTTTGCTCCCTTGGATATTTTTTCTTGGATATCGGATACGATCATCGTTGCTTCCAATTCCTCATCATAAGGATAAAATAAAACAGGAGGGTTTCCTGAATCATGTTGTGCCCTCATCTTTTTTTCCATCCGGTTCTGGTTGCGCTTGATCAATCGGTTCGCTGTAGCGACAATTTCATGGGAGGAGCGGTAATTCTCCGTCAGCTTCACAACTTGGGATTGAGGGAAATCATGATTGAAATTCAAAATATACTTCGGATCGCTTCCTCGGAATGAATAGATGGATTGATCATCATCTCCAACTGCACATACATTTTTTGATTCAGCAGAGAGGAGTTTTATCAATTCATATTGAACTTTATTGATATCCTGAAATTCATCTACCAAAAAGTAGTTAAACCTTTGCTGATATTTCTTTAAAAAATCCGGGTGATTTTTTAAAAATACATAACAGCCTACAAGCATATCATCAAAATCATACTTCCCTGTTTGCTGTTTATATTCTTCATATTTCTTATATAAAAATAAACACGATTTCTCCCAATCGTCCTTAGGGTGAATATCTTCTGGAAAGGCCAAAGAGTTTTTCCAAAGTCCGATTTGCTGAAGGGCTTGATCATATGCAAATTCCTTATCATCAAGTTCCAATTCCCTTCCAGCCTGTTTCAATACCTTTTCTTTTTCCCATTCCCACTTCAATAAAAAATCGCGCTGCCATTTGGCTGGTTCATGGAAAATGAGGATTTTATAAAAGATGCTATGAAAGGTCCCGCTAACGATTTGTGAAACAAGGGAAGGCGTCATATAGGGATAGCCGAGCAGACGCTGCTGCATTTCCTTTGCGGATTTTGCCGTAAAAGTTACAAGCATGATACTTTTTGGATCAATTTTTTTCACTGTAAGCATATAGGCAGTGCGTACCGTCAATACGCGGGTTTTCCCGCTGCCTGCTCCTGAAAGGACGAGAATTGGACCATCGATCGTCATTACCGCCTTGAGTTGCTCTGCATCGAGTACAACCCCTGATGATGATAATTCTTGAAAGTATGGTTCCTCTGATTGTGAAAGACCAAATGGTTTATCTGAATATTTCGGATTGCCGGTTATGGGACGGCTTTTAAGGAAAGGTTCTGTAATGGTTTTCGTTTCCGTAATGGTTCGAGATGTTGGAATCCTAAATCCATTCTGTTCCATATATTCTAATGGCTTGTCCTCGTTCATCGGTTCTGAAATGGGTATTTCACAGGGTCCCTGCGACGGGTCACTATGATAAAAATAAGGTGTCTCATGGATTCCAATAAATAATTTCACTGGTTTATGACAAATGATACAAGAAAGCTGATCACGTTTTCCTTTTTCAAAAAGTGTCTGCAGCTCACCAGCTGAAACGGTATGTAAATGTACGATTTCATTGCCAGATTTTGCTTGATTCATATAAATGGATACCTCTAATCTATTAAAAATATCGGCAATACTCATCATACCAGAAGATTAGGAAAAAAGAATACGGAAATCATGTTTAAATTATGGTTCCGGATGGGTAATTGAATGACAACATAACTATTTTAATATAAGGAGGGGTTACTATGGGATACATAGCACCTGTCACACAATTTGATTATATTCAATATGCTAACCGGACTGTAAAAGCTGCAGAGAAAGTAAGAATTGTTAAAGGAACGGCACCCATTCAACCTATCCGTTTTGATCAGATGTTGGAAAGGGAAAGGGAAAGCATTGGAGGATTACTACAAATTCAAGGTAACAATCGGGTAAGTACATATGGAGCAGGCACATATAAAGATCAAATGTGCATGAAGGCAAGTGAAGATTTTACGGCCGGAATGACAGGAAAAGGAAGGTTTATCAACAAAAGTGTCTAGTTTCTCCATGAAAGACAAAAGAGGACACGTGAAGTGTCCTTTTTGTATTGATTTTTTTTAAAGAATGTCAATTTCCACGATTAGAGCTAACAATAGTTGCAGTAATAGTTGGATGTTTAAAGCGACTTGTGCATCAGTGGTTGTAATGTCGATATCACGGCTGTTTTCAACAATTGTTTTTTGGCGCGTGATTTGTTGAACATTAGAAGATTGTATTAATTCTTGAGTGATCCGATCAGCATTATCAGAATCTGAAATGGAAATGCTTACGATGACCGCGATAGCAGCTTGTAGGGCAGTTTGTAGAGAAAGGGCCGCTTTAACATCCGTTGAAGTGACATTTACATTACAAGAATCTTTAATGTAAATAAGTTCTTCAGAAAGCTGCACTTGATTATTATCCTGTTTTGCCTCTTGGTCAATCTGTGTTTCCTCCTCGTTACAGAATCCTGTCAGGGGATGTCTGGAAGCGGAATCTAGAGCTGACCATGATCTTTCAGAATCATCATGAGTGTTACAATTGCTACGATATACATTTTGGTTCATGTTGTTTTTTCCTCCTTAGGTTTTATTCCCTATTAAAATATGCTTTGATGATTAATCGGGTTGGACGAATAAATCAGTTAATTCGTCTATTTTTTAAATACTTAGAGAAAGTATTAGTGTGTGGGGGATGAATAATAAAGAAGCTGGAGCTTTAGGAATGAAATGTATGTGCTGCTATGTCTCGTTTTCTTATTTCTCGCCAGCAAGTAGGGTGATATGGTGCGTCATTTATTTTTGGAATCCGTGAATTTATTGTGAATGGAATTTGTAACTGGATTAACATCATGTTCCGTGATGTTCTTTTCTTGGTTAATGATTTTTTGTGATTGTTCTTGTAAATGACGAATGGTTTCTTTAAGGTTGTTTTTTTCTCTCTCAGTTAGATCGACTTTTTCCTTTTTGAAACCATATTTTCTCATAGTCCTCGAAACCAGCAGTTCCATCAGTCTTTTTTGAGACTCCTCCAGATTAAAATCATTGTTACCCATAAAATTTTCCCTCCTTCTTGCTTTCTATATATAGAATATGTATTTTTGCGGAGATTGCCATTGAACGCAAATGTTTTTTTTTTATAAAATAATATATAAGTCCATGGACGAACAAAAAAGCTGTCCAATCAGAAGACTGAAAGGACAGCTTTTTTTATCGTAAAATGGTTTTCTTCATCGTTTTATGGGGAATGCCAGCATCCATGAATTCGTCGGAAACGATCTCATACCCTAATTTTGAATAGAAAGGGATAGCATGCACCTGGGAATCAAGCTTCAATTGAGGCACTTCCTGCTGGATGGCGTATTCCTCGATGGCATTCATGATCATGGCGCCGGCACCATTCCTACGGCCCGAGGATAGTACACAAATGCGCTGTACTTTACCGATGTTTTCAATGACCCTGAAGCGGCCGGCACCAATTGGCTGCTGCTGCTCATCATATAAAACGAAATGTGTGGACTCTTTTTCATATTCATCGATCTCTTCTTCAAGAGGGACGTTTTGTTCCTGGACGAACACTTTTTTTCGGATCAAATATGCATTTTCAAGCTCTTGGCTGTTCTCTGCGATTTTTACAAACACGAAATCATTCAGCTCCTAATCTAAATGTTTCATAAACGGTCCATGCCCCGTCTTCAAGTTGATAAAGCAAGTGAACTCGTTTAACCTCTTCTTCATGGCTGATGTCAAGCATGCTTAATTGGCCTAAAACATCAGAATGCTCATTATCCGATAAATCTTGAGCGATGGTAATATGCGGGACAAATGCATATTCACTTTCACTTTTTATGAAGTCCTCATTGTTAAGTGCATCATGAAGCTCTTGAAGCCCTTCGGATAATTCCACTTTGAAATAAATAGTATTGCTTACGGGTTGGAAAGACTTCGTTTTCGTAACGCTCATCGTAAAAGGGCTGCACTTTTGAGCAATGCCTTTTAATTGTTCCGCGATTGTTGAAATTTCCATGTCAGTCGCTTCGAACGTTGGTTTAAGCGTCAGATGCGGTGGTATGAACGCATATTTCGTATCATACCGTTTGCGATAGGAGTTAGCTAAATCTTGAAGTTTTTTTGAAGGGAAAATTGCAACACCATATTTCATAATAAAACCTCCTGATATTTTTTTATTGTTGTATTATAGTTGGACATGTTTTTACTTGAAACCATCTCAAAGAGATGATTTCGAGTAAATTAGAACATTTCCAATAGTGCTCGTTTTAAATCTGCCTGCCAGTATTTCCAGGTATGATTACCTTCAAATTCTTCATAGAAGCAAGGAAATCCTTTTTGGTTTATTAATTTATGCAATTCCCTATTTGGTTCTATGAAGTTTGCCTTGTTGCCCTCAGTTGTCGGAACAGCTGTTTCACCGGTCCCGATCACATGATAAAGTTCGAGGAGATGCGGATCCTCAAAATTACGTACAGCGTCCATTACTGCTTCATTGGCAAGTGGCGACTGCATGATGCATTTCCCGAATGTATGCGGGTATTGCAAAGCGGCCAATAAAGAAACTGTACCTCCAAGAGAGTCACCGATCAAAGTTCGACCATGTCCCATTTGATAGGTTGGGAATTCATCATCTAAAAACGGGACAAGTTCATGGGCAAGAAAACGTATGTATGCAATGTGCTGTTCCCCGTCCGGATGATATTTGCGCCTGCGGTCAAAGCGGTCTTTATAGGGAATGCCGACAATGATGATATTCTCAATCTCATCGTTCCCTAACAGTTCATCTGCTACCCGACCAATTCGGCCCATTTGAAAATAATCACGGCCATCCTGAGCAATCACAAGCGAATATTTATACAATGGCGAAAAATTAGCAGGCAAGTAAACAAGCAGTTCCAATTCTTCAGCTAAAGCTTCGCTTTTAAACATGTACTCTTTAATTGTGCCTTTGCGTAAACTCATTTTCCCGCACCTCAATGATAAATAATAATGAAAAACAACTTACTTGATTATTTTAGCATAGCCTTGCGACTTTTTCCCGTGACAAGAATTTAGAATATAAAATTTTCGTTATATTTTCTAAAAATTTAAATTATAAGGTGCTATAATACAAGGATATAGAAAAATAATACAAATAAGGTGGCGAATAAAATGGCAGATGTACATGTACACAGCAGGGAAGTAACAAAGGCAGCTAAACGAACATTATTGGAGCGTGGTGTCAGTGTAGAGGCAATTGCAAAAATCGTTTATGAATTGCAGATCCCGTATAAAGCTGATCTTAAGCTGGAGGAATGCATCCACAGCGTTGAGCGTGTCCTGTTGAAAAGGGAAATTCAACATGCCATTTTAGTCGGTGTGGAGCTGGATAAACTGGCAGAGCAAAAAAAGCTATCAGAACCCCTGCAATCGATTGTTGAGTCTGATGAAGGGCTATTCGGAGTGGATGAAACGATTGCCTTTGGAGCAGTACTCGGATACGGAAGCATTGCTGTAACGACATTTGGCCATTTGGATAAAAATAAAATAGGCGTCATACACGAACTCGATAAGAAGCAAGAAGGAATCGTGCATACCTTCCTGGATGATATCGTTGCAAGCATTGCCGCGAGTGCCGCCTCAAGGTTAGCTCATCGTCTGAGGGATGAAGAAGAATCGTTAACTGAACAGGAAAAGGACATCCAGGAAGAGGAA
This sequence comes from Peribacillus aracenensis, assembly GCF_025175645.1. Taxonomy (NCBI): domain Bacteria; kingdom Bacillati; phylum Bacillota; class Bacilli; order Caryophanales; family Bacillaceae; genus Peribacillus; species Peribacillus aracenensis. The sequence goes on from NZ_JANZMJ010000001.1 coordinate 100,361, forward strand.
GAGTTAATAGGTTGAACCTTGATTAACAATCTTCATCCAGACCTGTCAAACCTGGTCTTAATGATGCGGGCAGAAAGGATATTGGCTACTTTAAATGTCCGTTTTGTCTGCCTTAGAAAACAGAATGCGTGAATATGGCCTGGATAAACCTCAAGCACTTGAATTTTCCGCTGCGTAATCTTACCTTGTTCGGAGAGATAAATTATCTCCAATGGAGCATTTTCTTCCATATGTTTACGAAGTATATATTTCATTCCCTGTCACTCCTTTGCTGACTTGCTTGCTATCATTATATGCGAACATACGTTTTGTATGCAAGTGAAAAGGGAACGTTGGTTCTTCTTTTGTGTTGAGATAAAATATTTCCTTCCCAATTAGTCATTACATACGACAAGTTAGCTCAGTGGGAGATCACTTCATTGACGGGGAAGGCTGGTCGTTTTTCACTCTACATAAAATTAACGATTTCAAGTTAATAAAGCTTACGAGATGAGAAGTTGTCGTGTATCGATACTATTAGTTCAAACCTTAACGACTTTACCAATAATAAACTTCTGAATCACTTTTCTTTCTATTTCAAGAAGGGGGAGGTGATTTTTTGTTGATTAATTGGCTTTCAAAAAGAAAGGGAGACAACTCTCAGTGGTTGCAAAAAGCCTTTTAATGGACTGGGTAAGATGGAATGACTCAAATAAAGATCTTACCCCAAGGTTGCTCAAAGGGTTAGCCATAAGGGTACTCCGTCAACGTTTATTCTTCCCATTTTGTTCGGGATTGTGAAGGGTGGCTAATGTTTTGTAACTTCTTCTAACGGTCCCCGCAAAAGTACAATAGCCGCTTCTTCATCATGCCAAACTGAAGTGCATTATGCTTCATCCCATTGTCAGATGATAAGAGAGAACCTGTTTCCACGATTAACATCCACAAGAATCCCTTCCTTATTATTAGTCTCTTAAAGTGAATTTTTGCTAAATGGAATGTTGCTTACATTTGGATATCCATTTTATAAATCATTGAGCGCCGAGTATAGTACTCAGGGTAACGTTGTTTACGTCAGGTAGATGAAACTGAAAACGGTCTCAATAGTCATTACATCTAGGCAGGTGCTAATAAGGGGAGCTGGGTGTTAGTTTTACCAACTAACGGGAATCAAAGGCGAGATGGAGCCAATTATGGTCAGCAATCCTTCTTTTGGATTTGTTCACTTTCATTGTTGATATTGAACAAATAAAAAGGCTGTTTTCGCATACTTTGTTGCTATTTACCAAGTAAAGCGGTGTGGTTGATTTCCTCTACAGATGCTCGCTTTCCGCGGGGCGGGCGGTGAGCCTCCTCGGCGTAAACGCCTGTGGGGCCTCACCTGTCCCGCTGCTCCCGCAGGAGTCTCGCACTTGCGCACCAATCAACCTTAAATCGTTTAGTTTTTAAAAACAACAATCTTTACGAAAAGAGCCAATAAAAAAGACCATTTATTGTGTTCTTTTTTAGTGTTTCTTAATGAACTAGCTTCCTGAAAGTTAGTGTTTGAAAAAAGTTAAGAAGTTAACTTTCTACTATTACTTCACCCTCTTTTGTTAACAACCGACCTTCTTGAAAACGTATACTAACCAGTAGATTTTTGCTGTTTTAATTAGATATATTTTTACTTTTGTACCATATTGTACAAACCCCTTTCCTTTTAATGAATAAAATAACCAGAAAATAAAAAAAGGAAAAGGTGATTATAATTAAAAATCATTATACTATTTCACATTGTAATTCCTTTGTAGACACCACATATCTTAATAAGAAATGTGATCAAAAAAAGCCGGATGATTGTCATAGTTGTCACAAGAAACACAATGATTGTATATGTGATCAAAAGAAACCGGATGATTGTCACAGTTGTCATAAGAAACACAATGACTGTATTTGTATTCAAAAGAAACCGGATGATTGCCATTGCTGTCATAAGAAGCACAATGACTGTATTTGTATTCAGAAGAAACCGGATGATTGCCATTGCTGTCATAAGAAGCACAATGACTGTATATGCGATCAAAAGAAACCGGATGATTGTCATTGTTGTCATAAGATGCACAATGACTGTGTATACGATGAAAAGAAAACCGATGAATGTCATTTGTGCCAGAAGAAACATACTGATTGTCACTGTGACCACAAGAAACATAATCTAGTGAGAGCATCTGCGTTCAGGGCTAATAAGAACACACCACAACTTTACAAAGAAGCGGGTACGCCCTCAGTAAAGGTTTTATACCAAACTGAACAATTTGATTTAGCAAATGAATATAATCCGCATATATCAACATTTATTCCAACTGAGAATGGAATTTATGAGATAACCGCAAAAGTCTCATTTTGTCCGTCAAAAAGAAAAAGTGATAATTACTCAAAAAACAAAAAAGATAGTTGCAAATGCGATTATTGCAAAAAAAATAGTTGCGACTGTGAGTATTGCAAAAAAAGTCATTCTTCAAAAGACAAAAAAATACCTTCTTCAAAAGAAGGATATGCCGCCTCCATTTCAATTAACGTAAACGGAGATGATATGGATATTGTTAATGACTTCTTTAGAAAATCAAGACCTATTGGACTATCGGTTACTACAATCCTTCAGTTACAAGCAGGAGATCGGGTACAAGTAATATTTAGCGCAGGCGCAAACGGAGAAATTTTAGCAGAGGCACCTTTAACCAACTTTCAAGCTGCTAGATTCCCCTCTCCTATGTAAAAATCTTTTCCTGTCTTTTCTTTGCTAAAATCTTTGATTGAGCACATAGACATCATATTTGTTAATTAAAGTTGAGAAAATCTTATATGTAGGAGCCTAGGATTCTCCTCATAAATGGTTAGTTGGATTCTATTCTGAGAAATTTTTGGGTCAGATCCTGCTGGCTTCTTTTCTTCTTTGACTTTGTTCAAAAAAAGGTTATCGGGAAAAATAGTAAATTCTATTGAACAAGTTCTTAAAAACAATGACCATATTCAGTGTCAGCTCCCAGTGTTATGACTAAAATAAAGACAACAACAGTATCGGACTACAAAGAAAAGATCCCTTCTCAATTGGGCTTCTTTACAAAAATCTGGAGATAACGGATTTAGGGAACTCATTAAGATGTAATGGTTTAAATATTGAACGAATTCTTACAAGCTTTCAACTTTCAAGGATTAACTTCCCAGGCCAATTTACGATAAAAACTTTTTTAGCAAAACTACTTGTTTTATTTTGAATACCACTATATAATAAATCTTGTCCAGTAAAGAAGTCAGCAACTAATTAAGGTTTAAAAGCAAGCTCTAAAGAGCTTGATTTACATATTGACTTGTTAGCTCAGTGGGAGAGCACTTCCTTGACAGGGAAGGGGTCGTGGGTTCGAATCCCTCACAGGTCATCAACTACCAAAGGCTCAAATCCTTGATATAACAAGGATTTGGGCCTTTTTTTGTTTTCAAAGATATAGTTCATAATATATTATTACTCAATTGGTGCGGATAGAGCAGCATTTAAACGTATTACAGGACGAGGCAAAGCCCTTTCGCTTATTCAGCTAACGATGGTGGTTAAAAAGAAGACCATCTTTTAGGATTTTCTTTAAAAGGTACATAATCATGTTCTTCAGAAAAATCCACTTTACTATAATGTGTTGGGTTACCTTTACTGCCAAATACCATGCACGGAAATTTTTAACTGTGTGATTTTAATATGCCTACAGTTTATTATATTGATAAAGGAAGAAGAATTTAATCTACTACTAGAATGAAGTAAGTCTTTAAAAGGGAAGTGATAGTTAAATGCTTTATATAAGCGATATCGAAGAGATAATTAATAACACATTAAACGAGCACAATTTGGATATTATTCATGAATTTGACAATAGTCTAAGTGCGCCTATGAGTTATAACGTATCGACCAATACTATAAAATTCAATTACCTTCAAGTTAACGGTTATAAAGGGAAAATTAGAATTAAAGAGACAGAGGAAGACTTTGTTAAAATTATTCTTTATCGTATGATTGGTTATTATTTAGATTTTAAGAAAAACAAACATGATTTAAGGATTTTAATGTATGGTCACGAAGAAGAAAAAGAAAAGCTAAAATCTGAAATAGAAACTAATGCTTGGGATTATGGGAGAACATTAGTACCTGAACAACTATTAGAGTCATATGATAAAGTTCGTGAATTAGATAAAATGCTAATAAAATAATGTACTCTAAGAAAATGGAGACCCGATTTTAAACTAAAACAAGAAAAAGAAGCCTCCTTGGAGAATCTCTCTGGATCTGACTTTTGATTGAGGAATTAAACTGATATCCAATAAGACAAGACCCAGAGAAAGAGGAGTTGTCTTAGCAAGCTTGATGAATAATCAAGTAGAAAATCACGTTCAAAGTTGTGCTCAATTTTTAAGAGAAAACATGGAAAAGCATATCGATTACTTGACTAAAGAAATACACTGGACTGAACATACTTCTGAAGAATGAACAACAAATACTAGATAAAGAGGAAAGAGAATTATTGTTTGAAGTGGGCTACAGAAAACGATTGCGTAGATAAGTATTATGACCTGCTCATCCAATGATTTGTTCATAGCAGTAATTTTTATATAGCAGACCATAATTACGCAACCAAACTTGAAGAAATTTAATCGATAACAATTTCTTGCAAGCATCCAAATCTATCCGCATAACATTGACGGTTTCTGTTAATACCATCAACGATTAAACAATTCCTAAAAGAGCCCTTGTGGTATATAAATACCAATCGCTACACCTTTGCTTATATCCATTATTTTTAGCAGTTCATTTTTTTCTAATAATGGTTATTTTCAAAGTGGTTCCAAATTAGCGCGGCTATCTTTTTTTGTACTTATGGATTTAAAATGAGAGAAATCTTATACCTGCTGTCATCTTGTTCACTTCAGCAGTTATATGTGTTTATCTATCCATCCTGGCAATATTTCGGTGATGTTCTAAATATTAGTTTTGAATTTGAGTATGAATAAAAGAAAGGAAACTGATTAGATTTCTTATTACCCAAACGGGTGCTTCCCAAAAAGGTTAATATCTTATTTATAGTTAAGGACAAAGGAGAGGACTATGGAAATAACGGTTAGACAAGTAGATAAAGAAGAAGTTTGGGAATTAAGGCATAAAGTTATGTGGGCAGATAAGCCCTTTGACTATATAAAATTAGAAGACGATGATTTAGGTATTCATTATGGGCTTTTTAAAGGAGATGATTTGATTTCTGTCATCTCACTTTTTATAAACAATAGAGAATGTCAGTTCCGTAAATTTGCAACCCTTCAACTAGAACAAGGTAAAGGGTACGGAAGTACATTGTTAGACTATATTATAAAGGAAGCACAGAACAATGGCGTGAAGAGAATTTGGTGTAATGCCAGAAAGAATAAGGTGGATTTTTATAAAAAGTTTGGCTTACAAGAGACTAACTCCAGCTTTATGAAAGAGGGTAAATCCTACGTTATAATGGAAGCTTATGTGCAGTCAATTATGGGGATTACCTGATAATATGCATCTAGTGACCTCTTCATCATTTAATCCCCTATATGTCAAAACTACAATTACCCTGATATTTTAATTACTAAACCCGTTTACACTATTAGCTTAAAGGGAAAATGGTTGTTTTTTTGTTAATTAATATTGTTAGGATTTCTACTTAAACTAAAGGGTGTTCACTCATCGGGTAAGTTTACGGCAACCATTAATCGTATTACTAAAAGGGGTTCGAGCAGACTACGTCATTCTCTGTATCTTGCCGTACTATGCGGCATAAGAAGTTCAAGGAACAAAAAGCTTAAAGCATTCTATGATAAGTAAAAAAATCAGAAGGAAAACCGGCCAAAGTGTCAATCGTTGCCTGTATGAATAAGTTGCTTCATTGGATTTATGCTTTATTAAAGAGAAAAGAAACGTTCCTAGATTTAGCGTAATTAACGGTTTTGTGAAACAGAGAAAAATCCTTCCAAAAGGGTTTTGGAGGGTTATTTGGCATGGCCAAAAATAGTATATCATAAGGGAAATGAAAATATTAGAGAAAGATATTGACATCCTATTAGCTGGTTTACTTCATTATTAGGAGCTGATCAGCAGCCCTTTTCTTATGGCACTAAAGGGGCAGGGTATTGAAAGAAGGAATTCGCAATCAAAACTAGAATTTAAATTAATAACTAATGGGATAGGAAGGAGATTCTTATGATAATAAAGGGTTTTGGAGGAATCTTTTGGAGGACTAAAAATCTAGAGGATATAAAAAAATGGTACAGTAAAGTCCTGAAAATTGAAATTGAAAATTGGAATGGCACCATTATTACACCACAATCAGGCAATGAAACTATCTTTTCCTTCTTTTCTGAAAGTGACCGCTATTTTCCGACAGAACAACAAGTGATGTTAAACTTTCAAGTGGAAAATTTGGATGACAGTATCAAACATCTAGAAAAAGTGGGTGTTCCCCTTGTTATGGAAAAGACGATTAATGAATTTGGAAAGTTTATTTGGATTGAAGATCCAGAGGGAAGACGTATAGAGCTTTGGGAGAAGTGATGGATAATAATAAATATTGTTGTTGAACTAAAGGGTGCTTTAGTTCAGTAAGCTTACAAACAATGTCCGTTTATATCGGTCCATTTCTTAGCGGTGTTAATGATTATGTCCTTATCATGAACCATAGGAAAAAGCTCTCCGGAACCGGACAGCTTTTTTTGTATTATCAAGTATCAACATATACCACAGTGACTGAAGACTAATTCGATAGAGAGACTTAGCCAACAGATAACGAATAGCCTAATAAGCCTTTTTAATATGGCTCCAACCTTCTTGTAAAGACTTCCCGTCGATACTGGATTGTACGCGAAAACAGCCTATTCAAAAATCTGGGCAGGTTAGTTGAAGATCATTTTCAATAAAATGACATATATAAGCCGTTTCCATACAAAGATGTTGTAATATAAAAGGACAAGTAGGAGGTTGAGAAGATGAAAACTTTTGAATTAAAATCAGGAACAAAAGTAATAATAGATGAAAGTAGAATAGTAATAGAAAGAACAGGTGGAAAAAGTGCAATGAAGGGTTTGCTTGCAGGGCGAGCAATGGGGCAAATGACCATAAAAACGTCAGCAGTGACTGGGTTAATTCACTTTGCTGACTATTTAATGATTTGTGCTTTTGGACTCCCTACTCCTAATGACTTTAAATTATCCAGCGTGGCAGAGATAAAACAATACCCTAACTGTATTGTGGCAAAAGAAAGTGAATTAGAAGAGTTATATCAATTTCTCAATGGATTTATCAAGTAATGATTCGATAAAAGGCTTACCTTTAAGGTAAGTCTTTTTGTTTTGAGGTTTCCATATAGGAAAATAAAATACAACTGCTTTGGTTTTTGAAAAGGTAATTTACGTTATAGTTCAAATACAATTGGTTGTCATTTGAGCAATTAATAAATCGAAGCTCCTGTTCCCTAACTGGTCAGTGGAAGAAAATGAAACGATTAGTCACCATGATAATTTGTAGCAGGCCACCTGCTCACCATCTTGCTCATACACGTGCTAACATAATTATTTTTTTGAGCCTTATTTATTTTACTGATTTGATATCAAGAAACCTTGAATTATCAATTTTTTTACATTTATTCAAAGCAAATTACCGCTCTATTATATGAAACAAATTGATAGGGGTGGGTTCGTGGGTTCGAATCTCTCACAGGTCATCAACTGCCAAAGTCTCAAATCCTTGATATAACAGGGGGCTCGGGCTTTTTTATTTTTCATTTCCATTTATTATTCCTGTGTGTTTATGCATTGCACAAAGTTATACAGAAACTGCGCGTGATGTTGAACCGTTCATTGCATGACGTTAACCACTTTGATAAACTATGCAGAAGTGCATTTCAATTTGATTGTTAGGATTTACTATCGAGTGGCATAGATAAGATGTATGATCTTTACATAAATCAGGGCCTGTAAGCGGTGGGTGCTCCTTTACTGCATTCACTGCAGACTTGTGGAAGTAAGGGGATAAAGGGACAAAACTCATTGCATGATGATACAAAACCTTAACAATTTAAATGTGTTTCTAAGACAAGACCATCTGTTCCCTCATACAGCAGGAGTTGTATGGGGGCTTGTATTTTATCAAGAATTTTCTGTTTAGATGACTATACAGTAATAAAATAAGGAGGAAGCAATGAACAATTATAAATTGACCATTCAATATGATGGCGGGCGCTATAAAGGCTGGCAACGGCTCGGTAATAGTGATGATACGATTCAAGGGAAAATAGAAAATGTATTAACGGAAATGGCGGGGGAGAAAATCGAGATCATCGGATGCAGCAGAACGGATGCCGGTGTACATGCCCTTGCTCAAATCGCCAATTTTAAGATTGGTGAAAACCTGACTGAAGCTGAAATCATGAATTATTTGAATAGGTATTTACCAAGAGACATCAGCATTGTCGAGGTCAGGCTAGTTCCTGATCGTTTTCATGCCCGTTATAATGCTAAGGATAAAACCTATTTGTATAAGATCTGGAACGAGCCATATACAAATCCTTTCATGCGCAAATACAGTATGCATGTAGAGAAAAAGCTGGATATCACAAGAATGAAAAAAGCATGTCAACATTTTATAGGTGAACATGATTTCACGGCTTATTCAAATGCAAAGTCTAAGAAAAAATCCATGGTGCGTGAAATATATTCCATAGATATAGAAGAAGATGCCGGATTCATCCAAATTACAGTTCGAGGCGATGGGTTTCTTTATAATATGGTTAGAAAGATTGTCGGGACGTTGATAGAAGTTGGGTTGGGTGAAATAGATGCTGGAAATATACCAAGCATTTTAGAGTCAAAAGAAAGAATCCAAACGGGCCGTATGGCGGAGGCAGCTGGGTTATACTTGGTGAAGGTTGATTTTTAGACAAATATTGATGCATCGGTTAACGCATGTAAAGTGTACTGGCAGTAGAGAAAGGGAAGTAATGGAATAGAACGAAAAAAGGAGAGATTTCCATGAGATTGGAAGGAAAGAAAATAATCAGTCTTGTGCACCATGAATTTGAGGATTTAGAGCTCTGGTATCCGATTTTACGTTTAAAAGAAGAAGGAGCGATTGTTCACCTCGCTGGAGAAAAGGCGAATGAAACATATATAGGAAAATATGGTGTGCCTGCTATATCTGATTATGAGTATGGCAGTATTAAAGCTGAAGAATATGATGCCATTCTTGTACCGGGGGGATGGGCACCTGACAAAATTCGTCGGTTTCCTGAAGTGATATCACTTATTCAAAGCATGGAAGAAAATAAAAAAACCATCGGGCAAATTTGTCATGCTGGTTGGGTGTTGATCTCCGCTAAAATTTTACAAGGGAAGAATGTAACGAGTACACCGGGCATTAAAGATGATATGGAAAATGCAGGGGCGACTTGGATAGATAAGCCCGTCGTCGTAGATGGTAACCTTGTATCAAGCAGGCGTCCACCTGATCTACCGGATTATTTAAGGGAATTGATAAACGTGATTGAAAAGAGTTAATCACCATAGTCTGAAAAAGTGGTTTTTCTTCTGGAAAAACCACTTTTATTATTCCTGCCATCTAATTACGCGAATGCGATATATTTAACGACAATTGATCATGATTCCCTTGATTGATCCTTAATCAAATCAATATACAAATTTCCTTTTGTCCCTATGACAGCATAAGAGATGTCAAAAACAGAAAGGTTTCTTTTTTTGAGCTCAGCCATTAACCATTCATCATCGTAGGTTTGTTTGGATAAATTTTCGTATAAGATCTTCCCATCATAGACCATCTCTATCGGTACAGTTCCAGCTGAGGACACTAAAGCCATATCCTGCTTGGTGGTATTTTGGTATTGTGTTTTTTTTAATACAGAGATGGAGCCATTTATTTCTAAAATGGCACACTCCACTTCTTCTAAATTGAAGATATCCTTTCCCCGCAAAGCCTGTTTAAGAGAATCCAGTGAATACCCCATCCGCTGCATTGACTCTTCGAGTATTTTTCCTTTTTGAATTAAGGCAACAGGTTCTCCAGCAATCCATTTTCCGAAGCGCGGATTTCGAACCGCTACAAGATTCAGTATAAAAACGATGGAACCCATAATAATAATTGCAATGATAGGATACAGGAAATTAACTTTAATATTGAATGCTAGATTTCCTGCAAGTGTCCCCATCGTAATTGAAGCGATATAAAGGTGATAAGTCCTTTGGGAAATCGTCTGTTTACCGAGCAGATGGACAAATACCCATAATAAAATAAAAGCTATAAAGGGTCGAAAGATGATTTCAACAAATCCTTGCATGACTATTTCTCCCTTTTAAAAATCCCGACAGTTCGTAATAGTATGTTCTTACAGCAGGCCCATTATTCTGTAATTTTAAAAAGGAAAAAGACAGGAAACCGTCTTGCTTCTTTTTATTCGGTTCTATAAATCGATGGATATGTTTACTTAGTATCGATTAAGAAATTTCTTCGAATAATAGTATCAAAATACATCTGTACGGGGGTATGTTTTGAGAAATATTCGGGAAATTTTCATTGACGATTTAAAAAGCATTTATAAAAATTTCTTTGTTTGTATCGTAGTAGTTTTTCTCATGTTCATCCCTTCCATTTATGCGTGGTTTAATATTGTCGCATCTTGGGACCCATATGCAAATACGGAAGGAATTCTTGTCGGCGTTGCCAATAATGATAAAGGTGCGGAGTTAAATGGCGAAGCCGTGAACATAGGCAAGGAAGTCGTAGAGGGGTTAAAGGAGAATAAGGATTTAGGCTGGAGATTCACTTCGGAAAAAGAAGCGAAAGCTAAGGTGGAAAAGGGGGATTATTATGCATCCATCATCATTCCGGAGAACTTTTCCGAACATATTGCGACAATCATGACCGATGTCCCTAAAAAGGCGGAGATTGATTACTATGTGAATGAAAAAATCAATTCCATTGCTCCTAAAATTACGGCAGCGGGTGCGAACAGCATTGTGGACAACGTGAGCAAAACCTTTATCAAATCGGCCAGTGGGAGTATTCTTGCGATATTTAATGAACTGGGAGTCACCCTGCAAAATGAGTTGCCGACAATTCAAAAAATGAAGAATATGGTGTATTTATTAGAGGGGCAACTGCCTGAGCTTGAACAAAATATCAAAACCGTTCAAACACATGTTAAAAAGGCTGAAGATATCATTAAGAAGGTCAATGATGGATTGGATTCAATAGAAGGAATAACGTCCCAGAAGGACAAATTGGTATCGGACGTTTCTAGTTATGTAGAGTCAACAAGGCAAGCATTCGAAGGAATCGCTCCCCTCTTGAAAAATGATATCGCGAACATCAGGAGCGATAATGAATCCGTTTTAGTACTGGCAAACCGGCTAACGGGTCAGGATTTGCCTGGCAATGAGTCGAATCAGCTAGTGGAACAAGGGGTAACGAGGATAAATAAAGAGTTGTACCTTTTGGACAGTATGCATAATTTATTGGTGAGAGTCAATCAATTTAATGAGAAAAACTTGCTTCAGCCAGAAATACAGCTAGTTGATGAATTAAGGGATAATACTTCGAACCAACTTCAAGCGCTGAATGACCGAGCCTATGGCAATCTTATCGAACTTGGCGGGAACAATGATCAAGTTTTGACAAGCTTCCAGGAAAGTTATTCAAAGGAAACAAGGCCAAAATTCAATGAAATCTGGAACGAAACGGAATCAATATTGAATAATGTCCAGGTCACGATGGCGGAGGGAACCAAGGTTCTTCCTGAGGTGAGGACGCTGTTGAATGAGACCAATCGAACATTGGAAACACGTACAGGGGATATCGATAAGTTAACGAATAAGTTTCCGGAAATTGAAACGAAAATAAAGGCTCTAGCTTCTAAAATGAGGGAAATCGATAAGTCTTATGATATGGAAGAAGTGATCGATTTCCTAAGAAATGATATTGAACAAGAAAGTGAATTTTTTTCAGAACCGGTGCTGCTCAATAAACACAGTCTCTTTCCGATTCCGAACTATGGATCCGCCATGTCCCCTTTCTTTACGGCCCTTTCCCTTTGGGTCGGCGGTACAATATTGATTTCCATGCTTAGCGTGGGTGTTTCTCAAAAAGTTTACAGCCCGTATCAAATTTATATCGGGAGGTATCTTATATTTTTCATCATTGGGGTAATGCAGGCTCTTAGTGTTTCCATTGGGAATATCATCTTTATCGGTGTTTATGTAGCGGATAAGTTTGAGTACATCCTGTTTTCCGTTCTGATAAGTACAGTATTTACACTCATTGTCTACACTTTCGTTTCCGTTCTTGGAAATGTTGGAAAAGGGATAAGCGTCGTCTTGATGGTCCTTCAAATATCAAGTTCTGGCGGCACTTTCCCCATTCAAGTCACACCGCCCTTTTTTCAACATATTAACCCTTTCTTGCCATTCACCTATGCTGTGGGTTTACTTCGTGAATCCGTTGGGGGGATAACATGGAGCGTAGCTGGCAAGGACATTTTTATCCTGATTATCTTTTTAATAATCACGCTCATATTAGGTATCATTTTGAAAAAGCCACTGCATGCAAGGACACAAAAAATGAAGGATAAGTTGTATGGAAGCAGGATTTTTTAAGGTTATAAAAGTGGATATAAAAATTAGCCTGAACCCTTACATGGGCTCAGGTTTTTTATTTCTGAATGGAATTTGCCCATATGTATTTTTGTGTAAGTTTGGAATATTTATCAATACAATGACAATTGAATAGAAAGATACCGATAAATTAGAATTTTTGCATTTTTATAGTTGACAAAAACCATTGGATTAATCATTATTAAGAAATAATGTTTAGTAAATCGATGCGATATAAAAGTGGGGTGACCATATGTATTTAACAATAGATGGCATTGAAAAAAGTTTTAAGAATGAAAAGAAAGAAAGCATAAAGGTGCTCGATAAGATAAACCTAGAGGTCGAGAAGGGAAGCTTCGTTTCAATCGTCGGCCCTTCAGGGTGTGGTAAATCCACACTCCTTTATCTGGTTGCCGGCCTTGATAAGGCAGATGCAGGGGAAATACGTGTAGCTGGGAAAAAAGTGATGAAGCCAGGTCCGGAACGGGTCGTAGTATTTCAAGAGGCGGGGTTATTCCCTTGGTTGACGGTACTTGAAAATGTTACCTACGGATTGAAGTTAAAGAAGATTCCCAATGAAGAGGCTAAAGCAAAGGCATTGGACATTTTAAAAATGGTTCACCTCAGCCGATATGTTGACTCCTATCCACATCAACTATCAGGGGGCATGAAACAGAGGGTAGCCATCGCAAGAGCGTTGGTGATGGAACCGGATATCCTGCTGATGGATGAGCCATTCTCTGCGCTGGATGAGCAAACGAGGATGGTCTTGCATAAAGAACTGCTCGAAATCTGGAGAAAAACTAAAGTGACAATCTTTTTCGTTACCCATAATATTCGTGAGGCTGTTCAGCTTTCCGAAAAAATCATCGTCTTTGCAACCCGCCCCGGGAAAATTAAAGAGACGATTTCCGTCCCTTCGATGAAAGATGGAGTTATGCCGGATAGTGTAACTTTGCATACAGAACAAAGGGTTCTATCGATTTTACAGGAGGAAATTGAAAAAGTGCTGAAGGAGGAAATGGGGAATGATTACAGCTTTAAGACGAATCATATTCATCGCGATGATAGCGGGGATATGGGAAGTCACATCTAGACTTTCCAGTCTTCCGGAATTCATGTTCCCAAGCCTGACCCAGGTTTTGGAAACTCTGTTTAATGGACTGATGAGCGGACAAATAACTGAAGCCATCGGAAAAAGCCTTGGCCGTATCCTGATCGGCTTTACGATTGCCATTATAGTAGGTCTAATATTAGGATATTTCATTTGGCGCTTTAAATTGGTTGAAGACACTCTAGGATTCGTCGTGACGGCCTTACAGTCCATCCCGAGTATCGTGTGGTTCCCTTTAGCGATCATTTGGTTTGGATTGAATGATTTTTCGATTCTCTTTATCGTCACCATCGGCGCAACTTGGACGATGACGGTTAATGCAACAAGTGGCTTCCGGAATGTACCCCAGTTGTATCAGCGGGTTGCCAAAACATATGGATCGACCGGGTTTCATTTTCTTCGCACCGTGATTTTACCAGCATCCGTCCCGCAAATAATATCCGGTCTCCGAATTGCATGGGCCTTTTCCTGGCGTGCACTGATGGCAGGTGAATTACTTGGCGGGGGAGGCGGTCTTGGGCAATTGCTGGAAATGGGCAGATCACTGGGACAAATGGATTTGGTCATCTCCGTGATGATCATCATCGCAATCATCGGAACGATCGTGGATAATGTTGTCTTCTCCCGCCTTGAACGTAATGTTCAACTGAAATGGGGAGTGAAGTAACGGTAGTTTAATAAAATAATAGTTCAAAAGGAGAGAAAAGTATGATGAAAAAATCATTTTTTGCCCTTATTCTGTCTGTGTTGTTAATCGGAATAGTAAGCGGATGCACTCAGTCCAGCAGCAATGATGAAGAAGGAGAAGGTTCTGGGGGGAAAACCGTGAAAATTGGGTATTTTCCTAACTTAACCCACAGTGCAACGATCATTGCACTCGAAAAGGGCTTTTTCAAAGAAGAGTTCGGTAAAGATGTTAAGATTGAAACCAAAACAGTGGCCAATGGAGGATTATTCATGGAAGCAATGGCTACAAACGCCATTGATGTCGGAACGGTCGGGCCTGGTCCATTGCTTAACTTTTACGTGAAAAACCCTGAATACCACTTGATCTCCGGGGCTGTTAATGGAGGTGCCGTACTAGTGGCCAGCGAGGGCAGCAAAGTTACGGATTTAAAAGATTTGGGCGGTAAAAAGGTAGCAATTCCCGTCATTGGAAGCACACAGGATGTCATGCTAAGGAAGGCCCTTCAAGATGTTGACTTAAAGCCGACTACGAATGGGGGGACGGTTGAGCTGTATGCGGCCGCACCTGCTGACACAACCGCGCTTTTTGTCCAAAAATCTGTCGATGCAGCAGCAACTCAGGAACCATGGGGTTATGTATTGGAAAACCAGGCAAAAGGAAAGTTATTGCTTGACTGGGATCAATTTGCATGGGGGAAAGATTCACCTAACACGGTAGTGGCTGCAAGCCAGAAGTTCTTGGATAAAAAGGGGCTCGCTGCTTCTTATTTGAAGGCGCATGAAAAAGCGGTGAAGTTTATACAAGACAACCCTGAAGAAAGCCAAGAGCTGGTTATTAAGCATTTGAAGGAACTGACTGGAAAAGAATTAAGTAAAGATGAGGTGGCTTCAGCATTTTCACGCCTTGAAGTGACGACTGAAGTTAATGAGCAAGTTATTCAGGAAATGGCAGACATAAGCAAAGAAGCTGGTTATATCCCTAGCAATGATATAAAAGGCATGATCGATTTATCAATTCTTGAAGAAGTGTCCAAATAAATTGAAACAAGCAAGCGCCTCAGCCATCCTGGCTTTGGCGCTTTTTTTTTATCAGGTAAAGGCAGAATTATTCCATTGCATTGCGCCTGGGAATATAATCATGCATATAACCACGGCAGGTCATGAAATCCCTGTTATGGGCATACTTGATCCAACGCTTGGATAACGTGATCAACCTCATCCCAGGAATGGATGGTAGCGCCTGAAGCCAGTGAATGTCCCCCACCATTGAATTGACGTGCGACTGAAGCGATGGGAATGCTCCGTGAACGTATCCTGACACGGATTTCAGCAGGATATTCGATGAAGAAAGCCCAGATTTTATTGCTCCTGACACTCGATAGCGTGTTAACTAAATTCGAAGCTTCAATTCGATCCACGCCATACATATTTAACAGATCCTCCGTAATAATGAAGTAAGCTACCCCTTTATCGGTTACATTGAAGCTCATGAGGATGTCTGTTTGAAGTCTTGAAGCGTTTTTCGTCTTTATATTAAGGCTGTTATGGATTCTTTCTGGATGAATATGATAAGTTCTTAAGTGGGAAACCATTTTTAATGTCCTGGAAGTTGTATTCCCATTCATGAAATTACCTGTATCACTAAGTATTCCTGCATAAAATGATTTAGCCGCTTCTTTATTCATGATAAAGCCTTCCGGAGATTCCAAGAATAAATCAACAAGCATTTCACTGGTAGAGCTATAAGAAGGGTCGACCCAGGAAAAATCACCAAACTGCTCATATTCGGGGTGGTGATCAATCTTGATTAGCATGTCCCCGTGATCATATCGTGAATCACTGATCCGTGAAATGTTGGCAGTATCACAAACAATCACTAAGGCACCTTTGTATTTGTTATCGGAAATGACATCCATATCACCAATGAATAGAAGCTTATCCACTTCCTCGCCTACCGCATAGACTTCTTTAGAAGGATAGGAATGCTTCAAAAGCTTCTTTAAACCGATTTGCGATCCCAATGCATCAGGGTCCGGATTAACATGGCGATGAATGATAATTGTGTGGTATTTCTTAATCGCTTCGATTATTTCCGCTTTTTTATTGTTCATATCGTCATCTCCCTTCATCTTTCCTTGTCTGTCGAGCGATAATCGATAGTATGAAAAATTCATATATTGACAATTATGCATATTCAATCATCCCATGCCTCACGAATAAAGGCAATTTCCGATTACTATGGATTGAGGGCTGTATTTTTTATATTAAACGGGAAGTATGCTAATGAGTATTTCAGTGGAAGTAATGAAAACCCTTGAACAAAATTATTGCAAAATTCAAAAAATAAGACTATACTTAATTTACCAAACCGATGACAGCAAGTTACCTTGCTGCATGGCCGGCTTGTCATAAAACTGGAATCCATAAAAGTTGACTTGGTTCACTTGATCTTCCTTTGCAGGAAGACAGTTCGTGGATAAGGGTCAGTGAAACATTCAATGTAATGACATTGTTGGTTTTACTGGCTCTTTTTTGTGTATCCCGACAGTTTGAAAGGGGTGATGATATGAATGGAGCTTTGGAAGGAGTCAGGATTATCGATGTATCCCGTGTTTTGGCGGGGCCGTTTTGTTCAATGATCCTCGGTGATTTGGGTGCCGATGTTATTAAAATCGAGCATCATGAGGCAGGGGATGAAACGAGAGGATGGGGTCCGCCATTCGCCCAAGGAGAAAGCGCTTACTATTTATGTGCCAATCGAAATAAGCAAAGCATGACCTTGAATTTAAAGTCGGAACAAGGGAAAGAAATCTTCCGGAAGTTGGTGTCTTCAGGGGATATTGTGATTCAAAATTTCAAGACGGGCACGTTGGAAAAAATGGGGCTGGGTTACGAGGATTTAAAGGAAATGAACCCCAAACTGATCATGGCCTCGATTACGGGATTTGGTTTAACCGGACCTTATAAAGATTTGCCTGGCTATGATTATATCATTCAAGCGATGAGTGGTTTGATGAGTATCACAGGAGAAAAAGATGGAAGTCCCGTGAAGGTCGGGGTGGCCATAGCTGACATATTGACTGGCTTGTATACATGCATTGGCATTTTATCCGCTTTGCATCATAGGGATGAAGCGGGGGAAGGACAGGAAATTGATATTTCGTTAATGGATTGCCAGGTTTCTTCATTGGTGAATGTCGCCAGCAACTATTTATTCAGTGGCCAGACCCCTGAACGAATGGGAAATCAACATCCCAATATCGTTCCATACCAAACGTTCCGGACAAGTGATGGGGAGCTTGTTGTGGCTGTAGGAAATGATGATCAGTTCAGGAGATTTTCAGCCGTTATCGGCAGACCTGATTTAGCCGAGCAGGAACAGTTTAAGCATAATGAAAAACGTTTGCTGAACAAGGAAGGATTAATACCGATAATAGAGGATTTGTTGAAAGGAAAGACAAAGAAAGAATGGAAAAGGCTATTTGATGATGCAGGGATACCCAATGGACCGATTAATGATATCGCAGAGATGTTCGAGGACCCGCAAATCATCGCAAGAGGCATGTTGGTGAACATGGAACATCCCACAATCGAAGATCTTAGAGTGACGGGATCGCCACTGAACCTTTCAAAAACGCCGGTTACGATGAGAAAGCATCCGCCACTGTATGGTGAGCATACCGGTTCCATTCTGGCTGAAATTGGATATAGTCCAGACCAAATAAACAAATTCAAGGAAAATAAAATTATTTAGGAGGAATATTAATGATGAATTTCGAATTAACAGAAGAGCAGCAAAGTGTGAAGAAAGTGGTAAGGAAATTTGTTGA
Source organism: Peribacillus aracenensis (assembly GCF_025175645.1). Lineage (NCBI taxonomy): Bacteria > Bacillati > Bacillota > Bacilli > Caryophanales > Bacillaceae > Peribacillus > Peribacillus aracenensis. The sequence continues at coordinate 118,667 of NZ_JANZMJ010000001.1, forward strand.
TAAGGAAATTATCCCATACATTCAAGAGTGGGATAGGAAAGGTCAATTCCAGCCGCATATTTTAAAAAGGTTAGCGGAATTGCAGTTGATGGGCGTTTGTATACCCGAAGAGTATGGTGGAGTCGGAATGGATTATAATACGCTTGCCATCGTTTGTGAAGAGTTGGAGCGAGGCGATACGGCTTACCGAACTGCAGTTTCTGTACATACAGGATTAAATAGCATGACCTTGCTGCAATGGGGGACGGAAGAACAAAAACAGAAATATTTAGTACCGCAGGCAAAAGGGATCAAGATTGGCGCTTTTGGGCTGACTGAACCGAATGCAGGGTCTGATGTTGCAGCTATGAAATCAACGGCAAAACGTGTTGGGGACCATTATATCTTGAACGGGTCAAAAACATGGATTTCGCTCTGTGATTATGCAGATCATTTCCTCATTTTCGCCAAGACGGATCATGATGCCGGTTCAAGGGGAATCACTGCTTTTATTGTGGAACGGACTTTCGAGGGAGTGGAGTCGAAAGCCATTAAAGGGAAATTAGGAATTCGTGCCGGGAATACAGGCGAAATCTTTTTAACCGATGTAAAAGTTCCGGTCGAGAATAGGCTCGGTGAAGAAGGTGAGGGCTTTAAAATTTCCATGTCGGCATTGGACAGCGGCCGGTTTACAGTGGCCGCAGGTGCTGTAGGGTTAATTGAAGCAAGCCTGGAAGCAAGCTTGAAATATTGCCATGAACGAAGTACATTCGGAAAAGAGATTGGCAGGCATCAGCTCGTTCAACAGATGATTGCCAAGATGACCGCAAATTTAGAGATTTCCAGATTGCTGGTCTTTAAAGCGGGTACCTTGAAAAATCAAGGAAAAAGGAATACGAAGGAAACTTCACTTGCAAAGTGGATATCATGTAATGCTGCTAACGAAGCGGCCAATGATGCTGTTCAAATTCATGGTGCCTACGGATACTCGGATGAATATCCAGTGGAACGTTTTCTGCGGAATTCAAAAGCCCCGGTCATTTACGAAGGAACCCGTGAGATTCATACTGTAATGCAGGGCGAATACGCACTTGGCTACAGACAAGATAAAGAGCTTCGAAAGCAATTGCCTGCATGGCCCTTCGAGCAGGTTTCCGTCCATTAACTATAGATAGAGGAGATCAGATGATGAACACATACTTTATTGCAGGGCATGCAAAACTTCCACAAGGGATGGCGGCGAGAAATTTATATGATTCCATCACGATCACGGTGGAGCTTGACTTTAAATATGGTGTAATAGTCGAGGCTTCCTGTACACTTGCTACAGAACATGGCAGGGAATTCATTCGTCAACTACTGCGCGGTTATTGCCTGAAAGATGGTATCGAAGAATTGATTGATCGTGTACAAATGCATTATCGTGGAAAGGCTGGTCAAGCCATTCAAGCAGGGCTGAAGGATGTGTATGCACAGTTCGAATCGGTCTCCGTTAAATAAGCGAAACTGGGAGGATCCTACCGTATGTAAAAAGGGTGGGATCCTTTTTTATAGGTTCGGGTACATCTCAAATAAGTCCACTGTCATTATAAATGGCAGTGTTTTTCATTGTTTAAGGAACGGTACATTTGAGTGGATATAACGATCGTGATAATTTTTTAAAAAAACAAAAAACTCGCCCCTTTACGACGAGCTTGTGTTTTTTTGTTGGAAGTTGGACTTTAAAATAAAGCTTAATATCCAGTGAAAAAAATTAGTTGTACATTAAAACGGAACCAAGAAACTAGAAGCAACATTCCCGTTTATTTCGAAAGTTATTGCCGCAAAGCCAACTGCAGTGGTTGGAGGAACACCGGTTTCTGTTGCAGCGCCTTTGTCTGTTGCATATGGAACATCGGTTTCTGCTGGTGCACCGTTGCATACGGCAAGTGGACCTCATCCTGCTAGTGCGCCTTTGCGTACGGCAAGTGGACCTCATCCTGCTAGTGCGCCTTTGCGTACGGCAAGTGGATCTCATCCTGCTAGTGCGCCTTTGCGTACGACAAGTGGATCTCATCCTGCTAGTGCGCCTTTGCGTACGGCAAGTGGACCTCTTCATGCTAAAGCAACGTTTAGTGCGTCTGCGGGAAGTTCGCTTATTATTGTTGTTTTTACGTGAAGAACGACCTTTTGAACAAGGGTCATTATACATGAAATCGCCTAACCCGAAGGAATTGGCTCTATCTACGGCATTTTGTATATTTTGAATGATATCAGACATATTTACATATCCCCCTTTCTATACGTTAAACTATGCGCTTGTACGTAATATGCCAGGGATAATAGCACAATTTTTAATGAAAATTTATTTTTGGTGACACCCCTCGCTTTTTTTCATAATTTAATATGAAAGTGAAAGGGAAGTGAAGGGTTGTATGAATTCTGACAAGAAGCTGCCTGTGTACCAGCTTTTTATTCCACCAGTTAATTTAAGGGAACTTCGCAGAGATATATGGTGCAATGATCCTTTACCGGCAAAGTTAACACTTAACAGAAAAAAACTGGATATTGATATTGTTTACCGTGGCTCACATATCCGCGGTTTTCCTAAAAAATCCTATAATGTAGTCTTTTATAAACCTAATACTTATAAGAATGCCAAGGAAGTTCATTTAAATGCCGAATATAAAGATAAATCTTTACTAAGAAATAAATTATCTTTAGACTTTTTTGCGGATATAGGCACCTTATCGCCGAACTCCCAGTTCGTTTTCCTGAATCTGAACGGAAGGGACGAAGGGATATACCTAGAATTGGAATCGGTGGATGAATATTATTTGAAGAAAAGGGGGCTGCCCAAGGGTGCCATTTTCTATGCAGTGGATGGTGATGCCAATTTCTCATTGATGAGCGATTTGGATAAAGGAATCAAAAAATCATTGGAGATGGGCTATCAAAAAAAATGCGGGACAGCAAAGGATGAATTATTTTTACAAGAGTTGATCCTCCAAATCAATACAATTTCAAGAGTGGATTTTGAAAAGGAAATCGTAAAATATGTCGATGTGGAAAAGTACCTGCGCTGGCTGGCCGGTGTCATATTTACGCAAAACTTTGATGGGTTCGTTCATAACTATGCCTTGTATCGAAATGGAGATACGGGACTCTTTGAAATGATTCCATGGGATTATGATGCGACATGGGGCAGGGATGTTAACGGGAAAGTGATGGAAGAGGATTATGTGGGAATCGAGGGATTCAATACATTGACTGCTAGAATCCTTGATGTAAGAGGATTTCGTGTCCGGTACCAAGAACTTCTTAAGGAGATTTTGAACAATCATTTTAACGTGGACTATATGAAACCTATCATTCAGGAAATGCATGATCAAATAAGACCTTATGTTTCAAAAGATCCATATATCAAGGGGAATATTGTGAAATTTGATGATGAGCCCAAATTCATCCAGGAATTCATTGAGGCCCGTGCAAAGTATATAAGTAGCCGGCTGCATAAATTGGATTAATAATTCCTTTCCTATAGTGAAGGAACAATGATAAATTAAACGGCATGAGTGTTGAAAGAAAAGCATTCATGCTTTTTTACATACGATTCCATTTGCTTTTCTATACCATTACAGCTATGTTTGATAGAAAGATATAATCTAAAGTAATGAAGGATGGGAATTGATTGACTAATCATAGCCGCAAACCGGCATATATATACACGTTTACATGCAGCCCTGACGAACGCTCATTATCTAAAATGGAGATGCGCTCGTTCTTTGGCTTTGAGACTTCAGGGAATATTTTGAAAAGTGATATAGCAATTGAACCGAGCAGGAGCCCTTTTATAAAAGGGCGGGTCGACGTCATGTTTGAAGGGGAAAGCATATCCGAAATCGTTGAGCAAGTGAAAGGTATTCATTTGCCTGATTCGACATTCAAAGTATTATTCGTAAAAATTAATGATTTGAATAAAGACGCAAAAATAGATTATGATGGACAGCGTGAAATTGAACGGGAGATAGGCTGGCATATTCAGGGGGATGCCGATGTGCGCAATCCTGATCAGGTCTTTGGAATCGTGACCCTTGGCGGACGATGGTATTTTGGGAAGTATGTCAAGCCTGAAGCGGTTTGGTTAAAACATATGAAGAAGCCCCGGGAATATTCGACAGCGCTTAGCACAAGAGTGGCAAGGGCCATTGCTAACATAGCCGTTCCACATCCGGATGGAGTGAAGGCAATTGATCCATGCTGCGGAATTGGAACGGTATTGGTAGAAGCCCTATCGATGGGGATCAATATTGATGGCCGGGATATCAACCCGCTTGTTACCGACGGTTCCAGGGAGAATATTGCCTATTTCGGCCTCGAAGGTGATGTAACTACAGGTCCGATTTCGGAGGTCACCAGTAAATATGATGTAGCGATTATCGATATGCCTTACAATTTATATACACATGCGACGCCGGAAGATCAGCTATCGATCCTTAAACATGCCAGAAGCTTTGCTGACAAGGTCGTCGTCGTAACGATCGACACGATGGATCATATGATTGAAGAAGCAGGATTTGAAATTGCTGATCGCTGTGTGGCCAGGAAAGGCATTTTTTCCAGAGAGGTTGTATTGTGTGTGTAGGTTCCTTCATCAAGAAAAGGCTGAAATCTTTGAATGGATATGGACTTACCATGTCAAGTTGACAACTAAAAAAGGCTATGCTGCCATCTGGCTCGATATTCAATCGGTGCCTGATGGCGGACAAGCCCCCTTTAAAATTAAGTTTTAAACTTGACTAAATTCCCGGTGTAGATGAACTTTCAGGAATATTTTCATAGTCTGATGGATTAAGGTTATGAACCGATCCATCTGTTACACCATTGATAATACCCATTAGCCCTGTTTCAACCGTTTTTACGAGCTGGCCTTTCTTTTTTTGCCCAAAGTTTTGTGTTTGACCACTAACTTCAAATAGAACCGTTCCACTTCCGTTTAAAGCAAAAGTACCTAAAGCAGTTCCAGGCAGGTCAATTGATTGATCGTATAGTGAAATATTTGTAAACACTGAATTCCCTTTTGCTTGTAGTGCGTTATACGCAGTAAGTGTCAACTGACGGGAGAAATCATATTTAAAATTATCTGCATACTCTGCATATTTAGCCCCTTCGGGAGTGCTTGGGTTAGGAACGAATTTTCCTGATATTGACATAGTCACACGCTCATCAGTTCCTTCGATATATGGGAACCCTTGATGATGAAGGTCGATAAAAACATCCACTTTCCCGAATTTCGACTTTAACCCTTTATATGTGTCACGTACCGTTTGCGCTTCAGGTGTAATAAACCAGCCCGGCTTTTCAGATGCCCCCGGGAAGTCTTGAGGCTTCGGTACATAGTTTAGGTTAGGATTAAAGTCACGATTAACATCAAATCCCGGTTTGCTAGCATAGTCGTCGCCTGATCTGGGAGTAGTGTAATAGTTCCAAGTAGGTTTCACATTAGAAAGTTGGGGGAATTTCCCTACAACCTCAGACCATGTCATCTCATTTCCACGACGATCAAGCTCTGAGCCGTCTGCGTTCATCATTGGAATAGCAACAATTGTTAGTTCATCAAGCACTTTCTTTACCTCGGGTGAGTTACTTTGACCAAGGTTTTCAAGAATGTTCAATAACGCAACAGTTCCTGTTTTTTCATTTCCATGAATTTCACTTTGAATAAGAACGACTTTGTCACCATGACCGACAGTCACTTTTTGAATGGAACGACCCTGATTTGTTTGTCCAGCGACTTCTACTTTGACTTTCCCTGCACTCACTTGCTCAAGTTGATTTAATTTTTTTACAAGTTCGTCATAATTAAGGAATGCTTCGGTGGAGAGATTCGTTCCACCTGTTGGATTTGGTCCTCGTTCAGCTAAGCTGACATTTGGGCCAAGTAATGCTGCGGCTACTACTGTTGAACTTAAAACCTTTAAAAATTTCCTTTTCACATCCATTCTCCTATTCTGAAAATATTTAATATTCAGAAAAGTAATTCTTCACTTTCTCTTCTTTTTCCTGTTCGATTAATTAAAACACTCAAATAGACCTATGTATTTCAGATTCAATGTGATTTACATTTTTTCTTTTGGATATAGTAAAATCCCCTCCAAGTGTGAGTGTATCATCTACGGATTGCCAGTAGCCTTTTACATTTTCCACTTAGTGGGGATAATATCAATTCCCGCGTTTCTTGATGTCATTTAGCTTGATAATGAACTACATTTTCAACGAGTTGTTTCGTGACCTTCCCCTGATATTCCAAATAATCCAAGTGGCCAATGATTTCTGACATGACGAGCGGGAATTCCGCAATATATTTTTGTTTGTAAAACTCCTTTGCCAGTTCATTGCCGGTAGAAATTCCGGATTCTATCAAGCTAAGGATCTTTTGTGATTTTCTCTCTATGCTGTTGAGTCTTTTTTCAATCAAATGACCAGGTTGTTCAATGATGTTTCCATGACCAGGAAAGAGAAGATTCACCTGTAAGGCCAAACATCGTTTTAATGAATCGATATGATCTACAAGAGTCAGCATTCTATTACCGTTTTCATCAGGTTCGATCAAGGCATTGCTTGATATATGTTCAATCAATAAATCACCGGCAAGAAGCCGTTTCCCTTCCTGGTCAAGGAAAGCAATTTGATCCGGGGCATGCCCGGGAAATTCGATCACTTCAAAATTCAGCCATTGTTTTTCCGTGATTGCGATGATGTCACCATTCAGTTTTTGATCTTTATTATTATCGACCGCGTTGAATAGGTAAGCCACTTGTTTATCTCCAAGTTCACCACAGCCCATCTCAATGTAAAGCTGCTTATAGAATTCAATTCTCATACTTAAGAAGTCAGGGTCCCTTTTTAAACGGGGGATGGATTTAGAATGGGCATAAACGGGAATCGGATGGAGTTCGGTAATCCGATTGACCAAACCAACATGGTCTCCATGGTGATGGGTTAATAAAATTCCCGTGATATCTCCAACGGAAAATCCAATTTCGTTTAATGTTTGCTGAAGGGCATTCCAGCAGACGTCATCATTCATGCCTGCATCGACTAATGTTAGAGATTCATCCTGCTTAACTAAATAAAAGTTTATACTTTTTAAAGATAAAGCACTTGGAGCTATGATTGGATAAATATTAAATGTTGTTTTCGTTTTCATGAACGTCCCATATCCTCCTAAATCGAGATAAACTTCATCTGGAAAATTGTTGTATTACTAATGACCGAATAGATTTAAAGGGTTATTATTCTATGATTAGTTGAATGAATTGAAACTGTCAAGCGGAAGCCTCCTTGTAAACGAGAAAATTAATAGTAGAATGATTGGAAATAGATGGTCTATTTATCTAGTTTATTTTAAAATTAAATAAACAGGCTAGTAATTTAGCCAATATTCTTATAATTAATTGTTGGGTAACGAAAACTGAAGGTGAAAAATGGTGCAAGAATGCGTTAATGGAATGAAACGATATAGGAGGTTATGGTTTGAAGCCAAAAATTTATATTACAAGGAAATTGCCGGAACAAATCATCGAAAGTCTTAGTCGGACATATAATGTCAGGATGTGGGATCAAGAGGATATACCGGTCCCTAGAGAGGTCCTTGAAGGAGAAATGAAAGAAGTCGAGGGGCTGCTTTGTTTATTGACGGAACAAATCGATGAGTCACTGATTCAACGGGCGCCTAACCTGAAAATCATCGCGAATATGGCAGTGGGCCATAATAATATTGATGTTCGAAGTGCAACAAAACGGGGCATCATGGTCACGAACACACCGGGAGTTTTAACGGAAACGACAGCTGATTTAACCTTCGGCTTGCTGCTTGCAACGGCAAGAAGGATGATGGAGGCAGAAGATTATTTAAGGAGTGGAAAGTGGGAAACATGGTCGCCGATGCAGCTGACCGGACAAGATGTGCACGGTGCAACGCTTGGTATAATCGGTTTGGGTAGGATTGGGGAAGCCCTTGCAAAAAGAGCTAAGGGATTTGATATGAACTTGGTTTATTTTAATCGAAGCCGTAAATATGAACAGGAAAAAGAGTTAGGAATCGAATATCAGTCCCTTGAAAAATTGCTCCAAATATCGGATTTCGTTTGTGTCATGCTGCCGCTCACACCGGAAACCACTTATATGATTGGCAAGGAGCAGCTTGAATTAATGAAAGGGACGGCTGTGCTCATTAATACAGCAAGAGGTGGGATTATTGATGAAAAGGCCTTATACCAGGCGCTGGAAAACCGAGAGATTTGGGCGGCTGGATTGGATGTGTTCGAAGAAGAGCCCGTCCCTGTGGATCACCCGCTGCTAACATTGCCCAATGTCGTTACACTGCCGCATATTGGGAGTGCCAGCATTGCCACAAGATTGAAGATGGCAGCTCTTGCGGTACAAAACTTGATGGATGGATTATCTGGTGATACTCCGCGTAATTTAGTATTGTTGAATAAATCAAAATGACTCTGAATATGGGATTCGGAATGCCCTCATCCCGAATAACTGGCTAGCCGAGACCCCCAGGCGCTCGTTTTGATGAGGCTTGGCAACGGTCGGCGGAAAGGTAGCGGATTTAAGAAATGCAAACTGGCTTTTCTTCGAGTTTGTCTAGAGTTTGAAATGACTCCAAAATGGGGTCATTTTTTATGGGGAATTGATTGACCTTTTATAGCCTTACTTTGGATAGTAGCATCTTCAAATATATTTCCTGATTTAAGATTTTTCCTTTTTGGAAGATTTCCTGAGTTTTGAACATTACTTAATTGAATTCTCGAGGGAAGAATCCAATTCTAGGGGATGCATACTTATCGTAAATTGTTCGGATCTTTTGTAAAATAAAGAAAGTCGAGTTTTATTAAGGAAAAACAATTAGTTGAAAGGGATAGGGGTAATAATGATTGAAATGAAGGAAACGATATCATCAGGCAACGAAATGACTAAATCCAAAAGGCTGTTGATGGCTCTTATGCTGGGGTCTTTTGCAGCGATTGGGCCACTGTCACTTGATATGTATTTACCGGGTCTTCCCACACTGGCGGAGGATCTGAAAAGCAGTACGTCTTTAGCGCAGCTGAGCTTGACGGCCTGTTTGTTAGGATTGGCTTTAGGCCAAATTTATTTAGGGCCGCTAAGTGATGCAAAAGGAAGACGGATACCGTTAATCATATCTTTATCCATTTATTGCATATCCTCTCTGTTATGCGCCTTTGCTCCAACCATTGAATTGCTTTTATTATTACGTTTTATCCAAGGTATTGCGGGAGCGGGGGGCATTGTCATTTCAAGGGCGATAGTTCGTGACCTTTTTTCAGGATCGGATTTGACCAAGTTCTTCTCCATGTTAATGCTGGTGAATGGGGCGGCTCCGATATTGGCTCCGGTTTTTGGCGGTCAGCTTTTGCAGTTCACGTCTTGGCGGGGAGTCTTCGTTGTCATTTCAGTATTAAGTATCATTATGGTTGCAGCTGCATTTTTTGGGATAAAGGAAACTTTAACGTTTAATCTCAGAAGTGCAGGTGGGGTAAAAGATACTATCAGGACATTTGGGAACTTATTGAGAGATCGTGTGTTTATGGGTTATGCTTTTTCACAAGGATTCATAAGTGCCGCCATGTTCGCTTATATTTCCGGATCGCCATTTGTTCTCCAGAACATTTATGGCGTTTCCCCACAGACCTTCAGTTTGATTTTTGCAATAAACGGAATTGGGATCATCATCGCTTCACAAGTTGCCGGGAAGCTTGCCGGGAAGGTTAAAGAGGAAAAACTACTTCAAATGGGATTATGTCTAGCATTGTTTGGGGGAATATTACTACTTGCCTCAGTCCTTCTCGAAATTGGGTTGGCAGGAATCTTGGTCGCTTTATTCCTCTCCGTCTCCAGCGTCGGTATTGTCGGTACTACTAGTTTTTCTTTAGCGATGCAAAATCAGAAAAAAACAGCAGGCAGTGCTTCGGCTTTAATTGGCCTGCTTCCTTTTATATTAGGATCACTAATGGCTCCCTTGGTGGGACTAGGCTCAGGTGAGTCACCCTTGCCTATGGGAATTGTGATGGTAAGCTGTCATGTCATCGCCATGTTCGCTTATTTAATCCTTGCCCGTCGTGGGTTAAGGCGAGTTTAATTAGGAAAAGCTGAAATCCTTGATGTGGATTTCAGCTTTTTCCTTTAGGGGCGTAAGTATGAATCATAATAGCGATTCTGCTCCATCGATATAAACTTCCGTGCCCGTAATATGGGAAGACATGTCCGATGCTAGAAACAATACGAGATCACCAGCTTGTTCGGTACTCCCCGCTTTTTTCGCCAGGGGCTGAGAGCCTTGCGGATATTCAATGGGAATACTGATTTTTTTTAAGCTTTCATCTTCCGGGAATGTGTTATCGTGAATGTTCGTATCGATGGAGCCGGGACAAATGGTATTTACCCTGATTTTATATCTTGCCAATTCGAGTGCAGCCATTTTCCCAAAAGCGACTTGACCAGCTTTGGATGAACTATAAGCGGAAAAACCAAAATTCTTGAAATATCGGTTTCCATTGATGGAGCTGTTGATTACGATGCTGCCACCCGTTTCCTTCATGTAGGGAATGGCGTATTTGATGGTGAGAAAGGTGCCTTTGAGGTTGATGGTATGTGTCTGATCCCAATCTTCTGGCTTTATATCTTCTATAGGGGCAATCACTCCGTTAATGCCTGCGTTTGCAAATACAAAATCAATTTTCCCAAACTGTTCATGGGCCTTCTTGTAGGCATGTTCAACTTGCTCAGCCTTGGAAACATCCGTTTTAATGACTAATGCCTTTCGACCAAGGTTTTCCACTTCGTCCTTCACTTTTTCGGCATTTTCGACTGTACGGTCAAAAAAGATGATGTTCGCGCCGTTTTCAGCTAGTTTCAGTGCGGCACCCCGGCCAATTCCCGACCCTCCACCGGTAATGATGGCAACTTTGTTTTTCATTAATTCTGTCATAAACTTCACACGCTCCTTTTCATTTTGCTTTCCCGTTAGGGAGTATGTAGAAACATCATGGCAGTGGCATTATAGAAAAATTATAAACGAACATTGCCTAAAAAATCCAATTTAAACAGTTGCGAGCGTTCATTATACTTTGTTTTTCATTGAAATGTCTGTATATTGAGGACATATTCAAGTTAGCTTGAAAGGGGATAGGAAGTTGATAAGATTTGGGGTAATAGGTACAAATTGGATCACGGAACGATTTTTGGAGGCTGCAAAGCATGTAGAGGATTTATCGTTAACCGCCGTGTACTCACGTACAGAAGAGAAAGCCAAGGAATTTGCCAATAAATACGAAGTACATACGACTTTTACGAATTTAGAAGCAATGGCCGCCAGCAATGAAATCGACGCTGTATACATAGCAAGCCCTAATTCTCATCATTGCAGGCAAGCCGTGTTGTTTTTACAAAATAAAAAACATGTATTATGTGAAAAACCAATGGCTTCAAATGCTGCAGAAGTAAGGAAAATGATTGAGGCTGCAAAACAAAATGATGTGCTATTGATGGAAGCGATGAAATCGACCATCATGCCGAATTTCGGAAGCATAAAGGGGAATCTGGATAAAATCGGGAAGGTACGGCGTTTCTCGGGAAGCTTTTGCCAATATTCCTCTCGATATGATTCGTATAAACAAGGCACTGTGCTGAATGCATTCAACCCTGAATTCTCCAGTGGCTCTTTAATGGATCTTGGTATTTACGTACTTTATCCGCTTGTTGTTCTGTTCGGTAAACCAAATAAGGTACAGGCATCAGGAACGATGCTTGAATCAGGAGTCGATGGGCAGGGTACGATTCTGCTTTCCTATGATGAGATGGAGGCAGTCGTCATGTTCTCCAAGATTACTGAATCCAATTTGCCTTCGGAAATTCAAGGTGAACATGGAAGCATCACCATTCAGAAAATTTCAGGACCGCAAGCGGTGGATATTAAGTATCGGGATGGAACAAATGAAAATATTTCGGTTAAACAGGATATGCCTACCATGTATTATGAAGCGAAAGAGTTTGTTGAATTGATACAGCAGGGGAAAATGGAGTCCGATATAAATTCGTATGCGAATTCACTATTGACTATGGAAATCATGGATGAAGCAAGAAAGCAAATCGGAATCGTCTTTCCTTCAGACCGCTTATAAGCATATGAGTGGACATGGCAATAAGGAAGGGGAAAAATGGATGTTACTGATAACCCGTAATTGGGTAGAATTCAGTACAGGGATAATTTTATTGTTGGGGGAATGGACATGAAGTGCAAAATTAATCGTAATGCAGCTAAGGTCTTACAAAAAATGCTGAGCACTGAAGAAGCGAAAGGGAAAATGATTCGTGTATATATCACCCATATGCATGGCGATCATGCCCATTATGACATGAAATTAGATACACCGGCAGAACATGATGAAATCGTCAAAACAGATAAAGATATCGATATTTTACTGGATTCACGTGAAGAATTTCTGGATGGTGTCTGGATAAAATATTTTTATGTACCTGAAGAAGGCTTTGAAATCACGAACCCTTCTAAAGAACCGCACGGACATCATCACTACTAAGAGTAAAGGGGGAGGATTGACATGAATCAAAAATACGAAAAGATCTTTCAACCATATAAATTTCCATCAGGGGTAGAAGTGAAAAATCGTATCATGATGGCTCCTATGACCACTTATTCTTCGGATGATCAAGGGTTTGTAACCGATGATGAACTGGCCTATTACGCTGAGCGCTCGGCTGGTGTAGGAGCGGTGGTCACGGCATGTGCCTATGTATCTGCTGGAGGAAAGGGATTCCCAGGCCAGCTTAGTGCAGATGACGATTCCTTTATCCCATCCTTGAGAAAACTAGCCGAAACGATCCAGTCCAACGGGTCAAAAGCGATTCTGCAAATATATCATGGAGGCCGGCAAAGTCCGCCGGATTTATTGCCTGATAACCAACCTGTTTCTGCAAGTGCCATTGCTTCAAACGATGAAGCACCTGTACCGCGGGAAATGAGTGAAGACGAAATACAAGAGGTTATTAAGGCATTTAGCGAAGCAACAAGAAGGGCCATCGAAGCAGGATTTGATGGTGTGGAAATCCATGGTGCCAATACGTACTTGCTTCAACAATTCTTCTCGCCACACTCGAACCGTCGTACGGATAACTGGGGCGGGACGCTTGGACAACGATTGATTTTCCCGCTTACCATTGTGAATGAAGTCGAGAAAACGGTTGCTGAGCATGCGAGAAAGCCGTTTATCATCGGCTACCGCCTTTCTCCTGAAGAAGGCAGCAATCCTGGAATCACTTTAGATGATACGATCCAACTCGTTGACAGACTAGCGAATCAAAACCTGGATTATCTACATATATCGGTAGGTCACTTCTGGAATGGCTCATTCCGTGAGAGTGATAGGACAAAGTCACGCATCGTTAAAATTTACGATAAAGTAGGTAATCGTATCCCTGTGGTCGGTGTTGGATCACTGCATACACCTGATGAAGTAGCAGAAGCTATGGAAACGGGTGTCCCTTTTATCGCCCTTGGGCGTGAGCTTCTCATGGAACCGCATTGGATTGAAAAAATCAGGTCTGGAAAAGAAGCGGAAATACGGACTACCCTCTCCAAAAAAGATCAGGATGAACTGGTCATTCCAGATCCGCTTTGGGAAAAGTTGATTGGGATAAAAGGTTGGCTCCCGGTTGTGGAGTGATTCTTAATGTCTTGAATAATATGTTACCCGTCCTCCAAAGGAGGACGGGTTTTGTATGTGTACATATGAAACTAACAACAGATGTAAGTCATTGATCCTTTGCTAAAAGTGAGATTGACTCTGGATTTATTCATTCTTCATAGTGAATACTATCTTTAATGCAAAGTTTATGTAGGCAAATATGAATGAAAGTAATATAATCATATTAATATTTGTACCAATAAACAAGATGTATTATCATCAATTTCTTAGGTTGGTATGAAAAAGGAGGGGTTGTAATGAAATTTCCACACGATTTTTTATTCGGAGCAGCTTCTGCTTCTTTTCAAATAGAAGGAGCATGGGATGAAGATGGAAAAGGTATAACGAATTGGGATGTCTTTTCAAAGATTCCAGGGAAAACATTTGAAGGTACAAACGGGGATGTAGCGATAGACCATTATCATCGTTACAAAGAAGATATTAAATTAATGGCAGAGATGGGACTTGAATCGTACCGGTTTTCCATTTCATGGGCACGTATTTTGCCGGCAGGTGACGGGGAAGTAAACGAAAAAGGCGTGGAATTTTATAATAATGTCATTGATGAATGCTTAAAATATGGGATTGTTCCATTTGTTACGCTGTATCATTGGGATTTGCCTTTGACGCTTGAACAAGATGGGGGATGGACGAATAAGCGAACAGCTGAAGCATTCGTCAAGTATGCGGAAATTTGCTTTCGCGCTTTCGGAGACCGCATTAAACATTGGATCACGTTTAATGAAACGGTTATGTTTTGCGGTCTGGGCTATTTAAAAGGAGCACACCCGCCTGGAATCCAAAACGATGAAAATAAATACTTTCAAGCGACACATTATGTTTTTTATGCACATGCAAAAGCGGTAGAGGTATACAAGTCACTGAATCATTACGGTGAAATTGGGATTACCCATGTTTTCCTGCCTGCTTACAGTATAAATGACAAACATGAGAATGTATTGGCTGCTCGGCATGCCAATGAATATGAAACTTTTTGGTATTATGACCCTATTTTAAAAGGTGAATATCCAGCTTATGTGGTTGAGCAATTAAAGGAAAAAGGCTGGACTCCAAGTTGGACCGAAGAAGAACTGGATACGCTAAAAAGAAATGCGGGGAAAAATGATTTTATTGGACTCAATTATTACCAGCCCATTCGAGTGGAAAAAAATCGGGAAGCCGTTTCAAACATCGAACATTCAAGAGAAACATCTACTCTAGCTCCAGGGAATCCGTCTTTTGATGGCTTTTATCGGACCATAAAAATGGATGATAAAACATATACAAAATGGGGCTGGGAAATCTCACCTCAAGGATTTTTAGATGGGCTGCATATGTTAAAAGAACGTTATGGTGAAATTAAAATGTATGTTACAGAGAACGGACTTGGTGATGAGGATCCGATTATCGATGGTGAAATAGTGGATGTTCCCCGTATTAAATATATTGAGGAACACTTAAAAGTGATTAAACGTGCAATCAAAGAAGGTATCCATTTAAAAGGGTATTACGCATGGTCTGTCATTGATCTATTAAGTTGGTTAAACGGGTATAAGAAGCAATACGGATTTATTTACGTGGATCATCATGATCAGTTAAACCGGAAAAAGAAGCTGTCGTTTCATTGGTATAAGCATATTATCGAGACGAGGGGAGAAGAGCTGTAAACTAAAAAGAAAACCTCTTGATTTTAATCAAAAGGTTTTTGTGTATATATAGAGCCTGAGCCGAAATACAAAATTAGGTTTATAGGGCATGTTTTGAGCAATCTTTCTCAAAACATGCTTTTTCTATTGTAATCAAGGTTTCCGGCATGGGAAATTAGTCCAAAGTTCAAACTTCCTGATTCGTAGTCTGAATCTCCAGCTTCAAATTAACCAGACTGGAAGTATGGTCCCGGATTGTAATGTAAATGTAAAAAAGACAGAAAAATTGTAAACAAATGTTAATATTACTAATAATGTACAGTTTAACGTTTTACTGTATAATGTTGAAGCGTGGTCGAGGCCATGTCAAATAACTTAACAAAGGAGATTACATATGACGATTATTTCTTAGTTTTGAAAAGTCCCCCGAATGGTTTGTCCCGTTGAAACAACCTACAATAGTTAGATTCATTTCGATCAAGTAATTTCCTCAAGAATGAAAGAATGTCATTTTTCCTGATGATGGTAGATTCATATTAAAAAAACGACTAAGGATGTGAGTTTGAAAAGGATGATAAAAGATTCTAGATTTCAAGGGTATAATATGAAGGGTTTTCAAAAGGACGTAACGGCAGGATTGGTTGTAGGTGTTGTAGCCATTCCTTTAGGATTGGCTTTTGCAATTGCTTCAGGCGTCGAACCAATATATGGGTTATATACGACAATCATCGCTGGAATCCTCATATCGATTTTGGGTGGCTCCAAGTATCAAATTGGAGGACCAACCGGGGCGTTTGTTCCTTTATTATTTGGAATCGTCATGCAATATGGGTATGAAAGTCTGCTTATTGCCGGGTTTTTAGCGGGGATGATATTGGTCTTGATGGGTCTTCTTAAGTTGGGCAATTTGATGAAGTTCATTCCCCGTCCAGTCATTATTGGATTTACAACAGGAATTGCGATAATAATCTTTTCAGGGCAAATTGCCAACTTCTTTGGCATGAAAGTGGAAAAACATGAAGCGTTCATGGATAACATGAAGGAACTGGTGATTAAAGCAGACACGATCAATATATATAGTGTGTTTGTTGCGATTATATGTTTTGTCGTCATACTGCTGGCACCTAGACTCCTGCCCCGAGTGCCGGGACCGCTTCTGGGCCTGCTGCTATCAACAATGGCAGCCTACTTTTTATTTCCCGATAAGGTGGCCACGATTGGTTCCACGTATGGAGCGATTCCGAAAGGTTTTCCGGAATTCCAAGTGCCGGAGCTTTCAGTGGAAGTCATTATCACACTCCTTCCCGTTGCGTTTACAATTGCCTTGTTAGGCGGTGTCGAGTCATTGTTATCCGCTACCGTGGCCGATAACATGGGGGGAACCAAGCATGATAGCAATAAGGAATTGGTTGGGCAAGGAATTGCGAACATCGCAACCCCATTCTTCGGCGGGATACCTGCAACAGGTGCTATTGCCAGGACAGCTACCAATATAAAAAGCGGGGCAGTCTCCCCGATGTCCGGAGTCATTCACGGTATTGTCGTTTTACTGGTTTTGCTGGTGCTTTCTCCATATGCAGCACATATACCTTTGGCTAGCATGGCTCCCATATTGATGTTTGTTGCCTGGAATATGAGTGAAAGAAAGGAATTCGCACATGTATTGAAAACGAAGACGACGGATTCTGCGGTTTTGCTGGTGACCTTCCTCGTCACTGTCTTCACTGATTTAATCATGGGAGTGGGAATCGGCTTATTGATTGCATTCATCACCTTCATTGCAAAAATGAGCCACACGTTAAAGGTTAGGGAAAGAAGTCATGAGATTACTGAGATTGTTCCAATTGATAATTCGGAGTCAAAAATCAATGTGTATAACTTGGAAGGCCCTCTCTTCTTTGGTTCGATAGACGTCCTGGAGTCATCGATATTGGAGAACTTGGATAATAAGACGAAAGTGTTGGTATTAAGCATGCGCCGGGTAACATATATGGACACTTCAGCAGAGGCTGCACTATTGGCGATTGTTAATCGCATCGGTAAATATAAGGGGAAATTAATCATTTCCGGAATCCAGCAGCAACCAAAGGAATTGTTACTCAGTACAGGTTTGTATCATAAGATAGAAAAACAGCACTTTTTTAAATCGAAGGAAGATGCCCTGTATTTTGCCAAGAAGCAGTTGAAGGGCAATCCGGATAAAGTAGTCTAATAGATTCATCCTCGAAGTCACCTTTTAGGATAGTTATGTTATAGTATCGTTAACAGTAGATTTTAAAAGAAGGTGACTATCTGGGTGAATGTATATCGGATTGGCCAGCTTGCTGAACTTGCGAATGTTTCGCGAAGAACCATTGACTATTACACACAATTAGGAATGCTGAACTATGAAAAAACTGGGTCAAGATATCGATATTACACAGAAGATGCTTTAAATCGTCTTCAAATGATTAATCGGTATAAGGAACAGAATATGCCGTTGACTGAAATCAAGGAACGGTTACAAGTCTTGTCTGAAACCACAGTTGAATCCGAGCAAGTCCTCTTGATGGTGGACAAGATATCTACAGATCTTAAAGGACTGGAGAATGAATTGCTTGAATTAAAGCCGTTACTGGAACAGCTCGATGAACAGCAATTAACATATGCTGCACAACAGCTTTCCGTTCGGGGCAGCTCTTTATTGAG
Source organism: Peribacillus aracenensis (assembly GCF_025175645.1). NCBI lineage: Bacteria > Bacillati > Bacillota > Bacilli > Caryophanales > Bacillaceae > Peribacillus > Peribacillus aracenensis. The sequence goes on from NZ_JANZMJ010000001.1 coordinate 136,755, forward strand.
CATCATTGCCATGCTCACTTAAGCTAATTGCCGAGTTCAACAAAAAAGACCTGATTGGGTCTTTTTTTGTTGAACTGGTGATTTGAAAATCTATATCCAAACTCATAACCTGAGCTTTATACGATAGCGGTACTTTATCTTTGCTTAACTGACTCTATAAATCTTTTTTCGATAAGGATGAAGGATATAAGGGAATGGAAAAAGAAGAACTTAAATATCTACTATTATATGATGAGGTGAAAGGGAATGATTGGATCAATAGTTACGACGGTAAAAGGACATCTTCAAGGTACTATGGAAAACGATATATGCGTTTGGCGTGGAGTCAGGTATGCTAAAGCGCCGGTCGGGGCTCTGCGTTTCCGCTCACCGGAGCCAGTTGATAAGTGGAGCGGTGTCATCGATGCAGTGGATTTTGGTGCCATTCCCCCGCAGCCGATGGATCGGGCGGTAAGAACAGGAATGGCCGGAAATGAAAAAATGGATGAAGATTGTTTGTTCCTGAATATTTGGTCACCAAGAGCTGATGATAAAAAGCGCCCGGTCATGGTCTGGATTCCTGGAGGAGCATATATAACGGGAGCTGGATCCCTTGATATGTACAATGGACATTTACTGGCTAAAAATGGAGATGTAGTCGTAGTAAGCATTAACTATAGGCTGGGGGCACTGGGGTATCTGGACTTTACCGAGTTGGCAGGTGATGGGGAAATATTTGAAACCAATTTAGGTTTACGTGATCAAGTTGCGTCTCTTAAATGGGTTAAAGATAATATAGAAGCGTTTGGCGGCGACCCTGATAATGTTACGATATTTGGTGAATCAGCTGGAGGCAATGCGGTTACCACTTTACTTACTGTTCCATCAGCGCGAGGTCTTTTTAAACAGGCCATTGCAGAAAGTCCCGCTCCAACATCTGTTTACGGAAAAGGATTTGCGCGCCAATTCAGTGAACGGTTCCTTGAGATATTGGGCATTGGAAAGAATGAAATCCATCGGTTAAAAACACTTCCAGTTCAAGAGATTGTCGCGGCCTCCTACCAACTCTTACGGGAAAACTCACAAGCCATGCCGGGCTCACTATCCTTTGGACCTGTCGTAGATGGTGACTTCCTGCCCGATTATCCACTAGATTCGATTCGATCCGGAAAAGCAAAGGGAATACCCTTACTTATAGGAACAAATAGGGACGAAGCGACATTATTCGAACAGATGGATCTCCCTTTGATCCCGACTAATGCGGCAATGATCCATAAAATGTTCGAAAATACAGATCCAGAGGCGAAAGAGCGAATTACGAATGCTTATATAAACTACCCAGAAAAGAAAGCTGTGCTTGGCATTGGCCGTGATGCGACCTTCCATATTCCCTCGGTTTGGTATGCGGAGGCATACAGCCGCTTTGAAAAAAAAACTTGGATGTACCGTTTTGATTATAAAACGGCGGCAATGTGCATAAGTAAATTAGGGGCGACGCATGGTATGGAAATCCCTTTTGCCTTCCAGACTTTCGACTCGGCATTTGGGAAACGGATCACTTCATTCGGTTCAAGGTCAGCTGCCCTAAAGGTTTCCCACAGAATGCAGGGCCATTGGGTTAACTTTGCGAAACATGGAAACCCCAATCCCCCGGAAGGTGAAATTTGGCCAAAATATGATGAAACCAACCACTACACCATGATTTTTGATAAAAAGGATTATATTGAAAAAGACCCTGACAGGATGATAAGGTTGGCATGGGAAGGGGTGGGGATTTACAAGTGAAAAATAGTGGATGGGAAGAAAGCGGGGAGAACATGGATATCAACAATTTCATGTCAACGAAAGATTATGCGGGAATTTTGGATCAGGAAGATCCATTAGTTTCTTACAGAGAAGGGTTCTATTTGGATCCATGGATGAGTTGTCATTGGAAGATTGGAAAAGGTATGGAATAGACGGCTGGGGCCTAGCCCGGCAGATTATATGAAAACTATGAAAACAAAAGGGGAATCATTGCCTGGAATGGGAGCAACATATGGAGAAAAATAAACTGCATCGTGAATTATCATCGAGTCAAATCACAATGATTGCCATGGGGTGTGCAATTGGCACCGGATTATTTTTGGGGAGCGGCCTTGCGATTTCTACGGCAGGTCCAAGTGTACTTATCAGCTATGCAATTGGTGCATTCATTGTCCTTCTGCTGATGGGCTGTTTGGCGGAAATGACTGTAGCCCACCCAACATCGGGATCCTTTGGGACCATTGCTGAAAAATATTTAAGTCCATTTGCGGGTTTTGTTGTGAGATATTCATATTGGATAGCGAATGTCCTTGCCATCGGTGTCGAGGTGAGTGCCATCGCTGTTTATATGAAATATTGGTTCCCGGATGTACCTGGGAGCGTTTGGATTTTCCTTTTTGCTGCACTGCTAATCTATGTAAATGCGACGAGTGTCAATACATTCGGGAATTTTGAGTATGTATTTTCCATGATCAAAATCAGCGCCATTGTCATATTCATACTACTGGGCGCCTACGTGGTGTTTGGCGCCGAACCGTCAAGCGGGATCGGTGTAGAGAACTATGCCAATGATGGCGGTTTTATGCCTTTCGGTTTTTGGGGCCTCTGGGTCGCCATATTCATTTCTCTCTTCAGTTTTTTAGGAACTGAGTTGATTGCGGTGACGGCGGGGGAAGCGAAGGATCCGGATATTGCCGTCCCTAAAGCTTTGAAGGCAACTGTCTTCAGGCTTGCCACTTTTTATGTACTGACAATCGGGATCATGTTAATAATTGTTCCCTGGCAATCGGCCGGTATTGATAAAAGCCCATTTGTTAGGGTAATGGAAATCCTGAATATTCCCGGGGCATCGGGGATCATGAATTTCATTATTTTAACCGCTGCAATATCTGCAATGAACAGTCAATTATATGCTTCAACCAGAATGATATTTTCATTATCAGAGCAGAAGCAGGCTCCAGCCCTATTTCAAAAAGTGAGTAATAAAGGAGTCCCGGTAAGGGCCCTTCTCATATCCACTTTGGGCATATTTCTTGCTGCAGGAGTGAAGGTCCTGCTTCCTGATACTTCATATGCATTCATGATGGGCATATCGATGTTCGGAGCCATTTTTACCTGGTTCATGGTGTTCATTTCCCACTTATTTTTCAGGAAGAGGTGGGAGAAATCGGGGGGACGCAAATTACCGGTTAAAATGTATGGATTTCCATATCTAACGATTCTTGGTGCATTTCTTTTGTTTGCTTTGACGGTATCCACCTGGTTCACCGGCCCGTTTAAAATTGTACTCCAGTTCGGTGTACCATGGCTGATCTTTCTTTGCATTGTTTATGTATTGATGTCGAAAATCAAAAGAATGTAAAGGGAAAGAGGGATAGTATGGATAAGGGTCCAAGAGATGAACACCGTTCGGAAGAAAGTATGGTAACTGATTTTGAAAAAGATATGTCCTATGGGGACTACCTGCATTTAAATCAAATATTATCAAGCCAGCATCGGCTTTCCGGTCATCACGATGAAATGTTGTTCATCATCATTCACCAAACAAGTGAATTATGGATGAAATTGATCCTCCATGAATTGACTGCGGCAACAGCCCTTATTGAGGCAGGAAGTTTGGAGCCTTCCTTTAAGATGCTATCCCGAGTGGCCAGGATCCAACAGCAACTTGTTCAATCCTGGAATGTGCTTTCGACCTTGACGCCATCCGATTATATGGAATTCCGGGAGAAACTAGGAAACTCTTCAGGGTTCCAATCATATCAGAACAGGTTGATAGAATTTGCAATGGGTCAAAAGAATTCGCAAATATTGGCCGTTTTCCGTCACAAGCCCGAGCTTTATGAGTCGATGTTGGCAGCCTTGAATAAACCTAGTATTTATGATGCGGCTATAGGGGCTTTGGCTGCAAGAGGGCTTCCTATTGATCATTCGGCCCGCAACAGGGATTGGTCTGTAATTTATCAGGAAAATGCAAGTGTTGAAACCGCGTGGCTGACAGTTTACCGTGATGTGCATAAATACTGGGATTTGTATGAATTGGCCGAAAAGCTTGTTGATATTGGAAGTCAACAACAGTTCTGGAGATTCAATCATATGAGCACCGTCGAACGGATCATCGGTAATAAAAAGGGAACTGGCGGATCGTCCGGTATAAGTTATCTGAAGAAAGTGGTCGAACAGCCATTTTTTCCTGAGCTTTGGACATTAAGGACCAAACTGTAAGCTTTGATTTGCGGGAGAAATACATGAATCAATGGTTAGTTATTTTAAAGCGCCTGAATGAAAATACGCTATATTGGCCAGGAGATACGCAATATTCATATCGGCTGAATTCATCAATGGCTGAAGGATTAACTGTCAATGTAGGGTAAATCCGGATGAGTACCCATTAGGAACTCAAATGGATGCCCCCTTTCATGGAAATGGAAAGAAATGCTGTATTTTGGCACTGCTATTGTGGTAGCTGCAGCTGAAGCATTGGCATGAAAGATTTTGAAGGCATACAGGGGGTTCCGGCACTTGCTGACAAGAGGTCAATGGAAGGGCTGGTCCTTGACGGACTGGAGCCTGGACTGTACGACTTGGCCGCATTGCCGATTGTATGAGGGGAAGGGAGTCCGGTCAGGGTCGCTGTGAAAAGGAAAGGCAGATGGGGAGAGATAAGGATGGGCAAAATTGGAGTTTATGGATCTTCCTTCGATCCGGTCACGAATGTGCATTTATGGACAGCATCGACCATTGCGCATCGTGCAAAGCTAGACAAGGTGATTTTTTTACCTTGCGCAAATGGCCGTATCGATAAACAGATGAAAACGAGCAATGAACACCGTTGGGAAATGCTGAATTTGGCAATAGGGGACAACCCGCTGTTCGAAGTTAGTGATTATGAAATCAATGAACGCGCCGGAACGAGTAAACAATATACTTGGTACACGATGGAATATTTTAAAGCACGATTTCCAAATGACGAAGTTTATTTCATAATGGGTGCAGATTTACTTGAAGATATTGATAATCAAGAGTTACCGGTACACTTACGATGGAAATTCAGGGAAAAATTGATTGCCAATCATAAATTCATCGTCATGGCACGGAATGGGATCGATATGTTGAAAATTATATCCAAAAGTCCATTGCTAAGAAATTATGATGATGGCAATACATTTCACCTTATAGATAAAGGTCTTTCCATGGAAATCAGTTCTACATATATAAGGGATGAATTCGCGATGGGCGGGGAGCCAAGATATTTACTGCCTGATCAATGTTATCAGTATATCGTGGACAATAAGCTGTATCAAAAAGCATCAAATTCATAGTGTTGGCCAGGTATTAAAGGGCTCGATCTCCCTGTTGGATCGAGCCCTTTTCGTTTGGGAAGTTTGCATTGAAATAAAAGTACATGTTTATTTATAAAACTCAGTTGACAACTTGGTATACTTTGTTTTATGTTAATATAAATAAATTCAGAATATTTGCTGATCAGAGAACTGAAGGCATACTATCTCCAAAAATAAAAAGGGAAGTAGTGTGCTTTTTTTGTTGCAAAAAACAGGGGGGATTCCATGAAAAAATTGATGGTATTATTGACAAGTTTGATTTTAGCCTTCGGTGTACTTGCAGGATGCAACTCGGAAAAAACGGAAGGGGACGGGTCATCAAAGTCAGTCGAGCTACTGAATGTGTCATATGATCCGACACGGGAACTGTACCAGGAATTCAATGAAGCGTTCGTGAAGCACTGGAAAGAAGAATCCGGTCAGGATGTAACGATTCAACAATCACATGGCGGATCTGGTAAACAGGGCAGGGCCGTTATTGATGGATTGGAGGCGGATGTCGTTACATTGGCATTGGCTTATGATATTGATGCCATTTATGAAGCGAGTAACCTATTAGCGAAGGATTGGCAAAAACGTTTACCGGAAAACTCGACACCATACACATCAACGATTGTGTTTTTGGTGAAAAAAGATAACCCTAAAGGCATTAAAGATTGGGATGATCTTATTAAAAAGGATGTATCCGTCATTACACCAAATCCAAAGACAAGCGGAGGGGCAAGGTGGAATTACCTGGCTGCCTGGGCTTATGCGGAGAAGAATTTCGATAAGGACGAAACAAAAGTGAAGGATTTCATGAAAAAACTTTATCAGAACGTTGAAGTCCTGGATTCAGGGGCCCGCGGTGCAACCACGACTTTTGTAGAAAGGGGTATTGGTGACGTACTTATCGCTTGGGAGAATGAAGCCTATTTAACACTGGAAGAATTCGGTGATGACAAATATGAAATCGTCAATCCTTCCATCAGTATATTAGCAGAGCCACCGGTAGCTGTTGTCGATGAAGTGGTCGAGAAAAAAGGAACAAAGGAAGTGGCTGAAGCTTACCTGGAATACCTATATACGGATGTCGGTCAGGAAATTGCCGCGAAAAACTTCTATCGTCCAAGGGATGAGAAGGTTCTGGCTGAATACGAAGACCAATTTGCAAAAATCGATATGGTGACTGTTGAAGATACGTTTGGCGGCTGGAAAAAGGCCCAAGAAACACATTTTAATGATGGCGGAACATTTGACGAGATTTATCAACAGTAATAAGCATGAAGGAGAAGATGGCTTTATCACCTTCTCCTTCATAAATCGGAAAAAGAGCTGAGGCGAAGCTATGAATATAGTGACAGAAGGTAAACAGACGAAAAAGAGGACCATACCCGGTTTTGGATTGACGATGGGTTTTACGTTACTCTATCTTTCCATCATCGTTTTGATTCCGTTATCCATGGTTTTTCTAAACACATTTTCAATGGGGCTTCAGGACTTTTGGGCGACCATAACTGAGCCGAGGGTTGTTGCTTCGTATAAATTGAGTTTCCTGACAGCGTTAACTGCGGCCTTTGTGAACGCAGTTTTTGGTGTGTTAATTGCCTGGGTGCTTACTCGTTATGAGTTTCCCGGCAAACGCATCATCGATGGACTGGTGGATTTGCCTTTTGCCCTCCCGACTGCCGTGGCAGGAATTACTTTGACCACCCTGTACTCACCGAACGGATGGATTGGGCAATTTTTCGGTTTTAAAATCGCTTTCACTCCTGCCGGAATCATCATCGCCCTAATATTTATCGGCCTTCCATTCGTGGTGCGGATGGTTCAACCGGTGCTTGAAAATATCGAAAAAGGGATGGAAGAAGCGTCTGCTTCTTTAGGGGCGAATCGAATGCAGACATTCATTAAAATCATCTTCCCGGAATTGATTCCAGCGATATTGACGGGTTTTGCACTTTCGTTTGCGAGAGCACTTGGAGAGTATGGGTCCGTAGTCTTCATTGCCGGAAATATGCCGTTTAAAACGGAGATTTCCCCGCTGATCATCATGACAAAGCTTGAACAATATGATTATGAAGGGGCAACAGCTATTGCGGCCGTCATGCTCATGATTACATTTATAATTTTGTTCACCATCAATATCTTGCAATGGTGGACCGGCAAAAGGTATTCAGGGAAGTAGGAGGAAATATGATGGAACATGGTAATTCAGTGGTTGCTGAAACGAAGCACCCAGTCAGCATTACGAGAAACGCAACAAAAGAGCCTAAATCGATACAATGGGTCCTTATTTCAATTGTATTGCTATTTTTGACTTTGTTTTTAGTTGTCCCATTAATCGCAATCTTTGTAAAGGCTTTTGAAAAAGGTGCAGAAGCCTATTTTGCGGCCATTGCCCACCCTGATTCCTTGGCTGCGATTAAGTTAACATTGATCGTTGTCCTCATCACCTTGCCACTTAATGCCATATTCGGAATTGTGGCTGCGTGGACCATAACAAAATATGATTTCAAGGGAAAAAACTTCTTAATAACACTGATAGATTTGCCTTTTTCCGTTTCACCCGTCATTGCTGGGTTGATTTTTGTTCTTCTGTTTGGCTTACATGGAACATTTGGTCCGCTGTTGCAATCCTTTGACATTAAAGTGATATTTTCAGTACCGGGGATTGTCATCGCTTCCATCTTCATCACCTTTCCATTCATTGCACGCGAATTGATCCCGCTCATGCAAAGTCAGGGGACGTCTGAAGAAGAGGCTTCACTCACGCTGGGTGCTGGAGGGTTTAAGACATTTTGGTATGTGACGCTTCCCAATATAAAATGGGGACTTCTATATGGAGTCATCCTTTGCAATGCAAGGACAATCGGAGAGTTTGGGGCTGTATCGGTCGTATCGGGCCATATACGGGGCATGACCAATACGATGCCGCTTCATATTGAAATCCTATACAATGAATATCAATTTTCGGCTGCATTTGCCGTTGCATCCCTGATGTCCATCTTTGCAATCATGACCTTGATCATTAAAAGTTTCATAGAATGGAAAACCGACTTTAAATCAACCAAAGCGAGTTAGGAGGAATGAAATGAGTATCATCATTGAAAATGTTACAAAATATTACGGGTCCTATCAAGCACTCCAAAACATCAATTTGGAAATAAAGAGCGGTGAACTCGTAGCCCTCCTTGGCCCTTCCGGATCGGGGAAAACGTCATTACTGCGTATCATCGCCGGTCTTGAACAAGCAGAGAACGGAAGGATCCTCTTCAATGAAGAGAATTATACGCATAAACATGTAAAAGATCGAAATGTGGGATTCGTCTTTCAGCATTACGCCCTTTTTCGAAATATGACGATTTTTGATAACATTGCCTATGGATTAAAGGTCCGCCCTAGAAAAATAAGGCCAAGTAAAAAAGATATTGAACAAAAAGTCACTGAATTGCTTCAGCTTGTAAAGTTGGAAGGATATAAAGATCGTTATCCATCCCAATTATCTGGCGGCCAGCGGCAGCGTGTCGCATTGGCAAGGGCACTTGCGGTTGAACCGAATATCCTTTTGCTTGATGAACCATTCGGGGCATTGGATGCCAAGGTTCGCAAAGAACTTAGGCGTTGGCTAAGAAGGCTTCACGACGAATTCAATGTTACGAGTGTGTTCGTGACGCATGATCAAGAAGAGGCGATGGATGTTGCCGATCGGGTCGTAATCATGAATGAAGGGAAAATTGAACAGATTGGAACTCCGGAAGAAGTATATGATCACCCTGAAAATCCTTTTGTTTATGATTTCCTCGGCAGTGTCAATCTATTAAAGGGCAACGTCCATAAAGGAAAATTGGTAACTGGGAATGTGGAAATGAATGCCCCGGACATTGAAGATGGAATGGGCACTGGTTATGTAAGGAATCATAACTTTATCATAGAAAGAGAACCATCGGAAAAGGACTCGATCGCATCCATCATTGACCATATCCATACGATTGGCCCCATCGTCCGGATAGAAGTCATTCGTCAGGATACAAACGAACCGCTGGAAATCGAACTGACGAAAGAACAATATTTGAATCTGGGAATAAGCAAAGGGGAAAGGGTATATGTCCGTCCAAAAGAATTGAGAGTTTTTGTCGACTTTATGGCTGGGATTTAAGAATGGGTCGAATATTGACGGAAAAACCGCTAAGAGCGGTTTTTTTTAGTTTTTTTAAGGATGCTGACAGCAGGAACTTCCCGTAAAGGTAAATAAGCTGCAAACTGTTATAAAAGGGCTTCCTTGCAATCGGAAATGGAGAGTTTTTACCCGTCAATAGTCTATGGTCACATGGTGCCATACACTAGATAAAAAGTCTTGCATCAAAATAAGAAGAGTGTTATGTAAGATATTGGATGTTATATCACGAGAAAAAGTCGAATTTTTATGTTTAATGTTAAAATTGAAATATAATTGTAATATTGTTATTACGCATTTGACAAAATCTGATGATATACTACGACTTAGATGAAAACATAGTAGAGTTTAAGAAATGTATTTAATACAATCACAACGTTAGAAGATTACATAAAGAGTAAAAAAAATAGAGAAGAGTTCCCAGCAATTTATTTTGACTAATAATTTTTCATAGAGAAAAAGAAGTGGGTCGATGGAAATGCAAGGGGAGGAAAGCAGGGGAAATGAGTTTGAAGAAAAAACTTATCGTATTGAACACGACAATTATGCTTGGATTAGGGAGCGCTTTTGCCATACCGTCTGTAAAAGCTGAATCTATCTCGGATATTCAATCACAACGCACAGGAATACAATCAGATATTTCAGAGGCAGAACAAGTTATTCAGGAATTGAAAAAAGAACAAACGAAGATGAATGCACAAATTGCCCAGATAGAATCGGCAATGAAAGAAAATGACCAAAAAATCAAAGATACTAAACAAGAAATTAAAGACACCGAAAAAGACATAGATTCTTTAAAGAAAGAAATTAAAGCGTTGGAAGAAAGAATCGCAAAACGCGAGGAAGTCTTGAAAGAGCGCGCGCTTTCATTCCAAGAGAGCGGCGGGGACGTTGAGTACCTGGAAGTTGTTTTAGGTTCTAAAAGCTTTGGTGAATTCGTTAATCGTGTTGGAGCGGTAGCCACCATCGTGGAAGCTGACCAACAGATTCTAAGAGAACAGGAAGCGGATAAAGCTGACTTAGAAAAAAAACAAGCGACTGTTGAGAAAAAATTGCAAAGCCTAAAGGATATGGAAGTAGAACTTAAGGGCATGCAATCTCAAATTAAAGATCAAAAAGCTGAAACTGTCAAAATGAAGGAAATCGTTGAAAAGAAAGAATCGGAAACAAAGGCCCTAAAACAATCTTTAGAGAATAAAGATGCCGGTTTAGAATCACAAATTGCATCCATTCGTGAAAATATCAAAAAAGAGGAAGAACGTAAAGCAGCAGAGAAAGCGGATCTTGACCGTGCTGCTGAAGAAGTGAATTCTTCAAATTCTTCCAATGATGGATCATCAAGTTCTTCTAGCAAAGAATCAACAAGTGTTTCTAGCAAAGAATCAACAAGTGCTTCTAAAGCTGAATCGTCAGCATCTGGTTCGTCTAAAGGTGAAGCATCATCTAATTCATCTAAAAGCAGTTCTGTTGATAAACCTGCAGCAGCTAGTAAGCCAGCAGTAAGTAAAACTGAAACATCAAGCAAGCCTAGCAGTGCAAATACAGGCTCGGCCATTACAGCCGGCTATAAATATATCGGTAACTCCACTTATAAATTTGGTGGCGGAAGAACGGCATCCGATATCGCTAACGGTCTTTTCGATTGTTCAGGATTCGTTGCATGGGCTTATAAACAAGCTGGTGTGAACCTTCCAGCAAATACGGGTGCATTGACAAGTGCAGGACGTCAAGTATCCAAGAGTCAAATGCAACCTGGAGATTTAGTGTTTTTCAATACCTACAAAACTGATGGGCATGTCGGTATTTATGTCGGCGGCGGCAAATTTATCGGTTCCCAAAGTTCAACAGGTGTTGCGATCGCCAATATGGAAAGCGGATATTGGGCAAGTAAATTCAACGGCCGTGTCGTTCGTGTAAACTAATCGTTCTTTAAGTTAGCAGGGGAGTAAATGCCCCTGCTTATTTTTTTTTTTGAAAAAAATCGAAAAAAATGAAACTTATTTTGAAATTGAACGTAAATACTATAAGATAAAACAAGGATAGGTGATGTGGACTTTCAGTAAATCTGGGAAAACATTTATAGAATCGACATTCCATACTATTAAACGGAGGCAAAAAAACATGATGAAAAAATTTATGGCTGCATTACTTACAATTACACTAGCATTCTCGCCAGTCGGCACTTATGTATTCCAAGATCATTCGGAGTCAGTCGATGCAAGGGGTTACAAGTCCGGAAAAAGAAGTTTTAACAGCAACAACAATAACAAATCAAATTTCCAAAATAAAGAAACTAAGAAGTCCGATGCTACTACTGCTAATAAAGCCAAGACTGGAAATACATTCTCAAAAGGCGGCTTAATGAAAGGAATTATGCTAGGTGGACTGGCCGGTTTACTTTTTGGTAGCCTATTCGCCAATATGGGAGCCCTTGGTTCTATACTTGGTCTATTAATCAACGTGTTAGCGGTCGTTGTATTAATCGTTGTAATCCGTAAAATATTCACATATTTCAAAGATAAGAAGAAGAAAGAGGATACAAACCCATGGAGAGGCTAAAGATTTCCGAACAAGATATCATCAATGCGGTTTGTGTTTACATTGCCCGTAAAAAACAGGTACAACCCAATGAGGTAGAAGTGGAGTTAATGTTTGATGATGATTATGGCTTTTCGGCGGAAGCGTTCGTCGATGGCCGGAAACAAGTGTTAATTACCATCAACTTGATAGAAGCGCTTCGCTTATGGCTGGATGAATATATGAATAAAGATCCATACTCTGGTATTGAACTTGTATTGGATGATGAAGAAGGCATAGTGGCTTTAGTAAGTGAAAGTAATAGATAAGGAAAAAAGGATGCCGTAACGGCATCCTTTTTTTATTTAATAAGGCACAGGGCGATCTATGCGGAGGAAAAGGATAAAAAAGAAATAGAAAAATAGTAAAGCGAACTAAGCAAAATCCTAGATTACCAACACTTATTTCAAACTCAAAAATATATATTTTCCATTTGTTGCAAAAAATGGTCCATGGAAGTAGGATTGATATATGTTCAAGTCAAAGGAGGAGAATTAGTGAAAGGTTATATTGAAGATATCATTTTTTTAAATGAAAAGGCCATAAAGTTCGGCAATGAAAAAGTGGAAGCGATACTTGCGCCATCTTTAGGAAGCAATCTGCTTTCGTTGAAGTACAAGCACAAGGATATTGAGTTGCTGCGCACTCCGGATAGCGTGGAAGAGTATAAAAAAGCTCCCATTTTATATGGAATGCCAATCCTGTTTCCTCCTAATCGGATTGAAGATGGTCAATTTACATATAAGGGGACTGTATATAAGTTTCCAATCAATGAAATGAAAAAATCCAATCATATTCATGGTTTTTTGCATGACAAGCCGTGGCAAGTCTGCAAAAAGGAAGTGAACGGGAAAGCAGTCGTCATTAATACTGAATTTACAAGCAGCGATTTTGATCTAAAAGGCAGCTTCCCACAAGATATCACTGTGAATATGTCTTTCTCTTTAAAGGAAGAAACATTGGAAATACAATTGGAAATCACCAACAAGGGCATTGAACCCTTACCATGGGGAGCAGGTTATCATACCGTATTCAATTTTCCATTTGGAACAGGGAGTAAATTGGAGAATTGCAGAATATCACTTCCTGTCAATAAGCATTGGGAGTTGAATGAAAGGTCATTGCCCACTGGTACAATTCATGAAACGGACAATACATTGGAAATCCAAAATGGTATTAGATTGGACGGCAGGCTATTTGATGACCTATTTGGCTATGATGAGGAAAGAGCGCTGGAAAACGAGTGCATACTTACTGACCAAGCGGCTGGCATACAGGTCATCTATCATGGCGATCGACATTTTAAGTTTTGGGTATTGTTCAACCAGCAGGGGTTTGTCTGTCCTGAACCATATACATGGGTAACGAATGCACCTAATTTGGATTTGTCTGCAAAAATGACTGGATTGCGGGAATTATGCTCAGGGGAAACAGTTCAGCTGAAAACTAGATTGATTATGAAAGATATATAAAAAACACCTTGGCATCCATAAGTGCCAAGGTGTTTAAGGTTATGCTTTTTTTCTCATCCATAATGGGTATAGGACGATTCCGAATACATATAAGGCTATGCCAAGTATGAATGTATTCATATCAGCTGTACCTGTCTTGATGACCCAGATCGAGTAAATTAACGCCAGGATGGTAATGATGCCATCACGTACCCTTGAGCCTTTCATGATGTCATAGGTTTCCCCAGTCATGACTAATTTCAATTGATACAGAACCGAAGCAAGATACGGGATCAAGTAAGCGAGTGTAGCGACGATCATCGAGAATTGATAAGCTTCCAAAATCGTACCCGAAATAGTGGAGAATAAGAATATCTGTGTCATGATATTTGTTATTGTCATAGAACGGACGGGTGTGCCATTTTTGTTCGCTTTCGCAAAATAGGCCGGAAACAGGTCCGATTTCGCTGCCTGGTAAGGAACCTCTGATGCAACGACAATCCATCCGATTGTAGATCCCAATAAGGAAATGACGGCAAGAGCAGCCATTAAATACGTACCGCTTGAACCAACTACAGCTTGCAATGCGTCAACAAGCGGTTTTTGAGATATTTTCAAATCGTCTTGCGATATGGCACCCATCGTCAATAAAGTAATGCCGATATAAATGGCAACAGCGATAAGTAAACCAAGGATCGTCGCTTTCTTTACATCATTTTGTGACTTGGCGCGGTTTGACAGCATGACGGCGGCTTCAATACCGATGAAAGCCCATAATGTTGAAATTGCAGCAGCATTCACTTGAGCACCTAAAGAGATTGCAGATCCCGCCTTATCATAAAATTCAGCTCCGTTCCCTAGGTTGGAAGTATCGAAAATGAAAATCGTGATAATGATGAAAAATAAGAATCCAAGCACTTTGGTAACCGTAGCAAAAAGATTCATTTTCCCAGCGCTGTTAAAACTTCTTACCAAGATTGCCTGAATCCCCCAAAGGGCAACGGAACATACCGCAAACGTTAATCCTTTACCTAGTTCAAGTTGAAACGACCCGACTGTATAAATCACTTTCGCACTATGCATCACCGGGAAAAACGTTGATAGGTAACCAGCAAATGAAATGATGACAGAAGCTGTCGCAGCCCAATTCGCAGCCCAATAGCCCCATGCCATGCTATAACCTGAAACCCTTCCTTTAGCAGGGGATTTAAATAATGATTGAGCATAACTTTGCGGTCCAGCTTTCAAATCAGGTTTCCGTACTGCCAGGTTACCAAACACCAAAGCTATTAGAAAAACTCCCAGTCCAGTAACGATCCATGCCAATGTGGCCCCTAATGGACTGGATACCTGTGCTAATTGAGCAGGGAGCATGAAAATTCCGCCACCGACCATATTCCCAATAACGAATGTGGTCAAAATCAATAAACCCCATTTTTTGTTTACCATTTATATCGAACCTTTCTTAAATACAGTGTGTGTTTATACCGACAACTTATACTAAAATAGTATATCTCAAATAGTTTAGTTTGGTAAAGTGGTAAATAAGTAAAATGTAAAACGCAGACTAATCAGAAAATTATAATTTTCATTGACAAAACGAGGGAATTGGATTATATTAGTAAATACCAAGTTAGTTGGTAAGAATAATGAGGTTTTCCTTTGAATCGTATTTTTCAATAACATATGCAACTCCTAAATATTGCCGATTAGTCAACTAAAGGCACCCTTACATCTACTTCTGTTAGATGGCGGGTGCCTTTTATCTTTTATTAGTGAGGGGAGGGGAATGTGGAGTTCCTATTAACTGGCTATTCTTATACGGAAAGTAATGTGAGGATATGATAGGTAAACCAACTTCCTCAAGAAAACATGGAAAGCGGGAAGCGTACGTGCGCTTTAAACAGTAGGCATGAAACGAAACTTTATTACCAGTAGTGAAGGGGAGATATTATGGAAAAGAAAGAAGAATTGAAAATCAGGCATATTATTTCAAGCTTGGAAGATTTGCAATATGGATCAGTGATAATAACCATACATGATGGTGAAATCACACAGGTGGATACAACCGAGAAGAAACGATTCCCATTAGTGAAGGGCAGGGCAGTTAAATCCAGATGAATATTCGTTAGTAACGGGGCTTTCGATATGAAGGCTCTTTTTTATGCAAAAAATTATTAAATTGGAATTTAGAAGAAGATTGTACTGCATTCAACATGGTAGAATAAGTTAGGGGATAAGGGAGTTTTTTATAGGGGTTTAAATGATATCTAAGGGAGGAACAGGAAATAGATGACCTTACAAACTATAGAACATGATATCTTGGCATTAATTGAAACATTTAATGGGAAAATCGCATATAAAATTGAAAATGGTCATGGGGAAACGATTGGATACCACGAGAATGAATCCTTTCAATCAGCGAGTCTTATCAAAATACCGATGATCATCGAAGGTTATCGTCAAAGTGAACAAAAGAAAATCTATTTGAATCAACCAGTGACCATCCCGCCTAATGAAGTGACGGGGGGATCTGGGGTTCTGCATGTCTTATCGAATAAGGTATTTTTAACTGTTGAGGATTTATTGACATTGATGATAACTGTTTCTGACAATACATCCACGAACATGATGATGAGCCTGCTGGGATTTGAGGAAATTAATCAATGCATCAAGGATCTTGGCTTGAAAAATACTGTCCTTGAACGAAAAATGCAGGATTTTAAGGCATTAAAAGAAGGGCGCGACAATACCATATCGGCGGAAGATACGATTACCTGCCTGAAAGCGATACATACAGGAAACTTTTTAACGAAAGAAAGCCAAGAAAGAATATTGCGTGTATTTGACAATCAACAATTAAGGGATAAACTTCCATCACTGATGGGCAAAGGGGTCAAGGTAGCAAGCAAAACTGGCGGAATTCGCGGAGTTTCCCATGATTGTGCAATCATTCGTTCAGAAACACAAACAGTCTATGCTGCAGTTCTTACTGAAGATATGAAATCAGAGGAAGAGAGCCGTCAAGTAATCAGTAAAATTGGAAAATTGATATATGATGATATTATCGCAGAATAAACAGTCAGTTTGAATATTTTTGGAAGTGCGGGAAGTCTTTCGAGATTTCACGCTCTTCGATTTTGGCTATAGAGGGGTCAGTGAAGAATGTTAAATGAAAGGAAAATGAAGCGGGGAAAAACCTTGAAAAGCGCGATGAAATTAGGCGTAATGAGTGTTGTAATATTACTGGGGTATTTTGGTTTTTTACACATGAAAATTCAAGAAAGCATTCACCAGCAAATTCCTGAAAATGCCGATTACCTCATTATTCTTGGAGCAAGGGTCAAAGGTTCGGTTCCATCATTATCCTTACAATACCGGATTGATAAAGCTGCAGAATATTTAAAGGCCAATAAACAAACAGTGGCCATTGTATCTGGCGGAAAAGGACCGGGGGAAGATATATCGGAAGCAAGAGCAATGCAACAGGGGCTAATCGACCAGGGAATTGAAGATGCGCGCATCATGATGGAAGACAAATCTACAACAACTCACGAGAATATTGTTTTCTCAAAAGAACTCATTCCTGATACAGCAGCTTCAGGATTGATTGTAAGCAATGACTTTCATATCTACCGGGCAGTTGAAATAGCAAGAATAGAAGGCTTGGACATAAAGGGGATGCCGGCAAAAACACCAAAAGTGTCACTGTTGAAATCATATACCCGTGAATATCTTGCAATTACCAAATACTATTTAACAGAGTTGATTGGGAGGTAACATCCAGAGGCTAAAGATGGGAGGTTGCTTACTTTACTCAACTTCCACGACAACATTAGGAACTTCCCAAAAGTCTTTCTCTTGATATAGCTCCTTAAGTGTCTTAAAAACGGGAAAACCCGTATAGGAAATCTCGACTTGTTCATCAGCATCCACTTCTTCCACATCTATATCATCAACAAAACCAAGTTGATCATTGCTTTCCATTAAATAAAATCCGAGTGCCTCATACCCGCTATAGGCTACAATTACCTTACTGTCAAAACCGTTATTGGATACCTTGTAATATTTCATTGATTGACCTCCTTGTTGATCATCCTTGGTACTGTTTCTTATTACTCTGATATACCCATTTATTAATATCTGAATCATTAAATTGGATAAATAAAGAAAATGGGAAGGAGAAAAGAACTGAAGCCGTCTTTAAAATATCACCGGATAATTTGCTATCTTCATCAATTCATGTTACTCTAATAAAGAATTGTTTTTGATTGTGGAAGAGGATATTGATTATTTTCCAAATGATTAAAAATAGTAATACAATGTGTGTTATGCACTAGGAGGCAACAACAATGGAACAAGGTACAGTTAAATGGTTTAATGCAGAAAAAGGTTTTGGATTTATCGAACGTGAAAACGGAGACGACGTATTCGTACATTTCTCAGCTATCCAAAGCGAAGGCTTCAAATCTTTAGACGAAGGTCAAAAAGTAACTTTCGACGTTGAGCAAGGTGCTCGTGGAGCTCAAGCAGCTAACGTTCAAAAAGCTTAATTTCTAAATTAAATCGTAACCGATATGAACAGACTTCCTCGATGGGAGTCTGTTTTTTATTATGCTAAAAAATGAAAGCGAAAAAAATCCCACTCTGAAATGAGTAGGGTTTTAGTGACTTGTCATTAAGCTTTTTTTAATTCCTCTTCAAAGAAAAAAGTAGTTGGATGTTCTTTAACAGTGTAAGAATATCTCTTCATGTTTTTTACATATGCCCATTTATTAATGGTTACTGATTCATTAGTATCCTGAATAGTTACTGTTTCACCAGTATTATACTTATTGCTTCTCAATTTAGCCACCCTCTCTATTAATAGTATAACATATTTGTGAATGAAAGATGTGTTCAAGATATTCCAATGATATATTGGGGTTGAAAAATCAGGCTATGTTTACGGAACTAGCCCAATTATTTTGGCTGTACAAAAGCTAAAAGCCTGAGGATGATTATAAAGGTGCATAAAAAAACAGCCACATGTTCCTAAGTAATTCAGGAATCACGCGGCTATATATCTGAAGATTTCAAGACTGTCAGTTAATTAAAACGCCCAATCCCCATTACGGAAGACAGGTTCCGAAGTGCCGTCCTGTTTGATGCCGTCGATGTTCATTTTCTCTGATCCAATCATGAAATCGACATGTGTAAGGCTTTCATTCAATCCATTTTCTGCAAGCTCTTCTGGACTCATGTTTTTTCCGCCTTCAATACAGAAAGCATAGGAGCTGCCGATAGCGAGATGGTTTGAAGCATTTTCATCGAATAATGTGTTGAAGAATAAAACATTCGATTGGGAAATCGGTGAGTTGAATGGAACAAGTGCCACTTCACCAAGATAGTGTGAACCCTCATCCGTTTCAACCAATTGTTTTAGGATTTCTTCCCCTTCCTCTGCTTTTACTTCAATGATCCTTCCTTCCTTAAAGGTCACGGAAAAATTATTAATGATGTTGCCGCCGTAACTAAGGGGTTTCGTACTGGAAACCGTACCATTAACACCTGTTTTCAATGGAACCGTAAACACTTCTTCGGTAGGCATGTTAGCCATGAATTCATGACCCTGTACGTTGATGCTTCCTGCTCCGACCCATAGGTGTTTGTCGGGTAACTCGATTGTCAGGTCTGTTCCAGGAGCCGTGTAATGCAATTTTTGGTAATGCTTGTCATTTAAATAATCAACCTTTTCATGCAGGGTATCATCGTGTTTTTTCCAGGCCTCCACAGGGTCCTTCACATCAACACGAACTGCTTTGAAAATGGCTTCCCATAGCAAATCAACGCGTTTTTCTTCTGCCTCTTCAGGGAATACTTTATCAGCCCAAGCCTCTGAAGGGACGGCAACGATGGACCAGCTTACTTTATCGGATTGCATATACTGACGCCACTTCTTCAGTGCAGTCCCGGATGCTTTTTGGAAGTTGGCAATCCTTTCTGGCTTTACACCTTTTAATAAGTCAGGGCTGGAGGAGATGACGGATAGATAGGCAGCTCCGTTTTCTGCAAGTTCGATCGTTTCTTCCGCTCGCCACTTTGGATATTCTTGGAACACCTCATCTGGAGCCAGTTCATATTTGGTACGTGAAACGATATCGTCATTCCAATTAACGATGACATTACGCGCACCGTTCTCATAAGCCTTTTTTACAATGAGACGTACAAGGTCAGCACCCTCTAATGTTGTGTTTACGACCAGGGTTTGATCTTGTTGGATGTTTACACCGACTTTTACAGCAAGTTCTGCATATTTTTCTAAATTCGTTTGAAAATCACTCATCATTTCAAAACTCCTTTTCCATTTTCTACATTTTTAATTGTACTTAATTGTCATATAAAAAAGAAACTTTTTACATCGTTTGTGAAAACTTATAGGTATTAGACGAAGGAGTTCATTATAACCGGCAAGGAGATGAATCAGTTAAGGCTCATTCAATTTAGCACAAACCCCGGCATCATTATCCTATGAACCACCTCAAGTAGCAGCCGGTTTGTCTACCTTGCATTCTACCAAAATTATCGAAGGAAAGACTATTGAAAAGGTTTGAATAGTTGAATAATTTGATTATTTGGGACAGTGAACAATGGACTGAAAGAAAGAGGGCCTCTTTGAGACCCTCTTTCTTAATAGTCAAAAATCACTTACCCAAATTAATCCAGACACTTTTCACTTCAGAATAGTTGTCCAATGCATAAGATCCCATTTCACGTCCGATTCCGGATTGTTTGTAACCGCCGAACGGGGAAGCTGCGTCGAACGCGTTATAACAGTTCACCCATACAGTACCGGCACGGAGTTTTCCTGCAACATAATGGGCATTGGCTATATCGCTGGTCCATAAGCCGGCAGCCAATCCATACTCACTTGCATTTGCACGGTTAATGACATCATCTAAATCCTCGAATGGCATTGCCGCTATGACCGGACCGAAAATCTCTTCTTTGGCTATCGTCATATCCTCTTCGACACCAGCAAATATAGTAGGAGAAACAAAGTAGCCTTGTTCACCCGGTTTATTTCCGCCGACAAGTACTTCCGCACCCTCGTTTTTCCCTTTTTCAATATAGCCCATTACTCGATTTTGCTGCTCCTCGGAAACAAGCGGTCCAATTTGTGTACTTGGATCGAGACCTACCCCTTGTTTGATGTTTTTTGCATGGCTTGCCATATCGGCAACTACGTTATCATAATGTTTCTTTTGGATATACACCCTGGAACCGGCACAGCATACCTGCCCTTGGTTAAACATGACCCCATTCAAAGCACCAGGGATGGCCTTGGAGAAATCCGCATCAGGCAGGATGATGTTTGGCGATTTCCCTCCAAGTTCCAATGTGACCCGTTTCAATGAATATGAAGCGGAGCGCATGATCAATTTTCCAACCTCGGTCGAACCGGTAAATGCAATTTTATTTACTTGCGGATGGTCGACAAGTGCTTGTCCAGCGGTTTCACCGAAACCGGGAACGATATTGACGACCCCATCAGGGAAACCGGCTTCAGCCAATAATTCAGCCAGGTAAAGCGCGGAAAGCGGAGTTTGTTCAGCAGGCTTTAATACAACCGTACAACCTGTAGCAAGTGCCGCTCCCAGTTTCCACATTGCCATAAGAAGCGGAAAGTTCCATGGGATGATTTGGCCGACAACACCAACCGCCTCGTGTTTTGTGTAGTTAAAGTAATTTCCGCTTACCGGAATGGTCTGTCCGACAATCTTGGTGGACCAGCCGGCAAAATATCTCATATGTTCTATAGCTAAAGGAATGTCGGCATTGGTAGTTTCACTGATTGGTTTACCATTATCCAACGTTTCCAATTGAGCAAGTTCGGTTTTATTTTCTTCCATTAAATCGGCAAGTTTATACATTAGCCTACTGCGTGAAGCCGCGCTCATTCTTGACCAAGGCCCCTCATCGAATGCTTTGCGTGCAGCTTTGACGGCTAAGTCGATATCTTCTTTATCAGCTTCATAAACATCGGCAAGTTTTTGTCCTGTAGCAGGATTAGGTGTGGAGAAGGTTTTTTTTGAAGCACTTTCTACAAACTGACCATTAATATAGAGCTTTTTTGGTCCTGTTAAAAATTTTTGCAGCTTTCCACTTACTTCTAACGTTAGATTTGTCATAATTACCCTCCTGAATAAAGTGATTATCTTGGGCAGAACATGATGACTTATTGTTAACGCTATGATTTATGCCAATTTTTATGATAAATGAAAAAAAGGGAATATTCAATCTATATCATTCGACATAATATTCAAGATTTCTTCATCATAAAAAAATGAAGTATTATTTTGTCATGACATGTGTAAATACTATAGCAAAAATGAAAGTTAATAGTTAAAATGAATAAGGATAAAATAACAAGAAGGTCTAAAGTTCTTCAGGAGGAATATATGGGAAATGATGCGAAAATGATATCGCAACGTAAGATACTAGGTGTTGCGGGTCTTGGATGGATGTTCGATGCACTTGATGTCGGTATGCTTTCTTTCATCATTGTTGCTTTGAAACAGGACTGGAACTTAACCAGTGAACAGGTTGGCTGGATTGGGAGCATAAACTCTATCGGAATGGCTGTAGGAGCCGTATTCTTTGGTGCGATGGCTGACAGGGTCGGACGGAAGAATGTCTTTATCATTACATTATTATTGTTTTCAATCGCAAGTGGCCTGTCTGCAGCAGTCAGTACACTCAGTTTGTTCTTGATATTGCGATTTTTGATTGGCATGGGACTTGGAGGAGAACTTCCGGTTGCCTCGACATTGGTTTCTGAGAGTGTTGAAGCAAGTAAAAGGGGAAGGGTTGTCGTCCTTCTTGAAAGTTTTTGGGCGGTTGGCTGGATTTTGGCAGCACTCATCTCCTATTTCATCATTCCGGCTTATGGTTGGCGCGTTGCATTGTTATTGAGCGCAGTTCCAGCTTTATATGCGCTGTATCTGCGCTTGAAACTGCCGGATTCACCGAAGTATACGGAACTAGAAAAAAAGCAGAGGCCATCTGTATTAAGCAATATGAAAAGTGTCTGGAAAAAGGAATACTCCCGTCAGACCCTTGTATTGTGGATCCTATGGTTTTGCGTGGTCTTTTCTTATTATGGGATGTTTTTATGGCTGCCAAGTGTGATGGTCCTAAAAGGCTTCAGCATGATTCAAAGCTTTGAATACGTTTTGATCATGACGCTTGCACAGCTTCCGGGCTATTTTTCAGCTGCATGGCTGATAGAGAAGATGGGACGTAAATTCGTTTTGATCACATACTTAATTGGAACGGCCGTCAGTGCCTTTTTCTTTGGGTCATCAGAGGGGCTGGCACTGCTGATAGTTTCTGGGATGTTCCTATCTTTCTTCAACCTGGGGGCGTGGGGTGCACTATATGCATATACACCTGAGCAGTATCCAACAGCAGTTCGTGGTACTGGTGCTGGGTTAGCTGCAGGGATCGGGAGGATTGGCGGTGTCCTGGGTCCGTTGCTTGTAGGGTATTTAGTTGCAGCAGACACCCCGATATCCTCGATTTTCACCATTTTTACAATCGCTATACTAGTGGGTGCGATTGCCGTAGCTTTTGGGAAGGAAACAAAGAATACCGTTTTGACATGAACAAAAGGAAGGGGACTGTAATCAGTCCCCTCTTTTCATTAGGCTGTTTTCGCATACTTTGTTGCTATTTACCAAGTAAAGCGGTGTGGTTGATTTCCCCTCCAGATGCTCGCTTTCCGCGGGGCGGGCGGTGAGCCTCCTCGGCGTAAACGCCTGTGGGGTCTCACCTGTCCCGCTGCTCCCCGCAGGGGTCTCGCACTTGCGCTCCAATCAACCTTAAATCGTTTAGTTTTTAAAAACAACAATCTTTACGAAAATAGCCTTTCATTAAGTGAAGTCTTTTATGATTTTTAAAAGGGATTCGGAGGCGCTCTTCGGACTTTCTGCATTCATGATCGCCGATACGACAGCGGTACCTGATAGCCCGCTATCAGAAAGAGCGGATATGTTATCTGCAGTGATACCCCCGATGGCTACGGCGGGAATGGATACGCTGCGGCAAATTTGCTCCAGATCCCCAATGGCCATGAGGGTTGCATCTTGTTTGGTCTTTGTAGGGAAAACGGAACCGACTCCGATATAGTCTGCTCCATTTCGTTCGGCTTCGTGAGCTTCTTCAAGAGTGGAGACAGATACTCCGACAATCATATCTTCAGGAACCATTTGTTTGACGACAGTCAGTGGAAGGTCATCTTGCCCAATATGAATTCCGTCCGCTGCAACCGCAAGTGCTATATCCACCCGGTCGTTGATGATAAGGGGAATGGAAAACTCGTTCAATAACTGTTTCAATGCAGAAGCTTTTTTATAAAAGGAAAGGGATGAATTGTTTTTCTCCCTAAGTTGTACGATCGAGACTCCTCCTGAAACCGATTCTGCAATGATTTTGGTCAATTTTTCCAATGCTATGGACTCTTCCGTAACTAAATACAAGCTTAAATCAATTTGGGACTTCTTCATTCATTTTCACCTCATGCATCCAGATTTCCTTATCCATTCTTGATATTGCATCGATTAATCGCACACGAAACGTTCCTGTTCCTTCATCTTTTTGAAGGTTTGCAGCAGCTAGTTCCCCTGAAATGCTCATGGTTGAGATTCCGGCAATTGCCGCAGAATAGAAATCGTCGGTGACTCCTGAAAAAGTGCCGATAAGAGCGGTGGACATGCAGCCGGTACCTGTAACATTAGTTAAAAGAAGGTTTCCATTGTCGATGATGGATGTATGTTTTCCGTCGCTGACCGCATCCTTTGCTCCGCTGACCACGACGATGCTATTCAATTTATTAGCTGCTTGTGCAGCCAGCTCTGCATGGCTAATCGCTAGTTCCCCCGAATCCACCCCGCGTGTAACGGTATCCCCACCCATCAATGAAAGGATCTCACTCGCATTCCCGCGAATGATTTGGAAAGTAACCTTACTAAGGAGCCCTTTGACCTGCTCTGTACGATAGGGGGTGGCACCAACTCCCACCGGGTCCAAAATGACCGGGATATCCATGGTATTTGCCGTCTTACCGGCAATCTCCATTGCTTCCAAGGCTTTATCATCAATCGTACCGAAATTCAAAACCAATGCATCTGCTAATTTGACCATATCCGCCACTTCTCTTGGGCTCGAAGTCATTACTGGTGAACCACCGATGGCAAGGGTGGCATTTGCACAGTCGTTGACCGTAACAAAGTTGGTGATTTGGTGAATGAGTGGTTTTCTTTCTTTTACCTTCACGAATAAATCGGCTGCAGAAACCTTCATATTAATTCACTCCGTTCTTTTTTTGAAAATGAATGAAAATGATGGACAGGTCCATGACCTTTACCGATTGAAAAGCTATTGCGTATCGCTTCAGAAATATAGGTCTTGGCCTTTTCGATCGACTCTTGCAATGGCAGCCCATTTGCCAGGTTTGATGTAATGGCGGATGATAGGGTACAGCCCGTGCCATGAGTGTTCTTTGTATGGATGCGCTCTCCCTCGATCCATTGGAAGTCAGTCCCATCATAAAAAAGATCATTTGGATTTCCTGCTGCATGGCCTCCTTTAAGTAAAACGGCTTTGGGACCCATTTCTTGTATAGAAATGCATGCTTTGTAGAAATCTTGTTCCGTTCGAATCGACAAGCCAGTAAGTACTTCCGCTTCCGGTACATTAGGGGTTACAAGTGTTGCAAGCGGAAGCAAATCCATTTTTAAGGCAGAGACAGCCTTTTCGTCGAGCAAATGATGACCGCTTTTGGAAATCATGACAGGGTCAAGGATAACGATGGCAGGCAAGAAGGTTTTAAGGGACGCAGCGACAGTTTCCACGATTTCTTTTGATCCAAGCATGCCTATTTTTACTGCATCGACAGGAATATCTTCAAAGATAGCTGCAATTTGATCTGATATGATTGCTGTT
This sequence comes from Peribacillus aracenensis, assembly GCF_025175645.1. Lineage (NCBI taxonomy): Bacteria > Bacillati > Bacillota > Bacilli > Caryophanales > Bacillaceae > Peribacillus > Peribacillus aracenensis. The sequence continues at coordinate 162,272 of NZ_JANZMJ010000001.1, forward strand.
TCAATTGGCTGTACTGAACGGACTTCCATTGTATTTTGTGCGGTTACGGCTGTGATGGCAGACATTCCAAAGACACCATGTGCAGAAAATGTTTTTAAATCCGCTTGTATTCCTGCGCCGCCCCCTGAATCAGAGCCTGCGATGGTTAATGCTGTTTTCATAAAAAAACCCCTTCATATAAGTATTTTTTAGAAGTATTTTAAGTAATATGAATGCTAAAATCGCACCAGCGAATGAACTGAGCATAAAAGCCGGTAAAAAACCAAAAAGAGCAGCTTTTTCCCCCAATAGTAGGAGGGCAAGTGGATAACAGGCTAGGGAACCGAGAATACCGGTCCCGATCACTTCCCCTAAACAGGCAAATTTTAAGCTTTGTGTTTTTCGGTAAAGGATGGCAGCCAAAAGTGCACCGATCATGCTACCGGGAAAGGCGAAAATTGAACCGGTACCAGACATGTTTCTAATGATGGAAACTAAAAAAGCTTGTGTCACTGCATAAGCTGGCCCCAATAGAACGGCCGTCAGGACATTTGCCAGATGCTGAATAGGAAAGACCTTTGCAAATCCTGCAGGAATGAAAATAAATGAACTGGTCAGCGTTGTAATAGCCGTGATCATGGCAGTCAACGTCAGTTTCTTGACAGGATTCATCATCTACAGCGGCCAATCTTGCTCATTATGAACCATATCCCAAAATAAATATTCATATCGGGAAGTAACCAAAAAGTGCTTTTCTAATCTAAGAAGTTCCTTTTCTGGCATGCCTTCCGTCAATTCTTCCAACAAAGCGATCAGCCATTTATGTGCTTCCCCGAATTCAGGAGATGAATAGGACCTTATCCAATCTGCGTAGCGATTGTTTTCCAATGCTGCTCCATTTTGTTCTTTTAGTAGCAAACCGATTTCATAATAATCCCAAGCGCAGGGCAGGAGACAGGCGATCAAGTCTGCCAAAGTCCCATGCTGAGCTGCATTTAGCATATAGCCTGTATAGGCTAGAGTCGTTGGAGTAGGTTCTGTATCTTCCAATTCCTTGGAAGTGATCCCGAATTCGGAAGCATAATGCCGATGAATATCCATTTCCACTTGAAGGGTTTCATTTAAAATACTCGCAAACTTTGCCATGGTTTCGATGTTATGAGCTTTGATTACACCTAAAGCAAAGAGCTTGGAATAATCCATGAGATAGATATAGTCCTGCTTCAGATAATAGGCAAATTTCTTTTCAGGAAGCGTACCATTTCCAATTGCCTGGACGAAGGGATGTGAATGGTTCCTTTTCCAAATCTCTTTTGACCGTGCATGTAGTCTATCACTGAATGTTTCTAATTTAACATTCTCCATTGTTCATCCTCCTTTAGAATGGATCCCTTTGTTCATGAAAAAACCCCGTTCCTGAATACGGAACGGGGTAGATGGATATAGTCTGAAAATGGACGATATCATCCACTTCCCTCCGCCGGTATGAGCCGGTTCAGGTTCAAAGGGTCCGGAACTAATTCCATCTCAGTCTTAAAAAAAGACTCCCCTAGTGGTGTGAATTGTATGTAATTACTGACATCATATCAGAAAGACAAGAAAATGCAACCTACATTTAAAAGAGGGACCATTTTATGTCCAGGAAAAAAGGGAGAACCAGGTAATTGACTTTTGATGGTTATTAGGATAAAATCATGTCTACATCATTTATATATCGATTTCTTATCCAGAGAGGTGGAGGGACTTGGCCCAAAGAAACCTCGGCAGCGGACCCGTTTTGGGAACTGTGCTAAATCCAACAAGCATATGCTTGGAAGATAAGAAGAGCCGTACGGACACTGTCAGCCTCTTCTTGAATTAGAAGGGGCTTTTATTTTTGGGAAATAACGTTTAGTGACATAATAGAAAAGGTATATATAATTTGGTGAAAATAAAACAAGTTGATAAAGTTTAGCTAACTAGAAGCAGGCTCTAGGATGACTAGGAAAGGAGCCATTTACATGGCAGAATTATTTAAGAGGATCGAACAGAGGAAGGCAAAGCTTATTGAAGAGTTATTGGCCAATGGAGTATACAAAACCTCTGATGAAAGGCATCTTTATGATGCCCCATTAAAAGTACTTGAAGATGAATATAAGATTGTTATAAATAAACCAAATACCGAGTCACCTTCTGAATGGATGACATAGTAAACGATGGACTATAGTTTGGGTTCTTGGATAAGAGATATGATGTAAGCATTCACAGTCTACACTAGTGGATGCTTTTTTGCGTTTAATAGAAAATGACACAAAATATACATAATTACAGGATTAATAGTCATTTTGTCACATTTATCCTTTAAAATAACACATTTAATTTCCGAAAAATAGTTGATTTTAACTAGTAGATTCATTATGATGAAAGTGTAAAAAAATTGAATAAATGGGAGGTGGCTATATAATGCCTTGCCTTAAGGTAACTATAGAAAAAATAGAAGAGAAAAGAAAAGAAATGATCAACTTGGCAGCAATTTACGGCTTATCAAGTCTGCTAACTGTTCAAGCCAGTCAAGAATTGGATACGCTATTAAATGCGTTAACAAGTAAAAGAGATTGTGAACATTTTTACCTCCAGAAAGCATATAGGTATTTTTAAATTAGCCAATTCGCACTCGATTAATATGAAAAAGCTACTGCTCAAGGCAATAGCTCTAAAGAATGATATTACATATCGACACGTTTACCAAGAATGAGCAAATCCCGCTCGATCCCATCCAACTCGGCAACTTGAGGTAAATGTGCCCATTCTTCAAACCCGAATTTGGAAAAAAGCTTAAGGCTTGGTGTATTGTGGGCGAAAATGAAACCCAATAGAGTCTTAACACCTAATTTTGGACTCCATTCAATTGCCTTTTGAATCGAAATTTGTCCGATTCCTTTTCCCCGGAAATAATCATCTATATAAATGCTGATTTCGGCAGTGGATTTATATGCCGGTCTGCCATAGAAGGATTGAAAGCTCATCCATCCAGCAGTTTTCCCTTCTATAGTAATGATAAATAGCGGTCTACTTTCTGAATGATGTTCCTCAAACCATTTAACCCTCGATTGGACGGATACAGGCTCCGTATCTGCCGTGACCATTCTTGAAGCAATTGTTGAATTATATATTTCAACAATTCTGGGCAGATCGGATAGTCCTGCCTCTCTAAACTCTATGAGCTCTTCCATGATTTAAACTCCTAACTATCATTTATTCAATCTCCAGAATGAAGGGTAATCCCATATTTTGTTTAAGGGATGGTGAATGACACCCAATTCATTGAAAGTTTTATATTATCATACACTCTTGAATCTTTATCTGACAATTTTTTTATGTTAAGACTGTAGATTTTTGGGGTATGTAAAAGATTAAATACTTCTAGTAAAGAGACAAGAGGAGAACCAAATGAAAAAATTGGCAGGTTTATTGATTATAGTACTCGTTATATGTTTTGCTGCGTATGAATTTCAGGCCTCGGAGTCGGAAGAGGTGCAAAGGGTGATGGCTTTTGGAGATTCATTAACCTATGGAAAAGGGGATAAGGATGGGGAAGGATATATAGAAGGCCTTGAGGATGAATTGAATAATCCGCAATCGGAACAAAAAGTGAGTTTTTGGAATTACGGTATAAAAGGCCAGGAAACGGATGGGGTGATGAAACAGCTTGATGATTACCGCATTAAAACGAAACTTGATGAAGCCGATACTTTCATCGTTTTTATTGGAACGAATGACTTGATCAATAGTAACGGAGGGGACTTGGAGAAAATAAGTGACCGAAAAATCATTGAAGGAAAACGGGAGTATATCAACCATCTCAAAAAGATTACATCAACCTTGATAGAGGCAAACGATAAGGCGGATATTCTGGTAGTAGGACTATATAACCCAATTAAAGACAATCAAAAACTTGAAAAGCACATTCGTGATTATAACCTGTCAATAAAGGGAATAGCGGATAAAGATAAAAGGATGTTATTCATTCCTACAAATGATCTTTTTGAAGATAAAAAGAAAACAGAGTATTTCAGTGATAAATTACATCCGAATGAAAAAGGGTATCAGCTCATTGCGAACCGGGTTTTGGAAAGTTATGATTTCAAATGAAAGCAAAATGCACAGGAAGGCTTCCTGTGCATTTTGCCCTCTAAGAAGTAGCTAGGAATTTGATATCGCTTTAAGTTGAGGGAACTGCAAGTCATGGAGTTGCTTGTATCTGCCGTCGTTTTGCAATAATTCTTCATGTGTTCCTTTTTCATGAACCTGCCCTTTTTCCAGAACGATAATTTGATCCGCATCATGAATGGTCGATAAACGATGTGCAATTACTATTGAAGTCCGGTTTTTCATTAAACGTGACAATGCTTGCTGGATCAAATGTTCGGATTCTGTATCCAAGGCCGCCGTTGCTTCATCGAGAATGATGATTTGCGGATTTTTCAAAAGTGCCCTAGCTATGGCAATGCGCTGTTTTTGTCCGCCTGAAAGCTTGACTCCGCGCTCTCCAATCTGAGAATCATAACCATCAGGAAAGGCACTGATAAAGTCATGCGCATTTGCCGCTTTGGCGGATTCGATGATTTCAGCATCTGTAGCATCAAGTTTGCCATACACGATGTTATCACGAATGGAGCCATTGAATAAAATGATATCCTGGGAAACAATCCCCATTTGTCCCCGTAATGATTTTAGTGACACATCCTTGATATCATGACCATCCATTTTAATCGTGCCATCTTGCGGATCATAAAATCGGATCAAAAGGTTCGTGATGGTCGATTTTCCAGCGCCAGAGGAACCGACCAGAGCAGTTACTTGACCAGCTTTCATGGACAGGCTTAAATGGCTGAGGACAGGTACACTCTCATCATACGCAAAATCAACACATTGAAATTCGATTTTCCTTTTTATGTAAGGTAGTTCGATGGCATTTTCCTTGTCACTTATTTCAGGTTGGGTTTCCAATATTTCAGTTATCCGCTCAAAGGCCGCAGCTGATTGCTGGACAATGCTGATGACCCGGCTAAAATTGCGAACGGGACTCTGCAGTAACCTCAAATAGGCGAGAAAGGCCACGATTAACCCTATTGTGAATTCGCCTTCCATCACTTGCCAAGCACCGAACACAATGACTGCTACAAGACCGATATTGTTCAATAAATCAATTATCGGTCCGAACATGGAGCGTAGCCGAACGGACTTAAGGTTTGCAGCCATATTTTCCTGATTACGCTCCGCAAACTTCCTTGATTCGAATTCTTCATTTGTAAAAGATTGAATGAGCCGCATTCCCGAAATGGAATCCTGTAACTGGTTGCTGACATCTCCTGCGGAACTTTGCACAGACCTAAATGACAGCCTGATGCGTTTCCCGAATGCCCTTGTGATATAGAACATGAAAGGGAATGTAAAAAGAAGGACAATGGTCAGCTTCCAGTTAATGAAAAGCATATATACCGCCACGGCAATGAAAGTCACCGTGTCAGTCAAGACTTGAAGCATGCTTGAAGAGATGAGCTGCTGCAGTAAATTGACATCATTGGTCAACCGCGACATTAAGTCACCAGTACGGTTTTTATCAAAGAATTTCATATCCAGTGTTTGAATATGGTCATACATGCTATTCCGTATATCCGTAATAGCCTTTTGACCGACCTTGGAAACGATATAGCTGTTAAAGTAGTTCAGTAAAGCCAATAAAATGGCAGCACAAAGAATTCCTGCGCCAATCCAGATTAACGAGTCATATCTTTTTTCGGGAATGATTGTATCAATCGTAAACTGCGTCAACTGGGGGATGGAGAACTCAAGCAATGAAATGAAAAGCATAATACATAAAACCAAAGTGCAAAACTTCCACTTCGATGGGACCCGATTGAACATTTGTTTGAGCATCAACCATATGCTTCCTTTTGAGGGGATTGCATGCATGGTACTGCGGCCTTTGTGGCTGAATGGAATATGTCCTCCACTCATAGCGATCACTCCTATTTAGACTATCCTTGATGTTTTGAAAGTCATTTGAATTAGATGGATTTTGCCTTTATGACTATCATAGAGCTTTTCAAAGAATAGACAACTTTTAAGCGGTTCATTTCAGTCAAAAAGTTTAATTATTTTACACGTTCATATAGGACATGGAATAATTAAAGGAGATTAGCGAAGCTGATAAGAGGAGATGCTAATAGTGAATGAAAATGAAAAAGTCAGGGAAGAGCTTTTAAATGCGGTCACCGGACTAACGGATGAACAGCTAAACACCCATCCTGAACCAGGAAGATGGAGCATCATGCAGGTTTTGGATCATTTATATTTAATGGAGAGGGCCATTACAAAGGGCATTTCCGATAAATTGAAAAGCGATGATAGCATTCCTGCTGTGGATAAACCGATCGAGCTTACTTTAAATCGTGAAATGAAGGTCCAGGCCCCGTCCTTTGTCATTCCGTCAGAATCATACCAAACTTTGAGTGAGATTAAGGAAAAGTTGTCCGAATCCCGAAAAGCTTTTGTACGGGTCGTTGACCAAGCAAAGGAAATTGATCTCGAACAAAAATCTTTTTCACACCCTTTGTTTAAAGATTTAAGCTTGAAGCAATGGATCCCATTCGTGGGACTGCATGAAAAACGGCATTTATTACAAATTGAAGAATTGAAAGCAAAGTTATAATAGAAGAAAAACTCATCCGTCTTTGGTTGAGTTTTTCACTTTCGGACAGATATTCGTAAAGGAAGGATTTTTCAGTGAAAGCCACTTGGGTAAGGACATGTATGGTATTGGGCTTTTTCGGATTGATGCTAGGGCTCTTGTTCAAGTATATGCTTCCGCCTGATCTAGATGAAATCGAACTGACTGACGAGCTGAATCCGATCGTCGCCGAAAAAAAAGACGAGCTCATTCAACTGGCTGATGACAAAGGCATCCCGATTATCATTACGGCGGGGTTCCGGTCTGTAGCCGAGCAAAATGAACTCTATGAAAAGGGCAGATCAGGCTCGGGCAACATAGTAACGAATGCAAGAGGTGGCGAGTCGCTGCATAATTTCGGTTTGGCGATAGATTTTGCCCTCCTTAACAAACAAGGCGAGGCCATTTGGGATATGAATTATGACGGCAACGATAATGGAAAGTCGGATTGGATGGAAGTTGTAACCATCGCTAAAGGGTTAGGTTTTGATTGGGGAGGGGATTGGGCTGGGTTCAAGGATTATCCGCATTTACAAATGACATTTGGCTTTAACCTGCGTGAGCTGCAACAAGGCAAGCGGTCAAAAGGGCAGTGATAGTGAGTGGTTTCTATGTATGCCGCATAAATTTTGACTAAAAGCAGGAAAATAAGCATGTGAATTGCTTTACAGGTAAGAATTCGATAAAGTGGAATAGTGAGAAATCAGACATAAAGGAGTGCAGTCACCATGGAAGAAACAAAATATTGCCGGGACTCTTTGGTCATAAAAACAAGCCTTGTCCTCCCGCCGGATACAAATAATATTGGTACGATGTTCGGAGGCAAATTAATGGCATATATTGATGATGTGGCGGCTATATCAGCCATGCGTCATGCGCGAAGCAACGTCGTTACGGCATCAACTGATTCTGTCGATTTCCTGCACCCTATTCACGAAGGAAATGCAGTCTGCCTTGAAAGCTTCGTGACTTATACGGGCAGAACATCAATGGAAATCATCGTAAAGGTGATTGCAGAGGATTTAGTTACAGGAGATCGGAATTTATGTGTCATTTCTTTCTTGACATTTGTTGCCATTAATGAAGAAGGTAAACCAATTCCGGTCCCGCGTTTGGTTCCTGAAACAGAGATGGAAATGAATTTAAATGAATCAGCAAAACAACGGGCCCAAATAAGGAAAAAAAGAAGGGAAGATACACAGTTCATTGCAAGTACTTTCGGTGTGAAGCTGCCATGGACCGATCAATCGAAGCCTGGATTATATAAATAAGATACGCATCCCTTCAGCAATCTTATTGATGATTTTGACCAAATTCAATGCGATTTGGTCTTTTATTAATCGCCATTGGTTTTTGGGCATTATCTGTATGGGAAAGAAACGTGAAAAGACGCTTGGATAAGCCCAAGCGTCTTTTTTATGTTTGATCATATCCGCTTTTCAGTCATCGCTTGCTAAAATACCGAAGAAGCGCAAGATGTTAATGAATAGGTTAATGAAATCTAGATATAGATTCAAGGCCATGAGGGGTACTTCTTCGGCTGTTACCCCGTAATGCTTCATTCGGTTGAAATCATATAAAATATAACCACTGAAAACTAAAATCCCAATAAAGGAAAAGACCAGCATGGCTGTAGAGCTTAATGGAGAGAAAATGTTGAAAATGCTAATGACCACTAAAGCTAGCAAGGCCGCAAATAACATTCCGCCCAAGAAAGAAAGGTCCCTTTTCGTGGTTGTGGCATATACCGCCAGTCCACCAAATACAACTGTAGTCGTAACACCTGCCAGGATCACCACATTTGCCCCTGCAGCGGCTAGGTAGTGTGCAATGATCGGATATGTCGTAATTCCTGAAATCAATGTGAAGCTATACAAAAATGTATAACCGATGGCTTTTTTCCTCCGCAATATGAATGCTCCAATCAACATCGCGATCTCAAGTATCGCTAAGGGAAGAAACAAGGATGACGGAACAAGTGTGCCGAGAGCCATCCCTAAAACGGAAACGGCAAGTGACAAAGCGAACGTCCGCATGACGGACGGCATATATGTTTGTACAGTTTGTGAATACATTCAAACACCTACCATTTATTTTCTACCATTTTCTACGAATCTGTTTTAAAAAGGTTTCATGCCATTTAATGAAAATAAAGTGTTTTTTTTTTAGTATTGAAATATATATGAAATAATTACCTGTTTTATGATATCCTTACAAATATACTAACTTTTCTGAAATATCAAAAAAATTTAATTGGAACCATTCTGCGGTATGTAGAATGACAAGGTCAATAAATAGATATGAACGTTAAGGTTGTTATCTTGGAATAGTAAATTAAAAATTATTGGTTCTTTACATTTAATCGGACTTCAAAACTTTACTGTATAACCGTTATAAAGGAAACGATTTTTTATTGCAGAAAATTATTCTTAAAGTTATAAAATATGAAAAAAATGTGATTATTTTCTATAAAACCTATTGTATAATTGTAAAAAATTGATTAAAATTCTAGATAATTATCAGAAGATTAATTATTTTCCCGATAAAATAGTTTAGGGGGAGCAAGAATGAAGAAAGCTATTTTGCAAATAGAGAACCTAACTACCTCATTTCGAATCGGCAACAAATATCATGCAGCGGTGGATGATGTTTCGTTTACGGTGAATGAAAATGAAATTGTAGCAGTTGTTGGAGAATCAGGTTGTGGAAAGAGTGCATTGGCCTTATCTATCATTCAATTACATAATAGGCAGAGAACGAAATCCGAAGGAAATATCAATTATAAAGGTCAAAATCTACTAAACTTGAATGATGTACAAATGAATAAAGTCCGGGGTAAGGAATTGGGGATGATATTCCAGGAACCTTTAACGGCTTTGAACCCGCTCATGACCATCGGAAAACAGATCGAGGAGAATCTTGATTACCATACTGAACTCTCCAGTGCTGAAAAAAAGAACAGGACGATCGAACTTTTGACACAAGTGGGAATTCCATATCCTGAACGGACGTACAAACAATATCCGCATGAGCTCTCGGGGGGAATGCGCCAAAGGGCAATGATCTCGATTGCCATTGCTTGCAACCCTGCACTGGTCATCGCCGATGAACCCACGACGGCACTGGATGTTACGATTCAAGCGCAAATACTTGATCTGCTGAAAGATATCCAGAGCAGGACAAAAATGGGGATCATCTTAATAACACATGATCTGAGCGTCGTAGCAGAGGTCGCGGACAGGATCGTTGTCATGTATGCAGGTCAGGTAGTGGAAACGGGAAGTGTTAAAGAGATATTCAACAATCCGCTTCATCCATATACGAGGTCGTTATTAAATTCGATACCTTCTGCTGCAAACGAGAAAAACCGTTTGCACGTTATCGAAGGAATCGTTCCATCGATAGCGAAAATGGATCGGATAGGATGTCGCTTCCAAGATAGGATTCCATGGATACCTAAACATGCGCATGAAGAGACACCCCGGCTTCACGATGTGGGCAACGATCATTTAGTGCGCTGTACCTGCTATAAAGAATTTTATTTTCAAGCTGAAGGAGATGCAACGACCAATGACATTACTCAAATTAGATAATCTCAAAGTGCATTTTCCGATAAGGGGCGGTTTTTTTCGAAGGGTGGTCGATCACGTAAAGGCCGTGGACGGTGTTTCCTTGGAGTTGCAGCAAGGGGAAACATATGGCTTGGTCGGTGAATCCGGAAGCGGCAAGTCCACGACAGGCAAGGCAGTGGTCAAACTGAATGAGGTGACATCCGGACAAATCCTATTTGAAGGCAGGGATTTAGCCTCTCTAAGTAGAAGAGAAATTAAACCATTCAGAAAAGATATCCAAATGATTTTCCAAGACCCGTATTCATCATTGAATCCGAAGAAGAGGGTACTGGACATCATTGCCGAACCGCTGAGGAACTTCGAACGGTTATCCCCTTCAGAGGAAAAGAAAATCGTACAGGACTTCTTGGACAAAGTCGGACTGAGTCCTGAATCGATTTACAAGTATCCTCATGAATTTTCAGGGGGGCAGCGGCAGCGGATTGGGATTGCCCGATCATTGACATTGAAACCTAAACTGATCATTGCGGATGAACCGGTGTCAGCATTGGATGTTTCCGTTCAGGCACAGGTATTGAATTTTCTTCAGGATCTCCAACAAGAGTTCAATTTGACTTATTTATTTGTCGGGCATGATTTAGGCGTAATCCGGCATATGTGTGACCGGATGGGTGTTATGTATCGCGGTAGATTGGTAGAGGAAGGAAAAAGTGAGGAAATCTATGAAAATCCCCAACATATATACACGAAGCGCCTGATTGCGGCCATTCCGGATTTGGAGCCGGAAGTTCGCCAAGATAAAGTGCAGCTTAGAAAAAAACTCACCTCGGAATATGAGTCTACCTACTCAAAATATTTCGATGAGAATGGACGTGCTTACGATTTGAAGCCAATCTCATCAACACATAGAGTCGCAATACAATAAGGAGGTGGAAGGACTATGTGGAAGTTTATCCTAAGACGATTATTAGTAATGATCCCGCAGCTCTTTTTATTGAGCATCATCGTTTTCATGATGGCAAAAGCAATGCCCGGAGATGCACTGTCAGGCCAGGAAATCAATCCTAGGGCCAATCCAGCCGAGCTTGATAGGATCAGGGAAGAACTGGGTTTGAATGACCCTTGGTACCAACAATATTTTAGGTGGGCATCCAATGCAGTACAGGGGGATTTCGGTATTTCCTATACACATAAGACGCCCGTCATGGATGTGATCGAAGACAGGCTTTGGAACACGGTGTTCCTGGCGTTGGTCACGCTGATTTTTACATATATGCTTGCTATTCCATTAGGCATACTTAGCGGAAGGTATAACGATACCTGGGTGGATAAAACCGTTACGGGATATAGCTATTTAGGATTTGGCACGCCGATTTTCATTTTTGCTTTAATCATGTTATTCGTTTTCGGCTTTGCCCTGGATTGGTTCCCGTCTGGGGGCAGTGTCGATTCAAAAGTGGATGAAGGAACGTTCGCCTATGTTGTAAGTAAAATCAATCATGTGATTTTACCAGCTTTAAGTACAGCTTTAATTGCAACAACAAGTACGATCCAATATTTGCGAAATGAAATCATCGACAATAAAATCAAGGATTTCGTAAGGACAGCGCGTTCGAAGGGAGTGCCTGAATCAAAAGTATATTCACGGCATATCCTGAGAAATTCCTTTTTACCTATAGCAGCATTCTTAGGTTATGAAATTACTGGATTGGTCGGCGGTGCGGTCATAATCGAGACCATTTTCAGTTATCCGGGCCTTGGGCAGCTTTTCCTTAGTTCGGTGAGTCTGCGGGATTTCAGCGTTGTCACGGCCATCGTCATGATGACGGGATTTGCCACTCTGCTTGGCACCCTTCTTTCGGACATCATACTTAGTGCGGTCGATCCGCGCATACGGATAGAATAGGAGCGGGGTGAGTCATATGGAAATGAAAGTGGAAACCGGAAAGAACATACAAGTGAAAGATGTAAGCCCTTCAGGAATCAAAATCATCTGGCAGGAAATCAAAAAGGATAAACTTGCCATGGGCTCATTGATTTTATTAACAGCCATATTGCTGTTTGTTTATGGTGCGGCTTTCTTCATGGATGCCAAAGAAATTGCCAAGGTCGATTTCCTCTCCATTTATTTGGAGCCATCTTCAGACTATTGGCTTGGAACCGATTATGGTGGCCGGGATGTATTCGGACAACTAATAGTAGGTACCAGGAATTCATTCACGATCAGTTTATTCATTACATTATTCACGGCTATCATCGGTTTATCATTAGGGCTTCTGGCGGGTTATTTCGGCGGGGCAACCGATAATGTGATCATGCGTATTATCGATTTCGTGATTGCCCTGCCGCAAATGATGTTCATCATCGTTGTAGTCACGATTGTGCCGATCTTCAATGTATATGTTTTCATTTTAATCATGACGATGTTTTTATGGACAGGTAAGGCACGGCTGATTCGTTCGAAGGCTTTGTCTGAGCGTGAGCTGGATTATATCCACGCCTCACAGACACTAGGGACACCACATTGGAAAATCATCCTGTTTCAGCTTCTGCCCAATGTCAGTTCGTTGATCATCGTCAACTTCATTTTGAACCTTGCAGGAAATATTGGCCTAGAATCCAGTTTGACTTTCTTAGGGTTCGGTCTTCCGGAGAGCACACCGAGTTTAGGGACGCTCATCAGTTATGCTCGAAATCCAGATGTTCTGGAAAACAAGTGGTGGATATGGGTACCCGCATCACTCATGATTCTAGTGTTGATGCTGAGTATAAATTTCGTTGGCCAAGCGTTAAAACGCGCCGCCGATGCAAGACAAAGAAGAGGATAAAAAAAGGGGAGTGTAGGATATGAAAATCAAAAGCTATAGTAAGGTATTAAGTGCATTGGCCATTTCGTCTCTACTGCTTGCTGCATGTTCGAATGATACGGAGAAAACGTCAACGAAAGAGAAAAAAGGGAAAGATGTCGAACAGGTCGATACCTCTAAATTCCCGACAAAGACGACAAATCAAGGGGAGCCGATTAAAGGCGGCCATTTGACATATGGTTTGGTATCCGATACCCCGTTTGAAGGGATATTAAACAAAGTTTTCTATCAAGGCGAACCAGATCATCAAATCATCACTTTCCTGGATGATGAAGATTTATTGGATACAGACGAAAACTATGTGTTCACGAATGAAGGGGCCGCTTCCTATGAGATTTCAGACGATCATAAAACGGTTACGCTGACGATTAAGGATAATGTAAATTGGCAAGATGGAAAGCCTTTGACAGGTGCCGATTTAGAATATGCATATCTTGTCATAGGCAGCAAAGATTACAAAGGTGTACGCTATGATGAACAAATGGCTTTAATCGAGGGTATGGAAGAGTATCATGAAGGGAAAGCGGATAAGATTTCAGGCATTAAAGTCGACGGCAAGAAAATCACTTTCACATTCAAAAAAGCGAATCCTTCCGTCACGACTGGATTATGGACATACCCGCTTCATAAAGAATACTTAAAAGATGTTCCGATTGCAGAGTTGGAATCATCGGATAAAATCCGTAAAAATCCGATTGGCTTTGGACCATTCAAAGTGAAGAAAATCGTTCAGGGGGAAGCAGTCGAATTCGAAGCGAATAAAGATTATTATCGCGGTGCACCTAAATTGGACAGTGTCACATTAAAAGTCGTGAATCCGTCTGTTGTCGTCAAGTCACTTGAAAATGGTGACCTCGATGTAGCAGAGGTCCTGGCTGAGCAATATGATCAGGCCAAGGAATTGGATAATGTCGAATTATTGGGGAAAGTTGAATTGGCTTATTCCTATATTGGTTTCAATTTCGGCTATTATGATAAAGAAAAAGAAGAAAATATTATGGATGAGAATCCAAAATTTGGAGACAAACGCCTTCGTCAGGCGATGGCATATGCCATCAATAATGAAGAAGTTGGCGAAAAGATGTACAAGGGCCTGCGCTTCCCTGCCAACTCTGTCATTACACCGAACTTTAAATATAATAATAAAGATGTAAAACCATATGAATATGATCCTGAAAAAGCAAAAAAACTTTTGGATGAAGCAGGATTTGTAGATACGAATAATGATGGCATTCGTGAAGATTCAGATGGAAAAGAGTTCAAGATCAATTTTGCTTCCATGAGCGGTTCCGATGTTTCCGAGCCTCTTGCAAGGTATTATATCCAACAATGGGAACAAGTAGGTTTGGACGTTGAATTGCAGGATGGTAGGCTGCATGAGTTCAATTCATTCTATGACCTATTGAAAAAGGATAATGATCAAGTTGATGTTTATTCAGCTGCATGGGGAGTGGCTTCCGATCCGGATCCATCTGGTCTATGGGCTAGATCTTCGGAATTTAACTATACCCGCTGGGTGAATGAAAAAAATGATGAGCTTCTTGATAAAGGGATTTCAGAGGAAGCCTTTGATGATCAATATCGGATCGATACGTATAATGAGTGGCAAGAATTGATCCATGATGAAGTTCCGGTCATTCCGACATTATTCCGTTATCAATTGGCTGGAGTGAATGAACGCGTTACAGGTTATGATTATCTCGCAGGCCGCCAATATCAGTGGCATAATGTGGGTGTAACGAAATAATTTAATTGATGACTATCGGCTGCCTTTATGGGCGGTCGATTTTTTTGCGTTTCATTGAAGTGGATAAAGGTTATATAGATAATAGTAAGTAATTGGAAGGGTGATATGGATGGAAGTGAGAAATCCTAATGAAACAAAGAGAGAGTTAGAAATATTGTTTACTGAATCGGTTGGCCGGTTACTGAAACCTCTTGAAGAGGAAATCATTGCTGACATTGTAGCCTATCCAGACGAAAAGAGAATTGCCTTCTTGGAATATATGAAGGAAATGTCCAACAAACAAAGACAGTTGAAGTAAGTTGAACTTTCATCATGAAGGAGGTTTTTTTATGAGGAACGAAGAAATGAGCAGATACAAAGTATGGCGCGAAAAGTGGAAAAGAAAAGTTAATATGGAGAATTTAGCATTATATGGCATTTCGTCATTAGTTATGGCCATCTTGCCTGTTCTGGCTCATATCAGTTAAATCGATTAAAGGACCGTCTTTTGGCGGTCTTTTAATATGTTAAAAGTTGCCATGAAAAGATATAATGAACAAAGAGGAAAGGAGAGATATGCATGAGTGTTATCAAAGAGGAAGAAATCGTATCTTACATAAAAGAATTGGTATCCATACCCAGCCCCTCCGGCTATACAGATCAGGCCATTAAATACGCGGCCGATTTCATGGAGCAAAGGAAGGTTCCTTACAAAATCACGAATAAAGGTGCAGTGCTTGCTACATTAAAAGGCGAAGATGATGGCAAACATCGATTGCTGACTGCCCATGTCGATACTCTGGGTGCCATGGTAAAGGAAATCAAGACAAATGGCCGCCTTAAATTGACGATGATCGGCGGTTTTCGCTGGAACTCAGTGGAAGGGGAGTATTGTAAAATCCACACAGCTGACGGAGCAATTATCACCGGGACCATATTAATCAATCAGACCTCTGTCCACGTATATAAAAATGCCGGGGATGCCAAGCGTGATGATGAAACAATTGAGGTCCGGATAGATGCTGTCGTGAAAACTAAAGCGGAAACGGAAGCCATTGGCATTTCTGTTGGAGATTTTGTCTCCTTCGAGCCAAGGGTGGAAGTTACGGATACCGGCTTTTTGAAATCAAGGCATTTGGATGATAAAGCAAGCGTCGGCATCCTGCTTCATATCATTGACCTCATTTCCGCAGGAAAGATAAAATTGGCATATACGACCCATTTCCTGATTTCAAACAATGAAGAAATCGGCTATGGCGGCAATTCCAATATCCCTGAGAAAACAGTCGAATATCTAGCTGTCGATATGGGAGCGATCGGTGACGGACAATCGACGGATGAATTCAGCGTTTCCATTTGTGCGAAAGACTCCTCGGGTCCTTATCATTATAAATTACGTCAGCATCTAGTCGCCCTTTCCAAAGCAAATGCTGTTGACTATCGCGTCGATATTTATCCATATTATGGTTCGGACGCTTCCGCTGCGATCCGGGCAGGATATGATGTCGTACATGGTCTGATCGGACCGGGGATCGATGCTTCACATGCCTTCGAGCGGACGCATGTCTCTTCATTAAAGCATACAGCCAATCTGATTTTGCATTATATCCAATCAGAGTTGGTTTAATCGTGAAAAAAGCCCGCACTCATAATCAGATGAGTGCGGGCTTTTTTTTGTTTTAGCGAGAATTTTCTTATACTCGTGAGTGACAAATAAAGATTTATAATGATAATTCTTGTGGGGGTTCACCATTGTTGTTCATCAACCGAATGCTTTCCGGTTTAATTTGAAGGATTAAATAATTGGGATCTTTCGGACCTTCGAACCAATCTTCAAATGAATCGTTCCATAATTTATCCTTCAATTCCTGTGAGTCGTTTATTTTCGCGGTACCTGAGATTTCCAAGTAGGAATCGCCTAATCCTTCATTATCATAGCCGATCAGAATATGAACATTAGGATTCTTTTCAATTTCATCAGTTTTTTCCGTCTTTCCACTCGTTGGTGTGTATAAAGTTAATTCATCGTTAAAGAATGTCATATAGCGCGAATGTGGTTTGTTGTTTTCAACTGTAGATAATACTCCTATTTTATGATCACGAATGATGTTCAATACTTTTTCTTTTATTTGGGTTTGGCTCATTTTTGCACACTCCTTTTATTTTTTTACTCTATTACTTTTCCTCTTTTTCCTTTAAGTTAAACAAAATTATGCAGTTTGCCATTTTTATGAATGAAGATTGAAAGAAGTTGCCATACTAGTCATTATGTGTTCTGTTTCATGATGTTAATCCATTTGTAAAGGTGAGTATGATGAATGAATTGTGGTGAATTACTTATCATTGGCGGGGCAGAGGATAAGTGCCTTGAAGGTGAAGTATTAAATAAATTTGTCGAGCTTGCGACCCATAACGACGGCGGAATAGGAATATTGCCTTCAGCAAGTGAAATTCCTGAGGAAGTGAGTGCAGAGTATATCAAGATCTTCAGGAATTTAGGCGTGAACAGGGTGGAAGTGATCAAGCTGGATTCAAGGCAGGATGCAGACGATCCAGCAATTTGTGAACAGCTTCCATCTTTTTCGGCTATCTTCATTTCAGGGGGAAACCAAAGCCGATTGTCTGAACTGATTGGAAAAACCAAGTTCCACGATGCCCTTTCTAAAGCCTGGCATAAAGGACTGGTGATAGCAGGGACAAGTGCTGGCGCTTCGATTTTAGGTAAGTACATGATCGCCGCTGCTGACACGATGCTGAATGACAATAAATTAAAGGTTGAAATTGGGGAAGGCTTCGGCTTCCTTGACGGCCTGATAATCGATCAACATTTTTCCCAGCGTGGCCGCTTTGACCGTCTGTTAAGTGCGATAGCAGGGAAAAAAGAAATTATGGGTATTGGCATTGATGAAAATACAGCAATTTTAGTTAAAGACGGTCATTTTGAAGTTGTTGGCCAACATCAAGTATTGGTTCTTGATGGCAGCACCAGTGATTATATCAATATCACAACTTCTGATAATGGCAGTGAAGAGTTGACTCTTTCGGGATTTAACCTTCATGCCCTAACAAGGGGATACCGTTTTGACCTGCTTACAAGGAAATTGTTGATGAAAAAGGGGATCCAACAATGAAGATCAATCGAGTCCGTTATTTAAAAGGACCTAATTATTTTGCTTATACACCTACGATTTGCATTGAATTGGATATAGGGGAACTTGAACAGAAACCATCTGATTCAATACCTGGATTCAATGAAAAATTGTTAAAGGCGCTCCCGAACTTGGGAAGCCATACATGTTCAAAAGGGTATCGAGGCGGTTTCGCCGAAAGGCTGAGAAAAGGAACATGGATGGGACATATATTGGAGCATATGACGATTGAGCTTCAAAACTTGGCCGGAATCGAAGCCATTCGTGGAAAAACGATAATGATGGAAAAGAAGGGTGTTTATTATGTTACCTTTGACTATCAGGAGCCTCACTCAGGTCTTCAGGCATTTTTAGCAGCAAAAGATATCGTGGAAGCCATCCTGAATGGTGAAAAAATCATAAATGTACAATCTTATGTAAAACAAATAGAGGAGCTATATTATAAAAATAAACTGGGGCCAAGTACTGAAGCCATTTTTAAGGCAGCGCAGGCAAAAGGTATCCCTGTCGAGCGAATGGGTGATGAAAGCTTACTGCGTCTAGGAACCGGTACAAGGCAGAAGTATGTCCAGGCGACAATATCTAGCCAAACTTCGAATATTGCCGTTGAGAATTCATGTGACAAATCATTGACTAAATCAATATTAAGCGGGTGTGGCCTCCCTGTACCTGAAGGGGAA
This sequence comes from Peribacillus aracenensis, assembly GCF_025175645.1. NCBI lineage: Bacteria > Bacillati > Bacillota > Bacilli > Caryophanales > Bacillaceae > Peribacillus > Peribacillus aracenensis. Next base: position 180,957 of record NZ_JANZMJ010000001.1, read on the forward strand.
GTTGCCCATTCCATTGAAGATATCTTTGCCTCGGCGGACAGGCTGGGTTTTCCACTGGTCATAAAACCGTATAATGGGAGACAGGGGCAGGGTGTCATCACTCATATCAAAAATAAGGATGAGCTATTCAATGTAATTAATTGTTTGGAGTTGCATGTGGAGAAGTACATAGTCGAACGGCATATTGAAGGACATGATTATCGGTTACTGATAGTCAACGGAGAACTTATCGCCGCTAGTTTGAGGCTTCCTCCCTATGTTATTGGCAACGGTAAGGAAACGATACGCAGTTTGATAGAAAGGGAAAATTGTAATGAGTTGCGGGGAGAAGGTCATGAAAAGCCGATGTCAAAAATTCCACTTACACATACCGTGACATGTTACTTGGAAAAATCGAATCGGACGCTCGATACCATTCCGAATCAAGGGGAATTGGTTCAAGTTGTCGGCAATGCAAATCTTTCGACTGGTGGAAAGGCAATTGATGTAACGGACCAGGTTCACCCCACCATAAAAAATATGGCTGTTGCTGCCGCAAAAGCGATCGGCTTGGATATAGCCGGAATAGATTTTATCTGTGAGGATATATCAAAACCAATCGAACATTCAAGGACTGCGATTATTGAAGTGAATGCTGCACCGGGAATTCGAATGCATCATTATCCGAGTGAAGGAAAAAAAAGGGATGTAGGCAAAGCCATTGTCGATTACTTATTTCCGACTCGGGAAGAGGCTGCTATACCGATCATCGCAGTGACCGGAACAAATGGAAAGACGACAACGACGCGATTGATTCATTATTTTCTTACTAATGAAAAAACAAAGGTTGGCATGACAAATTCTGATGGAGTATATATCGGCGATGAGGTATTGGATCAAGGTGACTGCAGTGGCCCTGTCAGTGCAAGAATGGTATTGGCCCATCCTGAAGTTGATGTAGCCGTATTGGAAACGGCCCGGGGCGGAATTCTGCGTGAAGGACTGGCTTTTCGGAAATGTGATGTGGGGATCATCACCAATGTAAGTGAAGATCACCTCGGCCGTGATGGAATCGATACATTGGATGATCTCATAAAATTAAAGAGGCTGGTTGCCGAAGTCGTAATGAAAACAGGCTATTGTGTGCTGAATGCAGATGATCCGAATGTAGCTGCCATGAACGCCCATACAGATGGGAAGGTCATTTACACCTCTACTGATGCAACCCAGCCTCACGTTAAGGCTGCGATTAATGGTGGATGTGAAGTTTGGTTCGTCAATGAACAAGGCATGATTTGTCATTCATCTGATGGAGTCATCCATCCATTCATGGATTGCACCGTTATTCCAATTACGATTTCCGGCATGGCACGTCATAATATCGCCAATTTACTTCAGGCGTTAGCCGCTGCCGAAACACAAGGCGTTTCAATGGAAGAATTAAGAAGGAAGGCTGCCACATTTATGCCTGATACGAATTTGTCCAAAGGACGTTTCAATTTAAAAAAGTTGAAAGAGCGTACGATCATCATCGACTATGCCCATAATGAAGCTGGGCTGAAGGCTATATTCGAAACGGTCAGTGCCTATAATAAAAATCGTCTAATCACTGTTTTGGCAGGACCAGGGGACCGTATTGATGAAGAGCTTATCAAGCTCTCCAAGGTGGCAGCCATGCATTCTGATCTATTCATCATTAAAGAAGATGATGATTTGCGTGGAAGGGAGCCGTTCGAAGTAGCCGGGCTGCTTCAGGAAGCGGCCGTAGAAGCTGGGTTACAGAAAGATCGGACATTCATCGAACTAAATGAATTGGAAGCGTTCATAAAAGCCTGGGAAACATCACAACCGGGTGATCTATTATTGTTCTTTTACACGGATTTCGAATATGTAGAGAGGTTTTTCGAAAAGGTTTCAACAAATCCTTTGCCGAAGAAATAAAAGAACGTGCATTCCGCCCTGCGGAGTGCACGTTCTAATAATTTCCTTCCCCATATAGTAGAAATGAAGTAGTCAAGGTAAACGAACTAAATAGAAGCTGCGGTACATTAGTTTGAATTGATTTATCATTTGCACTACTTTTCTTTTTATATGTCACGGAATACTAAAAGGGATAAATACACGGATGAGACTTTTATCGCCTCACAGGGCTTCTGGACCGTTTTTTATTCACATAAGCAATGACAAGTGGTGGATTCTAAATTAGTATCAGGAACTGTTAAGCAAAAATTAAAAGACCTGAGTCCGATAGAAGATCGAACTCAGGTCTTAGAACCTGCTTAAACTAAATGTCTAACTTTAGGGGTCAAATCAGTTTGTCTACAGTCTGAGCTAATCCAAGTGGATTAGCTTTTTTTAATAACCGTTTCATTTGCAGCCGGGACAGCGGCATGGTCTTTTTTATATATTCGCTGAAGCACGATTGATTGAACAATCATGAATATACCTCCGATCGACCAATACAGCGGCAATGCAGCAGGAGCAGAGAAAGAAATGAATAAAATCATTGCTGGTGAGAGCAGGCTCATCAGCTTCATTTGTTTCTGCTGTTCTTCCGGCATTTGTCTCATGGAAATGACCGATTGGAAGTAATAAATGACACCAGCAATAATCGCCATGGCAATATTCGGCTGGCCAAGACTGTACCAAAGGAAATTATGGGTCGCAATTTCATGGGAACCTTGAATCGCATAATAAAAGCCCATTAGAATCGGCATTTGAATCAAGAGCGGCAGACATCCCATGTTTAAAGGATTGACTCCATGTTTTTGGTAAAGCTGCATCATTTCCTGTTGAAGGGCCTTTTGTTTAGCTGGATCTTTCGTCTCTTTGATTTTCTGCTGGATTGCTGTCATTTCCGGTTTCAGCCCATTCATCTTCGTTTTCATGCTAAGCTGTGTTTTATATTGCTTGGCAGTCAGTGGAAGCAAGACAAGGCGAATCAAAAATGTCATCATGATGATGCTTAAACCATAGTTGCCATTAAATAAATCAGCATTAAATTCTAGCATTTTTGTCATCGGGTTAACCAATGCAGTATGAAATGGTCCGCTCGTTGCTGCTGAGCAACCTGTCAAAAGGGTCGTTGCCAAAAATAGGACGGCAATTAAAAGCATGTTTTTCTTATTCAATATAATTTCCTCCTCGAATTGTTATTGTTTAAACAACGAGAAGGAGGCTTGGCTCATCGGAATCATCTGGTGAATCCTTGTGCCGGATAAATGTGAAAAAGCGCTGTGCACCGCGCCAGTCAAAAGTGTTACCTTTCTGAACTGGGGATTTACTTTTATCTGTATGGACGGAAGCTTGATATTTGTCGTTCAAGTGTGATTGCTTTTTATTTAAGAAGTAAAACGCAGCCAGTGGAAAGACAAAGGTAAATAAGTAACCTGCCCATACCGCATGGCGAACGGTCTGATAATCGAATTCTAATAATAATTCCCACATAGGAATCCCTCGTTTTTTCTAAGATAGGAGAATTTAGTTCGGTTGGTCCCCAAAAACAATTTCGGGACTGGAATAAGTTTAAATCATTAAGAACACTATATCAAATTCTAGTACAAGAATGCCAAAAAATATAGGGATTTTTTCAAAAAATAAACAGGGAATATTTTCTGGTTCGTCAATTTATGATTAAAGGCCATATAGAACCTGGATTCGAGAGCGAAGATTTCACACACGGTCATTCGTCTACATACGGATAAAAGGAAGCTCAATTCATTCGAAAAACAGAACCACCATAAAGGTACTGAAAATAATTTATATCAAAATGCACATCCCCGAAGTATGGATAATCCATTAAGAAATCAAATAATGGAAGTAAGGATTCTGCCTGGCCCGCCAGGTCCGTCCTACAGAGGAGGCCCGCTCATATAGCTCCGCCTTTATTTATTCCACAACTTCACCATGGAATGTATAAAGCAATTGACGCTGGTTCAATGAATGGGCGCTTTTACCAACATACTTATGTATGGCTTAAGAATGCCCGCTCATTTTGTTTTTCCCCCACTTGTCGGTTAAATTCCGTGGCAGGTTACCGATGGTGACGGGCAACAGCAATGGCCTATTATGGTACGGATGGGCATGAGATACAATCATTTCCATGTAATAAAAAAAAAACAATCCGCATTTGCGGATTGTCCAGTCGAAAAAGGGGGAGTTCAGGGATTCATTTCAAGTCTTATTTATAATCATGGTTCGGGGAGAGACCATTTCGAACGACTGGATTGAAGGAATTTGCAATACCCCTAGCGAATAGCTGGCTAGCCAAGATCCCGCTAGATGTTGAAAAGTGCGGATTTCTGAAATCAACTGGAACGTTTTTAAAGAAAATCACATTAAAAGCTTCAATCCAAGAAATAATCAGGAAAATCAGAAATGATGCCATCTATCTGCATCTTTTTGAACATGCGCATTTGTTTTTTATTGTTGACGGTCCATGTAAATACTTTCATCCCGTGCTTTTGGATTCGCATTTGCAGCTTCGTACTTAAAATCGTTTGCTTTGGATTCAAAAATGATGCAAACTCGGCAATCTCTTTTAATTTTTGATCATTAATTCGCCGTTTAATCAAAACGCCCACTTGTATGTCCGGCATTAATTGATGAAACCTTTTCATGGATTCCATATCGAACGAATGTACCATTATCCTATTTTTACTTGTTGAATATTCTCGGAATTTCTCTAATTCTTCTGCAAGTTTCTGTTCAATGCCAGGATAAGCAGATGGATGTTTTATTTCGATTAAGATTCCAACTTCTGACCCGAAATTCTCCAATACCTCACTAAGTAAAGGAATCCTCTCATTCTTATAGCGAGAATGATACCAGCTTCCTGCATCCAATTCCTTTAATTCGGCTGCCGTGTAATTACGGAGGCTCCCTTTGCCGTTTGTGGTCCGATCCAGTGTGGGATCATGATGAATCACAAGTACATCATCTTTACTAAGATGGATATCCACTTCCAGGAAATCAGCTCCCAATTCAATTGCTTTAATATAAGATGCCATTGTATTCTCTGGACAATATCCAGATGCACCGCGATGTCCAATTTTAAGGGGGGAATGCTGCATTATGAAGCTTTCAGGGAAATCGCTCTTTGATCTTTTAGCGTAGATAGCGAACAGGACAAGTATGGTTAACAAGATAATAAGAATAAATGCAATCATCTTTTACACTCCTATTAAGCACATTATTTTAAATATCCTTTACCCCAACTTAAAGAATATAAAGAAGAAGTCAGCAGCTCAGCCTCATTTCATAATTTTACATGTTAGGCAGGAAAAAATCATGTTTTACACAATGTTATAATCCAGACTTAAAGGATTTATTGGAAAGGTATGGAATACATATAATTTAAGCATCTATAAAGGAGGGAAAGCGGATGGAATTGCAGGTGAAACCGAAGTCTAAAAAATGGAAGGGGAATTTTGGTTTATATTTTTCCCTGCCCATTCTCTCTTGGGCGTTTTACGATTTTGCCAATACGATTTTTTCTTCTAATATCAATACGATTTTCTTTCCATTCTTCCTCCAGGAACAGATTGGGGAAAATGCCGTTCTTGATCAGATTGCAAGTACCTTCATCTCCTATGCTAATGCGATTGCCAGTTTGTTTCTTGTTTTATTTTCCCCGCTGTTCGGAGTCATGATCGATCGAACGGGAAAAATGAAAAAATACATTATAATTTTTACACTCATTTCTGTTGTATGTACATTTTTAATGGGGGTATTTGGAGGGGCTCCGTTCGAAGGAAAGCTTCTGGGCATTCCAATTTCTTTAGCAATCGTCATTCTTTTATTTGTGATAGCAAAGTTTTTCTATCATTCGAGTCTTGTTTTCTATGATACGATGATGAGTGATTTAGGCACGAAACAGCAATTGCCGCTTATATCAGGATTTGGAGTGGCGGTAGGCTATCTTGGAACGTTAGTGGGACTGTCGATCTATCCATTCATTAGTAAGGGGAGTTCACATGAAGCCTTTATTCCAACGGCCATTTTATTTCTGGTTTTTTCCCTTCCTTTATTCTTTTTTTTAAAAGAGACTCCAAAACAGCAAAAAGCGAAACAACCTTTTTTATCAGGTTATAAGGAAATTAAATCAACATTTAAAGAGATGCAATCCTATCGATCGGTTTTTACATTCATGATTGCTTATTTCTTTTTAAACGATGCAATTGCAACCACTATCGGCATGATGGCCGTATATGCCAAGACTGTTGTTGGATTTTCCTCAAGCGGATTCATTTTGCTTTACTTGGTATCGACAGTTTCGAGTATTGCCGGATCGTTTCTGTTTGGATATATCACGCAGTCGAAGGGTCCGCGGCTAGCTGTGACATATGTAGGAGTTCTGCTCTTGGTCGCTTTATTTATAGCAGTCTTCGCACAAACGGCTCTTTGGTTCTGGATTGCAGGGAGTATGTTCGGCATTTCACTAGGTTCAATGTGGGTGACATCACGGACATATATCGTTGAATTGACCCCGGTAGGAAAAAGGGGGCAATTTTTTGGACTATTTGCATTTTCCGGAAAAGTTTCTTCCATAATCGGTCCGCTTTTATATGGGACGATAACGTTGGTATTCCATGACCTCGGTACATTGGCAAGCCGGATGGCATTAGGGTCACTGATCATCATGACAGTAATAGGCCTGGGCTTTCTTTTGAGGCTGAAGGGATTGGAAGAAGTGAAATAGTAAAAAGGGAATGGAGCCGGCCTTAATGCCGTATCCATTCCCTTGCATATTTTTATACTAAAATCAAAGTGACATCGACGTTCCCGCGAGTTGCTTTTGAATATGGGCAGGTCATGTGAGCTTTTTTGGCAAAGTCTTCGGCTTCTTCCCTGCTTAGGTCCGGGATCGAAACATCCAACCTTACAGCCAATTTAAAACCACCGTCTTCCTCATCTTTACCGATCGTGACATTTGCCGTCACGGAAGTATCGACTTTTTTCTTTTCTTTTTGCAGAACAAGATTCAAGGCACTGTCAAAACATGCCGCATAACCGGCTGCAAATAACTGTTCAGGATTTGTAGCGCGCTCACCGGAACCACCTAATTCCTTCGGTGACCTCACATCGAAATCCAGAATCCCGTCCTCTGATTTTACATGTCCCTCACGACCACCGTGTACGGTAACTGTAGCTGTATATAATGGTTTCAATGAAAACAACTCCTTTGTTTATTCTTATTATCTTTAGTTCCCTACTGTAAGTCTTGTTAAACAAAATGAAAGCAAATGTATGGATAGTATTGTTTGAAATCGGTTTTAAAATGGAAGATATTGTTTTATAATGTACTGTATTAGGAGATGTAATACACCCATTTGTCAGGAGGGGTTGATGATGTTTGAGTTGGATGTCCAAAGTGGAAAGCCGATATATGAGCAATTGATGGATAAGTTTAAGGAACTAATGATCAATAAAGTTTTACGAGAACATAATCAGCTTCCATCCATACGAATATTGGCTCAGGAATTGACCATCAACCCAAATACGATCCAGAAAGCGTACAAGCAGCTTGAAACTGATGGGTTTATATATACATTGCCAGGCAAAGGGAATTTCGTGGCACCTCCTAAATATTTGAAAAACTCATTAAAAGAAGAAAAGATCAGAAACGAGCTCTCAAAGATACTCGCGGAAGCTCTGTATATCGGAATCGATAAACATGAAATTTATAGATTAATAAAGGAAATCAGCCCATTGGCAAAGGGGGGAGAATCATGATTGAATTAAAACAGGTGAGTAAATTATATGAAGGAAAAGAAGCGATCAAAAACGTCACCTTAGTCATACAAAAAGGCTCCATATTCGGGTTATTAGGTTCAAATGGGGCGGGGAAAACGACTTTATTAAAAATGCTTTCAGGCAATCTGATACAAGACGCAGGTGAAGTTCTTATTGATCGATCATATGTGTTTGAAAACCGTGTAGTGAAAAATCGTTGTTTCTTCCTTCCTGATACACCTTATTTCCTGGCTAACTATACGATCATGCAAATGGCAGGTTTTTATAGTCATATTTATAGTGAGTGGAATCAAGAACGTTTCTATCAATTACAGGAAATATTCCAGATCCCCATCCAATCTAAAATACATAAACTATCGAAGGGGATGCAGAGACAGGTTGCTTTTTGGCTCGCACTCTCGACGATGCCGGAAGTTCTCATCCTGGATGAACCGTTTGATGGATTAGATCCGGTCATGCGTAAAAATGTGAGACAGTTGTTGATTCAGGATGTCTCGGAAAGGGATATGACGATTTTACTATCGTCCCATAATCTCCGGGAAATTGAAGATCTAGCCGATCATGTAGGGATTTTACATAAGGGTGAGCTTGTTATCGAGAAGGATTTGGATGACTTAAAAGCGGATGTACATAAAGTGCAAATTGCCTTTAAACATAAAATTCCCCACGGATTATATCGCGGAATTCAAATTCTTAACAAGGAAAGACGCGGCAGCGTGATCGTTTGCATCGTTAAAGGTAAAGAATCCGTGATTAAATCGTACTTTAATCAGTTTCAGCCAGAAATATTAGATATTCTCCCACTTACTCTGGAGGAGATATTCATTTATGAAATGGGGGATATCGGTTATGTCATCCAGAATAACCTGGTTTAATAGAGAACTGATTATCTATATTTTCAGAACCACTGGCTGGATTGGCTTCCTGTCTCTCGTAGGCCTCATATTTGCCCTGCCTTTGAAAATGTTAGCGATTATCTTGAACGAGAACAATGAATATGTGGAATTCGAAAACCTTTTTTCCTGTCAGCAGATGATACAGTTTGTCTTGGTCATCGTTATTCCAGTATTACTTGCCATCTTCCTTTTTCGGTTCTTACAAATGAAACAAGCTTCAGACTTTATTCATAGTTTACCGATTACTAGACGCAGCATCTACGTTCATATGATTGGGACGGGAATTGGCTTCATGGGTTTGCCGATTTTACTTACAGGTTCAATATTGATATTATTTCACTCGGCAATTGATATAGAAAGGCTATATACCATGACGGATATATGGTCTTGGATGGGGACTACATTTATTTTGGAAGCTTTGATCTTTTCTGTTGCCGTTCTTGTTGGAATGGTGACGGGATTATCAGCATTTCAAGGATTGCTGACCTATATTTTTCTTGCTTTGCCGGTGGGGCTGTTTGTTTTGTTTGCAGCCAATGTGAAGTTTTTGATAGCAGGATTTTCTGCAGATTATTATCTAAGTGCTAATATGAATGGCATCTCCCCCTTATTAGCAGCAACGGAGATGGATAAAATCACATTTTTCTCTATTAATACATTAATTTATAGTATATTAACCTTTCTATTTCTGATCTGCTCTCTTTTTCTCTATGAGAGGAGAAAGCTGGAGCATGTGTCGCAGGCATTTGTTTACCCGAAGATTAAGCCATTATTTAAATTCGGCCTGACATTATGCATGATGCTGTTTACTGGGCTTTATTTTAGCGAAACGACAGGTGAACCTGGGTGGATTTTCTTCGGATATGCTGTCGGTTCTTTGCTTGGATATTATTTAGGGGAAATCGTCCTGCAAAAGACTTGGCGAATACGGGTCAACCTGAAAGGTTATGTAGCATTTATAGTGGCCATCATTGTACTGGCACTCATTATAAGAATAGATCCCTTTCAGTATAAGGCCAAGATTCCTGATGAAAAGATGATTAGCCAAATTTATATTGGCGATTCTCCTTTATTTTTTGAAGATGATGACACGTCGAATAAAGCTTTCAATCATCTTAAAGAGAAGGACAATATAGAAGCGATCAGGTTATTGCATCAGGAAATTATCGATAAGGGTAAAAAGGTTTCCATTGGTGAAGTGAATGATGGACAATCCGTATTTCTGATGTATGAACTCAAGAATGGAAAACGGTTAGCAAGAGAGTATCATTTGCAAAATTACGACTCATACATGCCACTGTTGGCGAAAATTTATGAGTCGAATGAATATAAAAAAATGGTTAACGAGTTATTGAATGTATCCGCTGTAGACGTTTCTAAAATCAAGATAACGGCGAGCGGACAAGTGGACAAATCAATAACGATCACGGACGGTCAACAGCTGGAAGCTGCTGTAAAGGCATTGTCGGAGGATCTGAATAATCAATCGTTCGCCCAAATGACATCTTCTTTCGGTGATTATGCCTCCATCGAAATTCTTTTGAATAATAACAAAACCATTTATATGAATTGGGACTCTTCATATACACAGTTTTCAAAATGGATGGAAAGTACCGGCCAATCTGAAAAAGCGCGGTTAATGGCTGATGATATCTCTTATATCCTGGTTGCGAAAACCGATTCGAAATTTTATCATTCGAAATCTGAGGGTGAACTTGCACAGCAGATTGAACAACAGCCAAATCGCATGAAAATCAAGACGGCTTTGGAAATCGAGACGGCGATTGATAATGCTCAGATCGATTGGGGCGGAGAGTATTCAGCTGCCTTTTATTATAAAGAAAGCAGAGATGTGGATATCAAGAGTTTTTCTGGCGAACATATTCCCGGCTTCATTTTGGCTCATTTTAATGAAAGATAACGTGAATATTTTGCTTTTACACATATAAAGGAAAAGAGGCCGCCCAATATGGCGGCCTCCTTTTGCATTGCCTATCAAATATGTTTGTGTATCTATGCTTTAGAGTTTTACGACGTTTTTAGCTTGAGGTCCACGGTTTCCTTCTTCGATCTCAAATTCAACCTCTTGACCTTCATCAAGGCTCTTGAAACCTTCTCCTTGAATGGCGGAAAAATGAACGAAAACATCATCTTCGTTTGGTACTTCGATGAATCCAAATCCTTTGTCACTATTGAACCATTTCACTTTACCTGTTACTGTCATTCGATGAATCCTCCTAAAAAGTTAAAAAATATTAATGGTGAAGATTTTACCTGGATGGAAAAATCAATTTCACACATTATCCAGCACCCTCATTCAAGTTAAAGTCATCATTCGAAGATGATTGATAATATGTGAAAGCCTAGAGGAAAAATTAATCCACTAACCTCTGGATCAATTTCCAGTTTTTTAGTATATACCCACCTTTATAAAGGATAAAACAAATGGAAGCAAATTATACATTCCCGTTTGGGGAAAATAATTTTAAGAAGGTTTAATAAGGGGAAGCATAACGGTATTGCCGTGCAGGAATTTCCTCGATAGAAATTTGACAGGGTTGCCATGTCCAAGAGCAGTAGCCTTGATGGTTGAAATAAGGAAAACTATTTGGCATTAAGTTTTTCACGAAAATAATCGGGTATAGTTTAGAAAGAAAGGACTGATGAAATGAAGAAATTATTAAAAAGGGCCCTTATTTTTGCTGCTCCCATCATATTCAAGGAAGTAAAGAAACGTTGGAAGAACAAGCGAAATCAAAAAGCGATTAAAACTGCAAGGTAAATGTTAAACGATGAATAAATGAACGATAACCATATGGATTAAGATAAGGGGCGCTGATTAAGCGTCTTTTGTTTTGCCATCTGAACAAATCCTCTTATGGTGTTTCATTCACCTCTACATCTTTCCTTCATATCGTGTTAAAATAGAAAGGTTGATTGACAAGAATGCAGAGTAGCCAAGGCTCATGCCTTATGATATATTTTTTCTTACATATATTGTGTAGGATCAGGATTTTTGCATGCAAAGAAAGGTTGCCATACCAATGTGAAAAATACAGTAAACCTCCTATAAATTTTTTTTGATGACTCCAATAATGAAAGGAACATTTTATGACTACATTAAAAGATGAGGTTCAATCCCGACGGACCTTCGCAATCATCTCTCACCCGGATGCCGGGAAAACGACTTTGACAGAAAAATTATTGCTGTTTGGCGGCGCGATCCGTGATGCCGGAACAGTTAAAGCTAGAAAAACAGGGAAGTATGCAACAAGTGACTGGATGGAGATTGAAAAACAACGGGGAATTTCCGTTACATCTTCAGTGATGCAATTCGAATATGATGATTTCCGTGTCAATATTCTCGATACACCAGGCCACCAAGATTTCAGTGAAGACACATATCGCACACTAATGGCTGTTGATAGCGCCGTGATGATTATCGATTCGGCAAAGGGTATCGAGGATCAGACAGTTAAGTTATTCAAAGTATGCCGGATGAGGGGCATCCCGATTTTCACTTTTATCAATAAAATGGACCGACAAGGTAAAACGCCGCTTGAATTGCTTGCCGAACTCGAAGAGGTATTAGGTATAGAAACATATCCAATGAACTGGCCGATTGGGATGGGAAAAGATTTCGTGGGCATTTACGACAGGTTCAATAATCGGATTGAACAGTTCAAAACCGAAGGGGAAGAGCGTTTCCTTCCGTTGAATGACGAAGGTGAACTTGAAGTGGATCATAAACTTAAGGATTCCCAGCTATATGAGCAAACATTGGAAGAAATCATGCTGTTGACGGAAGCAGGTAACCAATTCTCTGAAGAAAACATTGCGAATGGAAAATTAAGTCCCGTATTTTTCGGAAGTGCTTTAACGACATTCGGTGTCCAGACGTTTTTGGATGCTTATTTGAAATTTGCACCAGCTCCACAAGCACGGATGACGACGTCTGGCGAAATGGACCCTGTCAGTCATGATTTTTCTGGCTTCATTTTCAAGATCCAAGCGAATATGAATCCAAAACACCGTGACCGGATCGCTTTCCTTCGTATCTGCTCCGGTAAGTTCGAGCGCGGAATGAGCGTAAACTTGAGCAGGACAGGGAAACCGATTAACCTTTCTTCTTCTACCCAATTCATGGCTGATGATCGGAACACCGTAAATGAAGCGGTAAGCGGAGATATCATCGGTTTATATGATACCGGTAACTACCAGATTGGAGATACGATCACAACAAGCAAAGACATGTTCCAGTTTGAAAAGCTGCCTCAGTTTACACCGGAACTATTCATGAGGGTAACAGCTAAAAACGTCATGAAACAGAAACATTTCCATAAAGGAATTAACCAACTTGTACAGGAAGGGGCAATACAGCTCTTCAAAACGGTTCGGATGGAAGAATATCTGCTTGGTGCGGTTGGGCAGCTTCAATTCGAAGTATTCGAGCATCGAATGAGGAACGAGTACAATGTTGAAGTCGTGATGGAGCGCATGGGAAGTAAGATAACACGTTGGGCTGAAGATGAAAAGCTTGATGAAAACCTTCATAGCTCAAGAAGCATTCTTGTTAAAGACCGGTTTGACAAATATGCATTCTTATTTGAAAATGAGTTTGCACTTCGTTGGTTCCAAGATAAAAATCCTGACGTGGAATTATATAATCCAATGGATTTGAAATAATGGAGAAGCCCGTGTAATATACACGGGCTTTCTGTTTGTAGACAGAAGGGGTTCGGAGTGGTCTCATTCGGAAACCCTTTTGATTTTTTATTGTACTTGAAGCGGTTACACAGAATATTTGACCTCTTCGATATTTAGATCATATTTCCCTCTCGCGAAGTCCAGTTTGACCATCTTTTTCCGTAAAGAAAGGCTGCATGATCCTGATCGATCATGATGAGGAAAAACTGTTCATTAGTTAACGAAGAACGATGGGACAACCAAGGGCTTTCAATTAGCCTAGATAATGATTGAATCACATAAAAGTCTTTTTAGAGAAATATCATTGGAAAAAGTAATATCTACTAAATTATTCCTTTGACAAACTCCTTAAACTCCTTTATATTTAGCTTGTACTTTAGTGCTTAAAAGCGTTTCAGTAATTGTGAGGGGTGAAAAGGTCCGATCCTTACCTCAGAGAATATACAACATGAAAGCGGGGAAATACATTATGCGTCTTGAAGATGCAAAGCTGAAACTCTCCTTACCTGAAGCAATTGGGGTTTTGGCCGTTCTATTCTTTATTATTGCAACTGGTATCATACATTATGGACTTGCCCCCCATATTCCAATTATAGCGGCAATCCTATTTCTATTTGTCTATGGAATGATCAAGAAGCTGCCTTTTTCAATTATGGAGGCAGCTATCGTCAAAGGTGCAGTTTCTGGTATGGGAGCCATCTATATATTTTTTTTCATTGGAATGCTGATTTCCATCTGGATGGCAAGCGGGACGATCCCTACCATCATGTACTATGGGTTTAACTGGATTTCTGGTGAATATTTCTATGCGATCACATTTCTGGTGTGTTCGCTAATAGGGCTCTGTATAGGGAGTTCACTTACAACATCAGCCACAATCGGCGTTGCTTTAATAGGCATGGCGGCTGCGCTGGATTTATCGTTGGCGATCACAGCCGGTGCAATCATTTCCGGTGCATTTCTTGGGGATAAAATGTCTCCATTATCCGACTCGACCAACCTTGCATCGGGAACGGTTGGGGCATCATTATTTGAACATATTAATAATATGCTTTGGACAACGATTCCAGGATTTTTAATATCACTTATCAGTTTTTACTTCCTTTCACCGAATGTCAAAGTGGCTCGTGTTGAGGAAATCGAAGCCATGACCAAAGCCTTGGAAATGGAGACGAATATAAGCATATGGAGTTTGATTCCGTTTGTCATCGTTCTAGTCATGGCTTTGAAAAAGGTGTCGGCGATTCCGACATTGTCAGCAGGGATCATTTCGGCGGCCGTGGTTGCTTTCATTCAAACGCCAAGCTTGACCGTTGCAAAACTAGCGGATATCTTATACGGGGGTTTTGTACTGAAGAGTGGAATGGATCAACTCGACACAATCCTATCGCGGGGCGGCATTGAAAGTATGATGTTCTCCGTTTCGATGGTGTTGTTGGCATTGGCGATGGGCGGACTATTGTTCGAATTGGGAGTCATCCCTTCTATTTTAATAGCGGTCCAGGATTCATTGACGAGTGTAGCGAAAGTTATTTCCGCTACTGTATTTACAGGAATCAGCGTGAATTTCCTGGTGGGTGAACAGTATTTGTCAGTTATACTGCCTGGGAAGGCCTTTCAGCAGAAATATGAAGATTTAGGCTTGCAGCCCAAAACGCTTGCGAGGGTACTTGAAGATGCGGGAACAGTTGTGAATCCTCTGGTTCCTTGGGGTGTCTGCGGTGTATTCCTGACACAGGTATTGGGTGTTTCAACCCTTGAATATGCCCCATTTGCATTCTTCTGCTTACTTTGTCCTTTGCTCAGTCTGATTTCTGGCTTTACGAAAATCGGTATCCATTATAAATGAAAAAAAACAGGCGGTCGGTTTCGACTGCCTGTTTTTTTTATATGAACTTCAATAGGGAAAACCCCCTGACATGAACAGAAATGTCAGGGGGTATAGGATTTTACGTTTATTTTGAAGACGCAATCTCATCCTTTGGGATGGACACGACCTTTTCTTTCTGTTCAAGTAAGTTCATTCGCATGACGACATTTTGGAATATACCCATAGAAAGCATGAGAAGCAGTAAGGAGGATCCTCCATAACTGATGAATGGAAGGGTGATCCCTGTAATTGGGATAAGTCCAGTCACTCCGCCTACGTTAATGCCAACCTGAATGCCGATCATGGATGAGATGCCGATCAATAAAAGACTTCCAAAAGGATCTTTGCATTTTGCGGAAAGCACATATCCCCTTAGGACGATAAAACCTAGTGTCAATAGAACGAACCCGACTCCGAATATCCCGAGTTCTTCCGCAATGACGGCCATGATGAAATCAGTATGTGATTCAGGCAGGTATCCGTATTTTTGTACACTGTCACCAAGTCCCACTCCAGTAAGGCCACCGGATCCTATCGCGAATAATGAATTGACGAGTTGATACCCGCTTTCTCCTGCCGTTCCAAATGGATCGGCAAACCCCGTAAAACGAGACACCTTATTTTGAGAGAAGACGGATGAGAAATTACCTGTCACAAGTACTCCTAATGCGAATATCGCAACGAATATCGCAGTGATCAATGAAAGTTTGAATATGCTCTTAAAAGACATCCCGGATGAAATGATCATGGTACTTGAAATCAGGAAAATGACCGCTGCCGTTCCGTAGTCAGGTTGTATCCCGATTAAAAAACAGATGAATACCAGAAAGAAAATCGGGGGGATGACGGCTTTATCAATACTATTGATTCGATCCTGCCTTTTTCCGTAAATGGCTGCCAGATAAATGATCATCGCCAATTTGGAAAATTCTGCGGGTTGGATCGATTTTGTCCCTAACTTGAACCAGCTTGTGGCATTTCCAGCTGTATGGCCGAAGATAAATAGCATCAAAAGGATACCGGCCATTCCAAACATCATAGACATCAAGAACATTTTGTTTTTGTACATCTTATAAGGAAGAATCATCGTGACGATCATTGCCAGGAATGAAATGAGAAAGGCCGTTTTTTGTTTCTCAAAAAAGTAATCCATGGGCTGACCGTATCGAGCAACAGCAGTAATCATGCTCGAACTGTAAATCATGACTAAACCAAACAAACAGAGTAATACGACAGCGATGAAAATAGGGAAGTCGTATGCTTTAATTATTCTTTTCACTTGTGCGCTCACCTCAAATATGTATGCGCGAAAAAATCGCCTTCTTATATAGTAACGGAAAATCGGTTATATAGATAATAATTTATATTAGATAATATGAATTTATCCTCCGTTACCCAATATTAAACACTAAAACCGATAATCTAGTCTCCCGGATTTCCTTTTTGCTTAAGGTCGAATTTGGATTCCTATATATTACCTTCGATGGCAAACGTGAATACTCCTTTTAAAATCGAGAATTTTTTTACTATATATTCCATTTATGAAGTGCTATAAAGATTACTATTCAAGGTTATTGATGACTGGGCTGTAGTTCATGGGTTTCACCAAATGAGTTGTAAAACGTGATGTGATGTCGCGGATACTGTAAACGAATTTGTTAAAGGCATAACTCATCTTAAGAGGTATACTTATATTATCCCCGATTATATTGCAGGGAAACAAACAGGAATTTTATGGAGAGAGGGTTACGGTTGCTAGCTTGGTTCCAATCGATTATATTATACAGGCTGCTGCGTCTCTGGCATTATATAAGAGGGTTCAGGAAAAACCTCGTATGTTTAGTGAAGTTTATGAGCTGTTTAAGAAAAGTAGTCAGGCGCTCTTATCAAACCATCCTGGGAAATCAAGGAGTGGAATTGAAGCGCTATTTTACTTTCACTTAGAAAGGGAGTTTTGACAGACAGCACTTCAGCTGAGAAGTTTTGCTGCATTTCATGGAAGGTGTTATTCCTGGGTAGATCTTTATTCAAAGGATAAAAATGATATGGAATACCAATAAAAATAAAGTAAAGCAAGGGGAGTAGTTATGGAAGAAATACATGACAAGTTGGAAGTGTTTTCTCCGGCAACAGGTGAGAAGATTTCGGAAATCGTCCCAACGCCATTGAAGTCGATTCCTCATATATATAAGAAATCAAGACATGCGTTCCAATCATGGTCGAACCTTCCCATCAAGGAACGGCTGCACTATTTAAAACGGCTTCGTTTATTGATGGTTGAAAAAATGGATGAAATAGCTGAAGTCGTTTCAAAAGATACGGGAAAAGTGAAAATTGAAGCGCTGGTTGCTGACATCATGCCAACGATTGATGCAATCAAGCATATCGAGAAACATGCAGTGAAGACCCTTTCTGGGCAGAAGGTCACCACTCCACTCATGTTAATTGGTAAAAAATCTTATATTCATTATATGCCCCGTGGAACGATTCTCGTCATTTCACCATGGAATTATCCGCTGCAGCTTTCCATGGTACCCATTCTTAATGCTTTAGCAGCGGGAAATACAGTCATCGCCAAGCCATCAGAGGTAACGCCTTTAGTTGGAGTGTGCATCGAAAATCTGTTTCTTGAAGCTGGTTTCCCAGAAGGGACTATACAGTTTGCCCATGGAGGGAAAGAATTGGGTTCCGCATTAACTGAGCAAAAACCAGATTATATATTTTTCACTGGATCTGTAAGGACTGGAAAAATGATTGGTGAGGTCGCAGCAAGGCACCTGATCCCTACGACTCTGGAGCTTGGCGGTAAGGATCCGATGATCGTTCTGCGTGATGCTAACTTGGAGCGGGCTGTGAACGGGGCTCTATGGGGAGCTTTCACAAATAGTGGGCAGGTGTGCATGAGTGTTGAAAGGGTTTATGTGGAACGTCCTGTTTATAAGGAGTTCCTCATGCTTCTTAAAGAAAAAACGAAGTCCATGAGGCAGGGAGTGCAATTGAACGATGATATCGGTTCAATGACTTTCCCGGCACAAGTTGATATTGTGGCTGGGCACCTGGAGGATGCACTGAATAAGGGGGCCGTTCTTGAAACCGGTATACCTCCGAAAGAGTGGGAAATGGGACAGACCCATTTCATTCCGCCGACAATTCTGTCCAATGTCGATCATTCCATGAAAATCATGAAAGAAGAAACGTTCGGTCCTGTGTTGCCTGTTATACCTTTCGATACGGAGGAAGAAGCGATCTCCCTGGCAAATGAAAGTGAATATGGACTCAATTCCAGCGTTTGGACGATGGATAGGGAAAAAGCAAGCAGGATTGCGACACGGTTAGTAACCGGGGCGGTGACGATCAATGATGTGCTGATAACGGTTGCTAATCATCATTTACCATTTGGCGGTGCCAAACAAAGTGGGGTTGGCCGCTATCATGGCGAGCATGGATTGAAGATTTTCTGCCATGAAAAAGCGATCATGATCGATAAAGGTAAAAACAATACAGAAATACAATGGTATCCATATGAAGGGAAATACACGAGTTTTTTATCGCTGTTTCAGAACTACTTTTCTGCCAAACCTAACTGGATTCGTTTCGGCAAAGAATATTTGCGATTGATTAAATTATCAAAAGGGAATCGAAAATGAGATCCATTTATAAAAAAGATTGTTATTTTCATAACTCGCGCGTATACTATTAATATACTTAATAACTGATTTTCCTTTCAAAGGGGAGTAGCGTTAGGGTTCGCCCTAAAACAAAGTCGTCATTACGTGGATGTTGAACATTCATCGGCTTTGTTGACATGTTTTCATGTTCAGCAAGACCTTTGCCTATATGGCAGAGGTCTTTTTATTTTGCCAATGCCAATAGGAAGGAAATACTAACTATTGGAGGTTGAATGGATGGAAGCATCAATATTATTGGAATATGGCTGGGTCCTTCTTATCTTGGTTGGATTGGAAGGGATACTTGCTGCGGATAATGCAGTCGTCATGGCTGTCATGGTTAAGCATTTGCCAAAAGAACAACAGCGAAAAGCCTTGTTTTATGGACTGATGGGAGCTTTTGTTTTCCGCTTTGCAAGTTTATTCCTTATTTCCTTTCTTGTCGATGTGTGGCAGGTTCAAGCAATCGGTGCGATTTATTTACTTTTCATTGCTTTTCAGAACATTTATAAAAAATACACTGGTAAAGGTGAGAAGGAAATCACGAAACCCAAAAAGCAATCGGGCTTCTGGATGACCGTGGTAAAGGTTGAAGCGGCAGATATAGCTTTCGCAATCGATTCCATGTTGGCTGCCGTCGCACTGGCTGTTACACTACCTGCAACAGGCTGGATGAAAGTCGGCGGTATTGACGGAGGGCAATTCGCTGTCATGTTTCTCGGAGGTTTGATCGGATTGGTCATCATGCGATTTGCAGCAACTGCATTCGTGAAGTTGCTTCATCAGCGACCTTCACTTGAAATGGCAGCATTTTTGATTGTGGGTTGGGTTGGAGTGAAATTGGCGGTACACACACTCGCACACCCTTCACTGGCTGTCATCGATCATCATTTCCCTGAATCAACTCTTTGGAAATCGATTTTCTGGACTGTATTGATTGGAATTGCAGCAGGTGCATGGATCATCTCGAGTAAAAAAGAAAAAAAAGAAAAAGAAGAGAAAAAAATACAGGGAGCTTAAAAAAACAGGCGTGTTAATCACGCCTATTTTTTTGTTTTTTAATGTATTTATGGAGATGACCCTCAAAAGCGCAGGTATGTTTACGTATGATATGTTAAAAGATGTGAATATTAAATTCCGATTATAAAAATGACAATTGTCCCATTGTATTGGACGGAAATCTGAAAAAAGTTATTTTACTGTAATTGCACTGTAATAAACGAGAAAAAACTAAGTATTTTATCATGTTGATATATTGTGTGATTTTATTTAAATCGCAAAAATAGTTCTTTTGGTACTGTCATTTAGACTCCCTCCGCTTAAGATAAGTATGTTGATGCGTATTTTATGTTCAACAGGAGCGAGGTGAGCAAATGCTTGGATTGTTGTTTACAGCATTCAAAAAAAAGCGTTCTTTAGAAGAAACCGTATTGAAAATTCAACAAGGCGATATTAGCCTTCGAAATGATACTATAGAGTCATTCAAACCTTTTATTGCGAAAACCGTCTCGTCGGTTTGCAAACGGTACATATACGAATCGGATGATGAATTCAGTATTGGTATGATTGCTTTTAACGAGGCAATCGATAAATATTCCCCGGAAAAAGGCCGTTCTTTATTGGCATTTGCCGAAACCCTCGTTAAACGAAGGGTTATAGATTATTTAAGAAGCCAATCCAAACAAAAAGAAGTACTATTGGATTTATCACTGAATGATGATAATGATCGAAGCCATATTTATATCGATAATGAAAATTCCATCAATGAGTACGAGAAGCAGAAGGAATCGGAAAGAAGAAAAGAAGAAATTCAGCTTTATATTAGCCATCTACAGGATTTTGGTCTGTCATTTGAGGATTTAGTTGAAAACTCTCCCAAACATGCAGATGCAAGGAAGGGAGCTATCATGATCGCTAAATTATTAATGGAAGATGCCGAACTGAAAGAAACCCTGTTTGCAAAAAAGCGGCTGCCCGTAAAACAGCTTGAGGGAAAAGTGGAAGTAAGCAGAAAAACGATTGAACGGAACAGAAAATACATCATTGCTGTGGCAATCATAATAAACGGAGATTTTTTGTATTTGAATGATTATATAAAAGGGGCTATCGATGGATGAAAAAAGGAGTTATTCTTTCAGTTAATAAGCGATATGTAACCCTATTGACCCCCGAGGGTGAATTTCTGAAAACCAAAAGGCAGGAACGGGTTTATGAAGTGGGCGAGGAAATCACTTTTTCACCTGCTAACCAAAAGTTCACTTTAGCTTTTTCAAATTTTCATTCATCTTTCAAAAAAACGGCCGTGCTAAGCATTGCATCTACCTTCTTGATACTCTTTTCGATTCTTCCTTCTTATTTTTCCGATCACGTGTCGGCATATATGACGATAGACGTGAATCCAAGCATTGAATTGGAGCTTGACGATGATTTAGAAGTTCTCAAACTTACCGGTTTAAATGAAGACGGCAAGCTTGTGATTGATCATCTGAAGGACTGGAAAGGCAAGAATATAAAGACTGTTACAAATCGAATCGTTGAAACGACGAAGCAACTTGGATATATGAAAGGAAATAAACAAATAGTCGTTTCCACAACGTTATTGGAAAAAAATAAAGTACTGGATAAGCATTTAAAAGAAGAGATAAAAGAAATATCTGAGCAGGATAATGTTTCTGATACAAGAATGAAAGTGATCCAGGCAACAAAAAGCGATCGGAAGCAAGCAAGGGAACAAGGCATATCTACGGGTAGATATCTCGAAAAGAAGTTGAATGAAGAAAAAGGGAAGGTAAAAGTCAATAAGAGGGAGTCTGCTCCAGCACCAGATAAAAAAGTAGAGGGAAAAGTTGTTATTCCGAAAGAGAAGGGCGAAACGCTGAGTACGGAAAACAAATCGGATGGGGAAAAGAAAAAAGAGAATGATGCAACTGAAATAAAGCAAAAGCCAGCCAATGAAGCCAAACCGACTGAAAGGAAAGGACCGGGAACGCAATTTACCAAAATTAAGGAACAAAACGAACAGGTAGATACAATTGGAAAACGGAATGCCATAAATGGATACAAGGAAAAAAGCAACCAGTCAAAAGGAAAATCTGATAGCGATTACAGCAACCAATCAAAGAACAAGCAGAAAAATGATAAGGGTAATAAAAAGTTCGATGTGAAAAAAGTTCCATCAGCCAAAGAAAAGAATAATAACGATCAAAGAAAGCCCGACAGGCATGATAATCAGGGCAAGAAGAATAATCAGGGCAAGCAGAATAATCAGGGCAAGCAGGATAAACATGGTAAGCAATATAACCACCATGATAAGCAGCAAGATAAACAAGATAAGAATGATTGGGATAAGTCGAAATGGGGTAAAGGCAATAATGGAAACGGAAATGGACATAATGAATAAAAAGAGTCCAGCATGCAGCTGGACTCTTAGCCATGGATATTTAATTTTAATAAGAATTATTGACCTTTAAGTTGAGATTGTGCTTGTTGTACAAGACGTTTCGTGATTTCTCCGCCAACTGAACCATTGGCACGTGCTGAAGTATCGGAACCTAATTGTACACCGAATTCAGATGCAATTTCATATTTGATTTGTTCTAATGCTTGTTCGATTCCAGGAACAAGAAGGTTGTTACTGCTGTTAGCCATTTGAATCTCCCCTTTACTTTTTCAACGGCTTTTGCCGCTGTAATGATAGTATAAGTAGAATGTGGAGTTTTACTTATATGAGCCTCATCAAACTTATTGGTAAACCTACCTATTTGTTGTAAGTAAGTCAGTTTTAAAAGAGAATGGAAAAAAGAATGAAAAAAGGATGAAAAAAGGGTAAACTAGATTTTTAATGGTTATGTGATTCGCATAACTATAAAGGAGTAAGAAAGGAAACTCTTCATGTTTGCTATCAAAAAAATATTATCAAAGTTAACACCCGCTCAGCTTATCGTCGGTTATTACTTTTTGGCCGTAAGTATCTCGACCATACTGTTGAGCCTGCCTGTTGCTCTTAAGCCAGGCGTGGAATTTAAATTCATGGATGCATTATTCACAGCCGTAAGTGCAGTTAGTGTGACAGGTCTAACAGTTGTAAGTTTACCTGAAGTGTATAATGAGGTAGGCTATTTCATTCTAATGTTTGTTCTCCAATTTGGCGGTATTGGCATTATGACACTTGGAACGTTTTTCTGGTTGATTTTAGGTAAGAAAATCGGTTTGAAGGAAAGACAATTGATCATGACAGATCAAAACCAATCGAATCTTTCGGGGCTTGTTAAATTATTGATTCAAATCATTCAGATATTTGTCGTAATTGAAATGATTGGCGCTCTAGTTTTAGGCATTTACTTTCTGAATTATTTTCCAAGCTGGCAAGATGCCTTTTTAAATGGCTTGTTTTTAGCCATAAGTGCCACCACGAATGCAGGTTTTGATATCACCGGTATTTCAATGATTCCATTTAAAAACGATTATTTTGTACAGTTCATCACGATCATCCTGCTTACCCTTGGAGCTATCGGGTTTCCTGTCTTGATTGAGTTGAAAGAGTTTTTATCCAATAAAGCCCGTACTTATAAGTTTCATTTTTCTTTGTTCACGAAGCTGACATCAGTCACTTTCTTTTCCCTTATCATTGGGGGAACGATCCTGATTCACTTGCTGGAAATGAACGGGTTTTTTAAAGGTAAGAGCTGGCATGAATCTTTTTTTTATTCTCTATTTATGTCATCGAATACGAGAAGTGGTGGCCTTGCAACGATGAATGTGGGCGATTTCTCGGAACCGACCCTTTTATTGCTGAGCATTTTGATGTTCATTGGAGCATCACCAAGTTCAGTCGGTGGAGGGATACGGACAACGACTCTGGCCATCATGATTCTATTTTTATGGAATTTCATGAGGGGAAGGCGTTCCGTTAAAGTGTTCAAGCGGGAGATTCATCCCGATGATATTCGAAAAGCGACAGCAGTTATGATCATGGGATCGCTCCTATGCATAATCGCGGTCTTCATTTTATCGATTACTGAGAATTTTACTTTGATGCAAATCATTTTTGAAGTATGTTCGGCCTTCGGTTCAGTCGGTCTTTCGATGGGAATTACACCTGAACTCAGCAATATCGGTAAAATTGTCATTATGATCATTATGTTCATTGGCCGTGTCGGGATAACGTCCCTCCTGTATATCATAGGCCATAAAGAAGTTACGGAAAATTTCCATTACCCTAAAGAACGTGTCATTATTGGGTAAATGAATAAAGTAGAACGGTGACCTTTCCATCGAGGAAAGGTTTTTTGTTTTGTTTGCAGGAATCATGGACAAAATGTTGAAATTTACCTATAAGTGAGAGTTTTCAACCATTTAAACATACAAAAATATGCTAATTTGCCCCCTTACTTTGAGTTCATTCGGATGAAGTATAAATCATTTTGGTGAGGAGGTGGAAGAAGTGAAGAAATATACTGGAAGGTTTTTTGTCCCTGCCCTTTTCTTCATATTGATATTACCCTATATAGGGTGGCTTGGGCATGAAGAACGAGGGTTTTCCGCCTTTTCAGGAATATATGTAATCGTAATTTTAACCATTGCCTGGTGTTTGGGTGCCATCTTCGATCATAACCGGAAAACGATTGCTTTGTTGCAGGATAGCGAAGGGCATTATCGCATTATCTCCAATTACTCTAAAGAATTGATCAATAGCTTCAATGAAGTCGTTTTCCTAACGGATGAGAAAGGGAAATGGTTGTATTTAAACCCGGCATGGAAATCGATGAGTGGTGCAACCGTGAATGAATCCCTGGGGCTTCACTTTTCCAAACATATGGATAACGCTTCTTATCAAGACCTATTAAAGACCTTTGAGGACTCCTTTCATCGAGGGGACAAATATTTTCGTGCGGACATTAAGCTGAATGCGAAAAAGGGAACAAGTTGGGTTGAAGCATTCGTTAAACTAATTTACGATGACGATGGGAAATTCATCGGGACGGCGGGCATATTATCGGAGATCAATGAACGTAAACATGCGGAGGAAAAGCTTGTGAGCCTAAACGAACACCTGGCAATCACATCAAGCAAATTATCAACGGCAGCCCAACTTGCGGCAGGGATTGCACATGAGGTCAGGAATCCGATGACAGCGATAATGGGATTCGTGAAGTTGATTAAAGATGGCGGTTCCGAAAAGCAGGAATACTATGATATTATTTTTTCGGAAATAAATCGAATCGAGCAAGTGCTGAACGAACTCTTGATGCTATCGAAACCTGCTGAGGCGGTTTTTCTTGAGAAGGATTTAAAGGAAAGCTGCAACCATGTCGTAACGCTGTTGCAGACAAATGCCGTACTGAACAATATTCAAATTCATAAAAATTATGATTCAGAACCTATTTTTATGTACTTTGATGAAAACCAAATCAAGCAAGTATTAATAAACATGATAAAAAATTCCATAGAATCGATGCCGAATGGCGGCAATATTTTTGTAGGCATTAATGAAAAAAATGGGGAAGTTCTTTTGAGCATTTTGGATGAAGGGGAGGGGATCCCGGAAAACGCCCTTCAAAAAGTAGTAGAACCATTTTTCACTACAAAAACATCAGGAACGGGATTGGGTCTTTCGGTTTGTTTTAGAATCATCGAAAAGCACGGCGGAAAAGTTTTCATCACAAGTGAACTTAAAAAAGGTACGAAAATCGTTTGTATCTTTCCAACCGTCCAACAAAGGGAAAATAGTGAGAACGAAAAGGTCTCGATGCATGGCCGCGAATGACAAGAAAATAATGATTTAATCGTTGAAAAAATCTGAATATTGTGTATATACTTTAAGAGTAATAACATACTAACCGGTTAGTTAGTTTAAAGGAGGAATTCAATTTGAACTTTGAACATACTCAAAAGGTGAAAGATCTGGAAAAGAAGTTAACGGAATTCATGGAAAAGCACGTCTATCCAAATGAATCAATATACAAGAAGCAGCTCGCAACACAGGAGAGCCGCTGGAGTGAAATACCCCCGATATTATCTGAATTGACGGCAAAAGCAAAAGAAGCAGGATTATGGAATTTATTTTTACCTGATAGCGGTTATGGCGCGGGTTTAACAAATCTAGAATATGCCCCTCTTTGTGAAATCATGGGTAGGTCGACGATAGGCCCTGAAATCTTCAACTGTAATGCACCGGACACTGGTAATATGGAAGTGTTGGTGAGATACGGTTCAGATGAACATAAAGAACGCTGGCTGAAGCCCTTGCTTGCTGGGGAAATCCGCTCATGCTTCTCGATGACAGAACCGGAAGTGGCGTCCTCCGATGCAACCAATATCGAATGCAGGATAGAAAAGACGGGTAATGAGTATGTCATTAACGGCCGAAAATGGTGGTCATCAGGAGCAGGCGATCCCCGATGCAAGATCGCCATCGTCATGGGTAAGACGGATCCTGAGGCGCCCAAGCATGAACAACAGTCAATGATTCTTGTGCCGCTGGATACACCGGGTGTCAAAATCGAGAGAATGCTCCCTGTGTTCGGTTATGATCATGCCCCGCATGGCCATGCAGAAATCACTTTTGAAAATGTGAGGGTCCCGGCAACGAATATTCTATGGGGTGAAGGCAAAGGATTTGCAATTGCCCAAGGAAGGCTCGGACCTGGAAGGATACATCATTGCATGAGGCTGATCGGCGCTGCTGAAAGAGCCCTTGAAGAATTGTGTAAGCGCATTCAAAATCGTGTCGCTTTTGGTAAAACATTGGCGAGACAAGGTGTGATCATGGAGTGGGTTGCTGATTCACGCATTGAAATCGAACAGGCGAGACTTCTGACCTTAAAAGCTGCTTATATGATGGATACAGTCGGGAACAAAGAAGCGAAGGCGGAGATTGCCATGATAAAAGTGGTGGCACCAAATATGGCCTTGAATGTGCTTGACAGGGCCATCCAAGGCTTTGGAGCTGCTGGGATTTCCGATGATTTCCCTTTTGCTGCACATTGGGCAAATGCACGGACTTTAAGGCTTGCTGATGGTCCCGATGAAGTTCACCGCTCACAAGTTGCCAAGATAGAACTTCGAAAATACCAACAAAAGCATGAGGTGAAAATATGAAAGTAACCGACTTATTCGATTTAACTGGAAAGACGGCGATCATAACCGGTGGAGGAAGAGGATTGGGAGCACAAATAGCGACCGGCTTTGCCGAAGCCGGGGCAAATGTCGTTCTTTGTTCGCGGAAGAAGGAGGCATGCGATGAAGTTGCTTCACAAATCGAAAAGCTTGGAGTCAAGACGCTTTCCCTGAAGTGTGATATCACCAATCCGTCAGATGTACAGGAAGTTGTTAACGAAACGTACCGTGAATTTGGCGCCATTGACATTTTAGTAAACAATAGCGGGGCATCCTGGGGGGCACCAGCCGTCGACATGCCCCTTGAAGCATGGCAGAAGGTGATGAATGTCAATGTAACCGGAACCTTTATCATGAGCCAGACAACAGGCAGGGTCATGATTGAACAGGGACATGGGAAAATCATAAATATCGCTTCCGTTGCCGGATTAGGGGGAACCGACCCGAGGGTGCTCGATACGGTCGGATATAATACGAGTAAAGGGGCGGTCATTACTTTAACGAAGGATTTAGCTGTTAAATGGGGTCAGCATAATATCAATGTTAATGCAATCGCACCCGGTTTCTTTCCTACAAAAATGACGAAAGGTGTTCTTGAGCAAGGAAAGAATCCGATCTTGGATTCCACGCCGCTAAAAAGATTAGGGAGTGATGATGATTTGAAAGGGGCAGCGGTTTTCCTGGCCTCAAAGGCATCCGATTTTGTGACTGGAAATATCTTGATTGTCGATGGGGGTTCACATGCAAAGTAATGAAAGATAAGTAAATATGGCTGGAGGGTATGAAATGATGAATGAAAAAAAATGGCTTTCCGTTTATCCTGATTCAATTTCAAAGGAAATAAAAGTCCCTGAGTTTCCGATGCAAAGGATCCTTCAAAATGCATGTCAGTCCTATCCAAACAATACAGCTATTACTTTTTATGACAGAAAGATAACCTATCAGGAGCTTTTTCATGCATCGCAAGCCTTTGCTTCGGCCCTTCAAAAAAAAGGTGTTCAAAAAGGCGATCGTGTCGCCATCATGCTGCCTAACTGTCCGCAATACGTTATAGCCTACTATGGATCGTTAGCAACAGGAGCAATAATCACCCAAATCAACCCAATGCTGGTTGAAAGGGAGCTGCAGCATATTTTACAGGACTCCGGTGCAGAAACGATCGTTGTATTGGATGGATTATACCCGAAGGTGAAAAGTGTGCAGCAACACGCCAATTTGAAAAATATCATCGCCGTAAGCCTTCAGTCTTCGGATGCAGATTTCCAGCCTGATGCTTCTTTTGACCAATTCATGAAGACAGGGGACGGGAATATCAGTCACGTATCAATCGATCCGGAAAATGATATAGCCGTTCTTCAGTATACAGGAGGAACGACCGGCCGTTCAAAAGGGGCGATGCTGACTCACAGAAATATTCTGGCCAATGTCATTCAATCGTATGAATTCTTCAAGCATGAATTAAAAATGGGCTCTGAAAGAACGCTGTCGGTCATCCCGCTTTTTCATGTTTTTGGAATGACGTCCGCAATGAATTTATCCGTGTATATCGCGGGTGATTCCATCATGCTGCCACGATTTGAAATAGAAGAAGTGCTGGAAACGATTAAGCGTGAACAGCCGACCACTTTTCCTGGTGTACCAACCATGTATGTAGCGTTGACGAATCATCCAAAGGCAGAAGAATATGGAATGGGCTCAATTCGGGTCTGCAACAGCGGAAGTGCACCGATGCCTGTGGAACTGCTGCGTGAGTTCGAACGAAAATCGGGTGCGAAGATATTGGAAGGATACGGTCTTACGGAAGCTTCGCCAACAACTCATTGTAACCCGGCATTTGCAAAAAGGAAGCCTGGGAGCGTCGGAATTGGTTTCCCATCGACTGAATATAAAGTGATGGACCTGGGGGACGGGACAAAAGAAATGGCCCCTGGCGAATTGGGGGAATTGGTCGTCAAAGGACCTCAAGTGATGAAAGGTTACTGGAATATGCCGGAGGAAACGGCGGTGACCCTTCGGGATGGTTGGCTTTATACGGGTGATATTGCCAAAGTTGATGAAGACGGGTATCTCTATATTGTCGACAGGAAAAAAGATTTGATCATCGCAAGTGGTTATAATATTTATCCGCGAGATGTGGAGGAAGTTCTTTATGAACATCCTGCTGTTCAGGAAGCGGTTGTCATCGGAGTTCCAGATTCTTACCGAGGGGAGTCGGTAAAAGCTGTGCTTGTACTTAAACATAATAAAACGGCAAATGAACGGGAAATCATCGATTACTGCCGAGCAAGCCTATCGGCTTATAAAGTTCCGAATTTCGTTGAATTTCGTTATGAGTTACCGAAAACAAATGTCGGAAAGATTTTAAGACGGGCTTTAAGAGAAGAACTTTCCAGGAAATAAGAGGGCTTTGATAGTACGAACGCGTATGATATCAATTCAGCTGAAATTTTAACAGATTGCGAGGATGCAAACATGAAAGAAAAAATGACAGAACATAGCATACGCTTATTTGAAAAGAAGGGCTTTAGTGAAACGTCGATTTCCGATATCGTCGAATCGGTCGGGGTTACGAAGGGAACGTTTTATTATTACTTTACGAGCAAAGAGCAGTTGCTTATGGATATTCATCTAGCTTATATAGACGAGTTGCTTAGTGAGCAGGAAATAATCATGTTGGAGCCTGGTAAAAGCTGTAAGGATCAGCTTTTCGATATGGTATTGATGTTATTAAAAAGCATCAAAACCAAAAAATCCAGCGCAACGGTCTTTTTCCGTGAAATGAAAAATCTAAGTGACGAAAAACTTGCACAAATCCTTCCTAAGCGGGATGAGTTCCGTAATAAAATCGAGCAAGTGCTGAATAGCGGCATCGAGAGCGGAGAACTACGTTCCAATCTCGATGCATCCATCATCTCTTTTGCTATTTTGGGTGTGGCCAATTGGAGCTATCATTGGTTCGACCCAGAAGGTGAAAAAACCGAACAGGAAGTTGCAGCCATTTTTATGGGGATGATACTGCAGGGAATTGAAGCGTGACCGGGTAACATACTAACCAGTTAGCAGAAGGGAGATAGAAAGCATGACCAACAAGCAAATTCAATCAATAACCGTAATTGGGGCTGGGCAGATGGGGCATCAAATTGCGATGCTTGCTGCACTTGGAGGTTACGAAACGATTCTTCAGGATGTTCAGGGAGACGCGTTGAATACAGCCCAAGAAAAGTTGGATGTTATTTTGACTAAATGGGTTCAAAAAGGAAAATTGTCCGAAGATCGTAAGTTGGCTGCTTTTAACCGTCTTCAATATACCACCGATCTTGAGAAAGCGGCCAGTGGAGCTGATTTGATCATTGAAGCGGTTGTTGAAAAACTTGATGTGAAACGGGAAGTCTTTGCTAGACTTGAAGAATCGGCCCCAGCAGAAACCATTTTTGCTACGAATAGTTCAACGATTGTCAATAGCCTGATTGCGAATGTGACGAATCGTCCGGATAAGTTCATTAATATGCATTTCTTTTTCCCGCCTCTAATAATGGATTGTGTTGAAGTTGTCATGAGTGATCAAACATCGGAGGAAACCGCGAGGCTTGCGATGGAAGTCACAGAAAAAATGAATAGGACAGGAGTTTTGTTGAGGAAAGAGATATCGGGTTTCGTAGCCAACCGAATTTTGGGAGCTTTGCAGCGTGAGGCCTTATATTTGTATGAAGAAGGGATTGTGGACTATAAGGATATCGATTTAATTTGCAGAAAAGCTTTAGGCCACCCCATTGGCCCTTTTGAACTGATGGATCTATCAGGTATTGATGTAGGATATTTTGTCATGCAGCAGCGATACAATGAAACTGGAAATCCAGAAGACAAGCCAAATGCTTGTATTGAAGAAAAGGTGAATAAAGGACATTTAGGAAGGAAAACAGGAAAAGGCTGGTATGATTATCCAAACCAAGGAGTGAAGAATGGATGACAAAATTAATTAGAGTGGTTAAGGAAAATAGGCTTGCGGTCATCACCATCGATAATCCTCCATTAAACGTAATCAGTAAACAAGTATTCAGAGAATTGGGAGAAACATTCGATGAACTTTCAAAAGATACTGAAACTGTTGCGGTACTCATAACCGGTGCAGGCAATATCGCATTTGCGGCTGGTGCCGATATAAAAGAATTCCCCAACATGATGGGGAACCCGAACATGAAAGAAATGGTAAAGGAAAGTCATGCCGTCCTAACCAAAATCGACCAGTTACCTAAACCTACGATAGCTGTATTAAATGGCCTGACTTTGGGAGGCGGATGCGAACTGGCTCTGGCCTGTGATTTGCGAGTGGCAGAAACACAGGTTCAAATTGGTCTGCCTGAAGTGAAATTGGGCTTATTTCCTGGAGCTGGCGGTACACAGCGTTTGTCCAGACTTGTAGGAAACGCAAAAGCAAAAGAGATTATATTTACCGGTGATCCGCTTGGTGCCATAGAAGCGGAAAAGATCGGGCTTGTCAATAAAGTCGTTGAGCAAGGCTGCGGCTTATCGGAAGCGAAAGTCTTGGCCTCACGATTGACAAGGCACTCACTTCAGGCACTTTCGAGAATCAAGAAAGCGATTGATGAAGGAAGTGAGGCAACGCTTGAACAAGGTCTAGAGATTGAAACGAATCTTTTTGAAGAAATCTTCCAAACTGAAGATGTTAAAGAAGGGGTTTCCGCTTTCTTGGATAAACGTAAACCAGCTTTCGTACATCGTTAATCAAGGAGGGGTCTTATGCATGAATTTGAAGTCAACGTCCGTTTTTCCGAAACGGATGCTTTGGGCCACATCAATAACACAAGCTATTTCATATACCTCGAAGAAGCACGAATGAAATTTTTTGAAGCTTTAGGCCTAGCGGCGAATGTTGAATCTTGGAATTTTTTGTTAGCCTCCACTAAATGCGACTTTATTGCTCAGGGATATTTCAATCAACTATTGACCATCCGTACATCTTTGACAAAAGTAGGGACGAAAAGTTGTGAAATGGCCCATGATATCCTCTGTTCACAAACTGGGGAAGTGATCACTAGGGGAAGTGCAGTCTTAGTCTGTTTTGATTTTTTGAATCAAAAAAGTGAACCTATTCCTGAATTTATTAAAGAAAAGCTCATTTCACATCTTGTTCATAAATAGAATGTCAAAAGTCTAAAGGAGTGGAAGAACGTGGCAGACGATACGATTTCTGTTCGGCCCGGCGAGGAACTGAATATTGGTGCATTAGAAGGTTTCCTAAGAAAAAATGTATTGGACCTTCCAAATGAACCGTTAGAATTGCAACAATTTTCCACGGGCTATTCCAATTTGACCTATCAACTGAAAATTGGTGAGTGGGAGGCTGTCCTCAGAAGGCCACCTCTTGGTCCTGTTGCTCCAAAGGCACATGATATGAAGCGTGAACATCATATCCTATCCTCAATCAACCCATATTTTCAGGCAGCTCCCGAGCCTATTCTGTTCTCGGATGATGAATCGATTGCGGGGGCCCCTTTTTTCCTAATGGAAAGGAAACATGGAATTGTAATAGATACTGAATTTCCCAAGGGAATCGAGCCTACTGTTGAAAAGTGCAGACAGCTTTCATATGTGATGGTCAACCGGCTTGCTGATCTTCACTCGATTCCCTATGAGAAAACAGGATTGGTGGAAATTTCCAAACCTGAAGGGTTCATTGAAAGACAAGTGCGCGGATGGATTTCCCGCTATGAGAGAGCAAAGACAGATGAAATCAAGGAAATTCGTCCGCTTATCGATTATTTTCAAGAGAATATCCCAAAATATAGCCAGACTTCAATTATCCATTATGACTATAAGATCAATAATGCCATGTTTAACAAGGACCTTACAGAGATGGTTGGTTTATTTGATTGGGAAATGTCCACCGTTGGTGATCCGCTAGCCGATTTAGGAGTGGCTTTAAGCTACTGGACGGAAAGCGGTGACCCGGAACTTATCAAATTCGGTGTGGGTCAAGCGTCAATCACGACTTTAACGGGTTTCCTGACACGCAGGGAATTTATCGAGACGTATGCAGCAAGAAGCGGCAGGGATGTTTCCAACGTCGATTTTTATTTAACCTTTGGTTACTTTAAGTTAGCTGTCATCCTTCAGCAAATCTATTATCGATATAAAAAAGGCCAGACTAATGATCCCCGTTTTTCCAATCTCGGAAAAACGGTAAAAAGCTTACTCACTCATGCTGCAAATGTAGCTGCGAAGGAAGTTTAAATAAATGGAATATATACAAAACATTCATTTGCTACTAAAAAAAGAAGAAATAGATAGGGAAAAACTCCAAGAGGGGGATAAAGTTGCGGTCATCCTGGATGTGTTATTAGCGACCACAACGATTATTTCAGCACTTCATGATGGGGCACGCCAGGTGATACCTGTCATGGATCCAGTGGATGCCTTGGTGAAAAGCCAGGAATTGGACCATGGGGATTCCATAGTGGCAGGGGAACTAAAAGCAAAACCGGTTGATGATTTAATGTATCCAAGTCCGACGCTATTGAGTAAGTTGGTACCTGGAAAAACTTTAATATTGTCAACGACTAATGGAACGGTAGCACTGAGGAATTCAGCCGCTGCAAAAAAGGTCTATATCGCATCTTTGTTAAATAATCCGTCTGTTGCTGAAAAAATAAAAAAACATCATAAAACAGAAACGATCATCATCGTATGTTCAGGAAACTCAGGTGAATTCAGTCTGGAAGACTTTTACGGTGCAGGTCATTTGATAGATTGCCTGATTGCTGGATCACAAGGTACGTTCATACTCAACGATGCAGCAAAGGCAGCAAAAACGCTTTATCGAACGAATGTCGAAAATGCCTTTGATATCCTGAAATCATCATATGTCGGACAGTTGTTCGACAAACACAGCTTGATCGCAGATTTGGAATTGGCGGCGCAAAAAGGGTCG
Source organism: Peribacillus aracenensis (assembly GCF_025175645.1). NCBI lineage: Bacteria > Bacillati > Bacillota > Bacilli > Caryophanales > Bacillaceae > Peribacillus > Peribacillus aracenensis. Next base: position 214,899 of record NZ_JANZMJ010000001.1, read on the forward strand.
GTGGGTCTTGTCCCAGAGTTGGTGGATGGAAAGATCGAAGCCGAATTGAAAAGGCAGGAAACGTAGTTCAAAACCTGGATAAGGAGTGAAGGGGATGAGGTTTTCACAGTCTATGGCGGTGGTGACAGGTGCAGGTTCCGGTATTGGGAAGGATACAGCGATGCGCCTGTCGGACGAAGGGGCAAAAGTGTTGTTGGTAGGGAGGACGAAAGGGAAGCTGGAGGAAGCAGCTGCAGAAATCAATGCAAGGCACAAGATTCCCATGGCTGACATTTTCGCTGCAGATGTTACCGTCGAAAAAGATGTAAAGAATTTGGCCATGTATGTGAAGGAACAATATCGTGACCTTCACATTTTAATCAATAATGCAGGTGGATCAAAGTCCTCGAAGCTTTTGGATACATCTGCAGCTGATTGGGATATGATTCAACATGTCAATTTGAAAAGTGTCTTTCTAGTTTCCAAGTACTTGGGAAAAGTGATGGAAGAAGGAGCGGGCAGTGGAAATAAAGCCATCAATCGGGCAATCGTGAATGTGGCTTCACTGTCAGGGCATCAGGCAGGGGCATTCATCCCGCATTACAGCTCTGCTAAAGCAGGAGTCATCAGTTTAACGAAATCATTGGCATTGGAACTCGCTGCAGTTGGCATTCGGGTCAATTCCGTATCACCGGGATTCATTGAAACGCCTTTAACGGAGGATGGATTGCAAAATGAAAAATTCGTAAAGTCGATTCAACGGAATACGGCACTGGAAAGAGTGGGGAAAGCAGAGGAAATAAGTAATGTCATTACCTTTGCTGCTTCGCCGGAGGCTTCCTATATGACTGGGACGGATTTATTGGTTGATGGCGGCTGGTTGATCAAATAAAAAGGCTGTTTTCGCATACTTTGTTGCTATTTACAAAGTAAAGCGCTGTGGTTGATTTCCCCTCCAGATGCTCGCTTTCCGCGGGGCGGTCGGTGAGCCTCCTCGGCGTAAACGCCTGTGGCGTCTCACCTGTCCCGCTGCTCCCGCAGGAGTCTCGCACTTGCGCTCCAATCAACCTTAAATCGTTTAGTTTTTAAAAACAACAATCTTAACGAAAAAAGCCAATAAAAAAGGGGATGGGTAAATGTTAAAAGAACACTTATTGACAGAGGTAACCGATAATGTAATGATCCTGACTTTGAATCGTCCTGAAAGCTTGAATGCATTTAGCCCGGATATGATTGCAAGCTTAACGAAAGCGATAAAGGATGTAAAAAAAACACCACATATAAGGGCAGTCATCATCAAAGGGGCGGGAAGATCATTCACTGCGGGAGGTGACGTTAAGTCAATGGGCAAGGCTTCTGCAAGTCAATTGTATGATCATGTTGGCAGAATGAATGAATGCATATTGGCACTGGATGCTTCTGAGGTTCCCATAATCGCTGCCGTCCATGGATTTGCGGCAGGGGCCGGATTTAATTTGGCACTCGCCTGTGATTTGATCGTGGCTTCCGATGATAGTCAATTTGCCATGAGTTTTTCACAGGTAGGCCTGATCTCTGATGGAGGTGGTTCGTATTTTTTACCTAAATTAGTAGGGCCACACCTTGCAAAGCAGCTCTTCTTTACTGCCGAGCCAATTTCTGCGGAACGCTTATACCAGTTAGGTGTCATTAATTATATATATCCACTTAATCAACTTGAAGAGGAAACATTGAAACTTGCGGAAAAGCTGGCAAATGGACCGACAAAAGCCTATGGGATGATGAAAAAGCTCGTTAGCCATTCATTTACGGCTACACTTGATGAAATGCTCGAACAGGAAAGAATCACGCAAACCTTGATGGCCTCCACAGAAGACCATCTTGAGGGAGTTGCAGCATTCAAAGAAAAAAGAAAACCGGAATTTACAGGGAATTAATAAGGGAGGGATAAAGATGAGAGCCATTCATTTTGAAGAATACGGCGGACCGGAAGTACTGAAATTGACTGAAATGGAAAGGCCCGTGCCAACTGGGCATGAAGTTCTGATTGAAATAGATTGTGTCGGCGTCAATTATGCAGATACAGCCAGAAGGGAAGGGCAATATGTAGTACCTACGCCGCTTCCGTTCATTCCAGGTGCGGAAGTGGCTGGCGTTGTGGTGGAAGTTGGTGGAAAGGTGACCAAAATCAAACCTGGTACAAGGGTCGTGAGTTTAATTGAATCTGGTGGATATTCAGAATATGCCCTTTCGGATGAATTCTCGGCCATTCCGCTTCCTGATTCCATTCAGTTCCATGAAGCTGTTTCCCTGCCCCTTCAAGGTCTGAGTGCCTATCATATTCTAAAGACAATGGGACGCATGCAACAGGGGGAAACGGTATTGGTCCATGCTGCTGCAGGTGGTGTGGGAACGATTGCCGTACAATTAGCCAAAATCTTCGGGGCTGGAAGAGTGATTGCCACCGCCAGCACAGTGGAAAAGTTGGAACTGGCTAAATCGATGGGGGCAGATGAACTTATCGATTACACGAAAGAAGGATGGGAAATGAAAGTCCGTGAGGTCACGTCCGGCAAGGGAGTAGACGTGGCGCTGGAAATGGCAGGAGGGGATGTTTTCAATAAAACATTGAAATGTTTGGCTCCATTTGGACGTCTTGTTGTTTTTGGTAATGCCAGTCGTAAGCCTTATACGATGAACCCGCAGCAATTGATGAGGCGCAATCAATCCGTCGTAGGCTTTTTCCTGCCACAGATCATGAAACATCCAGATTTGCTGTTGCCTAGCATTCAAGAGCTTTTTTCTTACGTCACGTCCGGGGAACTTAAGCTAACTATCGGCGGCATCTACCCAATTGAAAAGGCAGCAGCCGTTCATGAGGAAATGAACGCCCGTCGAACGAAAGGGAAGTTGATTTTGCAGGTGAAATGAGAAGAAGGGGTGTATATGATGCACCCCTTCCAGTTTAATTGGATTCACTAGTTCCTTAATCCCTCAAGAACGATTCAATCGGTATCAGTGCTCACATCCTTATCGGGATGCATGAAAGGTGGCTGCGGCGCCTTTTTAGCCTCTAACAGTTCACGGTTTTCAGTTGAATTCCAGCCTATATCATTGGTGGGATGTATCCATTCGTCTCCAGCCATGATTTCCGGGTCAGTATTTTCGCTCCAATTTTCGAGTGGAGAGTTTTCAGATGCATATTTACTGTCGCCGATGACGACTCCATAATCATTGACGAATGGAGCCTGTGGTTTTAGGCCGGTTCCCTTAAAGCTTGGTGCGTTAATTTGGTGTGGTTGTGTATCGTCGACAACCGGTGACTCCAATTTCTTTTTCATGTAGTGTCTCCCTTTCCGTTTTACGGTTATTTTTCTCGTCTGTCCCTATATTATCCCTGAATAATTTCAGGCATTTTTACCCCATTCTAAAATGTAAACTATATGAAAAGGGTGGATGAAAATGAAACGGAAAGCCAATGTGGATGGAGCTGTCAAAGCAAGTAAAACGCCAAAAAGAAACCAAGCTGAAAATGAATTTTCCAATGAGTTCGCATTGGAGGAAAACACAATGAAAGGTGCCAACCGTAATTCGAAGCAAGGCAGAAAAGGAAGAAGTTAATGGATAAAGAAAAACAGAACAGCCAGGAAAAGCTGGGACAACATGTACGAACTGAATTTGGAATCGAATTCAGCGGCGATATGAACGCAACCAAAATTTATGAAATTTTGGCAAAAGAAAATAAAAAACGTGATAGTGATAAGTAAATAAGGACGGACCCAATTCTTGGGTCCGTCCTTATTCTTATAAAATGATGCTGCCAGATTTTGTGAGAGGGAATATCGTTGATCCCTTACCACTCGGATCAAAATAGGCAAGCATGAACGAAGGTTTCTCGACAATCATTCCCTCAGATAAATACGTTTCCAAATCAAAGGGAAGTGCCTCGAGCAATGTGTGTTTGTGTATTTCTTTTTCATTAAGCGACAAAGCTCCGAAAGAGGAACCAAGCTGTTCAGGATTATTCAGAATCTCTTCATATATCTCTTTCCGACCATTTTTATCTAATGAAGCTTCCCACCAAGGTTTACGTGGTTTGTATTTCTGATTCATGAAATAATCCAATTTCATGAGTCCGATAATGTTTTTCAGTTCAGCAGATTCCCGGGAAGCCAAAAACTGCTGTAAACGTCTGAACAAGTCTTCGAGCTGATGACCGATTCGTGACCAGCCTTGTTCATCCCAATAGGTACCGAAATCTTGAAAGAAGTCGAATGGTGATTGAAAGACCGTTTTGACAAGATATTCTGTGGTATGATCCATTCTATGGTCGTTCCAGTATTTTTCAAGGACATCTTCAACCTGTTTAATTCGGACAATGTCATCAAAGGATAAGACATTATTTCCTAGGATTTCATAGGGAGCATGTTCGCTGTATATATATTGGTGTTCAGCGGCGCGTATCCGTAGGCCAGTTCCACGAAGCATCTTTAAGAAACCAAGCTGCATCTCTTCGGGTCTGAGCTCGAAAACATCATTGAAAGTCTTTCTGAAAGAGTGATAATCTTCTTCTGGTAAACCGGCAATAAGGTCTAAATGTTGATCAATTTTTTGCCCTTCTTTAACCATGGTTACGGTCCTTGTCAGTTTTTCGAAGTTCTGCCTTCTCATTACTAGATCATTCGTATGATCATTCGTCGATTGTACCCCTATTTCAAAGCGGAACAGTCCTGCAGGGGCATTATCGTTCAAGAACTGGATAACTTCCGGACGCATGATGTCCGCCGTGATCTCGAACTGGAAAACTACACCGGAAAGATGTTCATCGATTAAGAATTGAAACATCTCCATGGCATAGCTTCGGCTAATATTGAAGGTTCGGTCAACGAACTTAATGGTCTTGGCACCATTAGCCATAAGGTATCTGATATCTTCTTTAATCTTCTCACGATCAAAATACCTGACACCCACTTCAATCGATGAAAGGCAAAATTGGCAGCTGAACGGGCACCCTCGGCTAGTTTCGATATAGGTGACACGTTTAGATAGGTCTCCGCGGTCTTCCTCCAAACGATATGGAGAAGGGAGGGATTTCAAATCAACCTTGCCGTTCTGAGGCTGGATGATTTTTTTTCCATCCTGTCGATACGCAATGCCGCCTACCTTCTTATAGTCATTTGAACCTTCAATTTCAGATAAAAGGGCCTTGAAAGTGACTTCACCTTCGCCAATTACGATGAAATCAGCCCCGGGAATCTGATCAAGCCATTCCCCGACATCATAGGTGACTTCAGGCCCGCCGAGAATGATAACCAATTCTGGATTGATCTTCTTCAGCATGGCTATGACTTTCATTGTTTCTTCGATGTTCCAAATATAGCAGCTGAACCCTATGACATCGGGTTTTTTGGAATGAAGATCACCAACTATGTTCATAATTGGATCTTTTATCGTATATTCTGCCAGCTGTACATCGTAATCGGGCTGGGCATAAGCTTTTAAATATCGGATGGATAGCGATGTATGGATATATTTTGCGTTAAGAGTACTGATTATTATATTCATGTTAAAGGGCGTAAAAGAAACGCCTGGCTCCTTTCGTGTACATGTCTTTTTAAGCCAACAAGCACTAACGAGTAATTTTACCATAGCGTGCTCCATTTGAAAAATGGGTTATGATATTGAAGGGGAATCTTTTCAGCTTGAAAGCGAAATGAAATGGAATTTGGAAAAACGGATGAAGCAGAAGATGCTTCATCCGTTTTATTTAAAAAGCTTGTTTAATATACTCTTTCGTTTTAGTCATGAAACGTTTTGTTTTGGTCGCTTTCAATTCGATGATCGGCTGCGCCATGGTAGCGATCATTTCGCTAGATAATAACACGGTAATCAAGAAAGAGAGGCCGGCGAGCATGATAAAGCTTTCTGTATTGCTGAAGTATTCCTGGATGGTGCTTTCACGGAAAAACCGAATGAAGAAACCATGCAGCAGATAGACATAAAGGGTTTGTTTACCCCAGTTCGTAAAGAAATATTGTCCGCGTGGAATGAACGAAAGGAAGCTGAACACTGAAATTATGCTTAATCCATAAAATCCTAGGCGTTTAAACATGGACACGATTGTCGCATCTTCAAGTTCGGCATATGGTTTCGAACCGAGCAGCCATTTATAATTGATATCGCCATTTAAATAAAAACCGATAAAAATCACTAACATGACACTAAGTGAAGCCAAACGAACTTTGGGTGTGAATAGTTTTTTTAAATGTTCCTTGCTTAAATGGTACCCGATCAAAAACATCGGGAAAAAAACGAATGTCCTGGAGAGACTAAGGTAATTGGAGATATTGTCAATATATCCAATCAATAATGCGATTAAAAAAGATAAACCTATGCCTACTGATGGCTTTAGCTTTGAGAAACCAAGGAGCATGATGTTCCAACAGAATAAACTGATCAGGAACCATAGCGACCATTGGGGGTCAAGCAGGTCTACAGTGATGGCAGAACGTTCATATAAGAAATAGTAGTAAACGGTATAGATCAATTGGAAAATGATATAGGGCAATATCAGTTTTTTAGTAATTTTACCTAAATACCCTTTTTGATAAAAACCTTTCGCAAAGAACCCTGAAACAAGGATAAAGGCAGGCATGTGAAAGGAATAAATGGTTTTATATAAAGCATATATCGTTTCACTGTCATGTATATACGTATTCAGCAAATGTCCAAAGACGACAAAAGCCATGAGAATGAACTTGGCGTTATCGAAGAAAAAATCACGTTGTTTCATCGTTGCCTCCATTTAATAAATTTTTAAGGTAGCTAGAAAGCGTTGTTATTTCTTATACCCTAAATACCTTGTACTAAATCAATATTTATTAAACTTATTATAAAAACCTTAAATTAAGCTTAACGCTAAGTTTTATAGTGTTCAATATACTATAATTTGATATATAGGATAATTTTGGAATAGCGTGATTGCGCAGATTTTCGAAAAATACCGAGGAAAATCAAGATGGATGTCGAATAAAGGTGGTAAGTATCGGTTTTGATGAGGGGGGTTAATATGAAAGTCGGTTATGAGAATGAATCGGAATATAAACAGGAAATTTTAAAATTGAATAAACAGATCGAAGGGTTTTTGAACATTTTCAATTCGATGTCAGAGCCTTATATTAGGGTTGATGAGGAACTGCGTCTCACTTATGCCAATGATGCCGCTTGCGCCCTGCTGGAAACCGCGAAAGAGCAGCTGGAGTCCATGAAGATAACTGATTTTCTCGATGTCATCCCTTTAAATAACCAGGTAGTGTCAAGTTCCCTAAAAACCTCGAATGAAAGTGAAAGGCAAATTATCCAACTACATACCGGAGCCCTTAAGCAAATAGAGTTTATGCGTATAGGCTCACTTTTTGAAGGACAGCAGTTCTACCGTTTGGGGGATGTGACATTGGATGTTTCTTCATCAAGGGAAACAAGGATGTCAAGGCAGATGTTTTTGGACATTTTCGATACAGCCATAGAAAGCATCGTTCTATTCGACAGTTCAGGAATAATAATGGAAGTGAACCATGCCTTTATCCATGTCTTGGGCATCCCGAAAAAAGAGATTGTCGGTAAGAATATGAGGGGCCTCATATCCCCAGATTATAGGGAATATTGGGATGGGAGCATACAAAGGGCCTTTGATGAGTCGAACTTCAAAGGAGAGGTAGAGATAAAGGTTGGGGATGAACTGCATCATTTCACTTTCTCGATAAGTTCAACGGTAGGAAATGAATTATATATGTCGGTGCTTCGAAAAATTACAGAATCAAATATAATAGAAAAAAAGTTAGAGACGAGCGAACGGATTTTTGCCGAATTATTCGACCAGTCCATGGACGCAATCATATTCTGGAATGATGATGGGATCATTTTTCGGGTCAATCATTCAGCATGTAAAATATTCGAATCCAGCAGAGAGGATTTGATCGGCAGTCATATCTGGAAATACGTGTATAGCAATAGTAACCATTTTAGCCAGATGATGGAGACGTTTGAAAGAGACACCCAGGTGCGGGGTGAGCTGATTTATAAAATGCCTAATAACCAAATTAAATTGCTTGAATTGACTGCCAAAAAACATGAAGGTGACGGATATAACGTAACGATCTTTCGAAATGTCAGTGAGCGTTGGCTGATTGAGAAGGAATTAAGGGATAGTGAAAAGAAGTTCAGGAAGATTTTTGAGGGAACATTAGACGGCTTGATATTATGGAATCATGAAGGGTTCACCGATATTAATGAAGCTGGTCAGAAAATATTGGAGATTTCAAAGCGCAAACTGCTATCTTTATCTGTACAGGGATTCATCGAAAAAATTCCTGAAAATGCTCCTGTCTTGAACGCTCACATTGAAAATGTTTATAAGCATGAGGTCTACTCTTCCATCATTCCGATAACATTCGAAGATGGAAGGGTTAAGCATATTGAATTTTTGACGAGGAAAAATTTATATTCGAACCTGAATTTAAGCATTTTCCGTGATGTGAGTAAAAATCTCGAAATGCAGGAACAAATCCGAAAATCGGATACTTTGAATGTCGTTGGTGAATTGGCGGCCGGAATTGCTCACGAAATCAGGAATCCAATGACAGCCTTAAAAGGTTTTATCCAGTTGCTTGAGGATGGTGTTAAAGGGGAGTTTTCCACATATTTTCATGTGATTACTTCCGAAATTAAGCGAATCGAAACCATTATCACGGAGTTCTTGGTACTGGCAAAACCGCAGGCGCTAAAAATTTTCAAACAGGATGTTCATACCATATTGAGGGAGACACTTGAATTACTGGCGGCTCAGGCACTATTGGAAAATATTCAATTCGAGACAGACTTTGAAGAAGATGAATTTAACGTTTTATGTGAAGCGAACCAGTTAAAGCAAGTGTTCATTAACATCATCAAAAATGCATTGGAAGTCATGCCGGATGGGGGGTCTGTTTCCATTAAAACAAGCCGATTTTCAGAGAAATACGTTTGCATTTCGATTACCGACAAAGGAATGGGGATTTCAACGGAAATGCTAAAAAAATTGGGTGAACCTTTTTATACGACGAAAGATAGGGGAACCGGGCTCGGGCTCATGGTCAGCTATAAAATCATTGAAGAGCACAATGGCTATATAGAAGTGGAAAGCGAAGTGGGAAAAGGGACGAGCTTTCATATTTATTTACCATTCGAGTAATGCAGAAGGGGAGGTTCCAAACCTTTTTTTAGTTAACGGAAAGCATGAAATTTTCATCAATTAATGGGAATCCTTTATTGGATTCCTTTTTTCATATTATATTATCTTAGAATCACAATTGAGGGTTGTAACAATGAACCCCATTATAGAGAAGCTGCTGAAGTTTATGTTGGAAAATAAGAATGACATCCAAATTGCAGAACTTTCGAATCGATTTTCAAAGCGGGCTTCATATGAACTTGTCCTAATCAATATAAGGGGCCATGCTTAGAAATTTCCGTCATATCCTGTCTGCTGGTGGTTAAAGCACTATCGCAATTTAAGAAGTTTTGTCTTTTTTTGCGAATCTATTTACATATAAGGCATATTTTGTAATACTTCTTTATTATAATGTAACTTTAAAAAGGCAGGAGTAGTGAATGTTGTTATGAATTCTAGGTGTGCAACGGAAATTTGTTCTGAGATTCGAATGAAGCGTTGGGAAATGATGGAGCTGGCCAAAATGTATGGGCTAAATCATGAGAATACCCTTCGCCAAAGTGAGCAGCTTGACAAACTTATAAATGAGTATTTGATCCTTCAACATCATTCATCAGTGGAAGTGAGAAATAAGCGGGAAGAAATGGTCGTTATTGTGCAGCAGCCCTTTAATGACGACATTACCTTTTAGTGGGGATTTGAATGCATGCATGACTTTTTAAAGTAGCAGGCAAGGAGACTAGCAACTTTGTGTGATTTCTGGTGAAATGAACCTTTGCAAACATATCCGAAAACAATTAATGAAAGACTTATATAAACAAGACAATATATCTTTTGAATTTCCTATGGATTTGGGGTATATATCGAGGGGAGGCCACCAGAAGGTGTCCTTCATGCATCGGGATCTGTTTAGAAGTCTTAATTTTTCTGAATGGATTACACTGATAAATAAAAAGTAAGAGCTGACTCACTTGATGGAGCCAGCCATGGAAGTTCGGGTATTACAAAACATCCAATAATATGACCATGAACAAAAGGCCGACAATGAAGGAATAGGTAGATGTGCGTTCATTACCATCCCCATGGCTTTCTGGAATCAATTCCTTATAAACGATGAAAAGCATGGCCCCGGCGGCGAAAGCTAGGCCGTATGGGACCAGGAACCCAATGTAAGAGGTTAAATAAAAACCTAGTAAGCCAGTAATTATTTCGATGGTACCGGTTAAGGTTGCTATCAGGAAGGCTGTGAGTTTACCGATTTTTTGATTAATTAAAAACAAGGCCACTAGTAAGCCTTCCGGAGCATTTTGCAGGCCGATGGCAAAAGCGATCAAATTACCTGTATCAGCAGTATCAGAGGCGTAACTGACCCCAACAGAAAGACCCTCAGGAATATTATGGAGTGTAATGGCAGTGATGATGAGCAAAGCCTTTTCATCGAACTGAATGCCACTTTTCGTATGGCTGAGATCGATATGAGGAATGTTTTTTTCCATGATCGTTAATGTCATTACTCCGAGAAAAACCCCAATGACTAGCGGCACATACCCTCCGGTGGCCAGAGACTCCGGGATCAGGCTCAATAACGAAGCAGCCATCATAATTCCAGCCGTAAATGCCAGAAGCGTGTCTCTGAATCGATGTGTGATTGATCCTTGAATGAACAAGATTGGTAACGCACCAAACCCCGTAGACATTGCAGAAAGGATGCTGCCTAATAAAACTCCACTCATAAATTTCTCCTTTTTGTATGGAACGTATCGTTACTCATTAGTGAATTTTTGGGTGGAACAATAATTTATTGTATTTAGACATAAAGGAAATGTTCCAGGAAAAAACCATTTTGCAGTCATTCTTCTGTATACCATTTTTTCAATGTCAGATCAGTCGGCAGCAGTATGCTGATGATTCCCAGAAGTGGCAGGAATCCCACTAGCTTAATCATGGAACCGATTCCAATTATATCTGCAATGGCTCCCAATGAAACGGATCCAATGGCACCCATTCCAAAGGCTAACCCCACTGTCAAGCCTGCCATTGTTCCGACTTTTCCCGGGACCAATTCCTGTGCGTATATTACAGTGACGGAAAAACTGCTCATTATAATGAATCCCGCCAACAATAATAAAATAAAAGCGGCTGTTGGAGGTACGAATGGTAAAAGTGCGGTTATTGGCATGCTAGCGGCGAAAGAAAAGAAAATGATATTTTTACGCCCGAATCTATCAGCAAGCGGACCTCCGAAAAATGTACCTACAGCACCGGCAGCCAAAAAGGCAAATAGGAAAAATTGTGCAGATTTTATCGTGAACGAATACTGCTCGATCAAATAAAAACTGTAAAAGTTCGTCATGCAAGATACATACCAGGAACGGGCAAAGATTATGAATAAAATCAATACCAGGGCTTTGGCCACTTTATGGGTCCGCTCTTTATTGATTATTTTTGCAGCAAGCTTTTTAGGCTGGAAGTGAACTAATTTTTGGGAATACCACTTGGCAATATACAGCAATAGGATAACGGCCAATAAAGCAACCAAGGCAAACCAGAGTGCACCTTTTTGACCAAAAGGAACAAGCACGATGGCAGTGATGAGTGGGGCAAGTGCCTGCCCGCTATTCCCGCCGACTTGATAAATTGATTGTGCCAGGCCTCTTTTGGGTCCGCCTGCCATATAGGCAACCCTGGAGCCTTCGGGATGGAATATGGCCGACCCTAAGCCCATCAAGATGACTGCACCAAGGATAATGCTATAGTTTGGGGCGATTGCGAGTATGATGACCCCGATTAAAGTACTGGTCAACCCAATGGGCAATGCATATGGAAATGGCTTTTTATCCGTATAGAACCCGACTGCCGGCTGCAGGAGCGATGAGACGATATTCAGGCAGAAAGCAATCATTCCCAGCTGTGTATATGTTAGCGACATTGATTTTTCGAGGATTGGGAACATGGCCGGTACGACGGCCTGAAGAGAATCATTCATTAAATGGCAAATGCCAATGACAATCATGATTTTCAGAGTCATATCTTGTTTTTGCGGTTTTGTTTTAATGGCAGCGATACTTCCCATCTGTATATTTCCTTCTTCCTGATTAAGTTTTTTACCTATTCCATTAATAGATTCAAAAAGCATGCACCGTATGCATGACACCTTTAAATAAATCGGAATCGTTACTGGTCTTCATAAAAAAGTGAAACTCTTTTAAGTATTGCTAATGGTGGCCTTTTATCAACGGTAAGCTGATTGTTACGGTTGTACCGTTCAGAGGTTTACTTGAAAACTCGATGGAACCGTTAAAAGATTCAATTATTCGTTTACACACAAATAGCCCTAATCCGGTTCCTTCCTTTTTCGATGTATAGAAGGGATCGAATACTTTGCCTATTTCTTTTTCACTCAGTCCTTGCCCGGTGTCGATGATCATGATTTTAGCCCATTCATTTTCATGGTGAATTTGAATCCTTAACTTTTTCCCAACTTCCATGGCCTCGAAACCGTTTTTGGCAATGTTGAGAATGACTTGTTTAAGTTGGTCCTTTGTACAATGAACCGGGATCGGCTCCTTTATGATTTTCCATTCCACTTCAATATTGAAGTGGCGTGCTTCTGATTCTATTATTGGTCTCAATTCAGCAATGATACTGCGAATATCATATATGGATAAAGTCTGGGCCATCGGCTTCCCTAAAATCAAAAATTCGCTGACGATACTATTGATCCGTTCAATTTCCTTCATGATGACAGAATAATAGAACTGATCTTGTTCTTCGGGGTGTTTTTCAACCAATAACTGCACTAGCCCCTTTATGCCGGTAAGTGGGTTTTTTATTTCATGTGCAGTACTGGCAGCCAATGTACCGACAAATTCTATTTTTTTCCTTTCATTTATTAACTTTTGGTTTTTGGCATTCCTGCGAACGATAAGTTCCTCCACGATGGTATAAATCATGTGAGCAAAAAAGAAGGTGAAAAAGACAAGCATTAAAAAAACATTCATGTTATTTGTGCTAATCTTGTCGGGCAATTTGACGGATAGTTTCCAATCGACTTCGGTCAAAGGAACAGCCACCGATTTAGAATGTCCAGTGAATCCGTCGGCATTTCTATCCAAAATTCGGGTTTTGTCCTTTGTTTCCAATATAAAGGTTTGACCAGGGCTGAGAATTTTTAATATATTTTTCATATGGTCCAGCCTGATATGTGCCAATAAAAACCCTTGCACTTTTTTATCATGATCCAGAATGGGAGCAAAAATGGAAAAATAATTGTAATCAGGGTTATATAGCTCCTTTGTTCCTACAACAACGGCTTTTCGGGTTTTTACTGCAAGTTCTATATCATTCTGTTCAATTAGATAGTAATGATTGAAATTCTTATTCGTCCCTGAAATGGAGACACCGTCGCGATTTAGCCAATATATTCCGGCATACCTGGAATCTGTATCTTTGATCCATTTCATAAGAAGTTCAGTTTTTTTGTTATCCATATAAAGGACGGAACTGCTAAGGCTAAGCAGCTCAAGGTTTGCCTTCGTTTCTCTGATAACTTGATCTATGTATTCTTGATAAACCGTTACCGTCCATTCAGCTTGTTCCTGTCTTTCATTTTGAATCGAACGTTCTAAATGCACCCAATAAATGATTGAGAGGATAATTAATGGTAAAATAACAATAAGTAGATATGCGGTGAATTTATGCCTTGTTTTCATGATTGTCACTACTTTAGCTTTTTTTTCAAGTATAACAAAATGAATGATTAAACAATAGTGCATACTAACAGGAGAGATTGACAAAAAAGTCTTTATGCCATATAATAACTTTTAATTCAAGATATTTTAATTAAAAATTTTAAGGTTGTGAAGTTATGGAGAATAATAACATCCAACAGTCTTTGAAACTGTTTATTGTGATGTCTAGAGCCCATCGTTCAATAAATGATGTGGTGAATAAACATATAGCAGAAGAGGGTTTGAATCCAACTGAGTTCGCAGTACTGGAATTACTTTATCATAAAGGGGATCAGCCCCTGCAGCAAATAGGCGGAAAAATCCTGCTAGCTAGCGGCAGCATTACCTATGTCGTGGATAAACTTGAACAGAAGGAATATCTACAGCGAATAGCATGTAAAGAGGATCGCCGTGTAACCTTTGCAAAAATAACGGATAAAGGAAAGGCCTTTATTGAAGGCGTATTTCCTGAGCATGAAAAAAGAATCGATGATATCATGAGTGTACTTACGCACGATGAAAAGGACACTGTTATCGAATTGCTTAAAAAGATTGGGTATTCCGCTCAAAATTAGTTAAAGAACCAGCACCCGGATTTGACTGCAGGTGCTGGTTTTTTATTTCTGATAAAATCTGAATTTGTTTTGAGGAATAAAGGTTTTTAGTAACGCTGTGGCGAATTAAATTATATTACGATAACCGCGATAATGGTAAATGTGACTTGAAAACGAATTCGATGAATCATGTTACTCAGGTTGAATAAATGTTTTTATATCGCGAAAAGGAGCGTACATATGAAATTTAATGAGTATGAATATAAACGTCCTGAAATGGATGAAATTAAAACCCGATTCATGAAAGCTTTGGAAAAGTTTACTGACGCCGCTAATGCTGATGCGCAGATAAAAGCTATGGAAGAAATAAATGAAATCCGAAATTATGTAGGTACGATGTTCAATTTGGTCTATATACGGCATTCCATTGATACGAATGATGATTTTTATAAAGCTGAGAATGATTATTTAGATGACTTTTCCCCTGAAATGGAAGAGTTAACCTCAAAGTTTTACAATGAACTCGTTCGCTCGAAATATCGTAAGGAGCTTGAGAAAAAATGGGGAACTCAACTATTTGACCTGGCAGAGGCCCAACTCAAAACTTTTTCTCCCGAAATCATCCCACAGCTGCAAAAAGAAAATAAATTATCAAGTGAATATTCGCAATTGATTGCCTCTGCAAAAATTCACTTTGATGGAGAAGAATTAACACTTGCGCAGCTTCAGCCTTTTATGGAGTCCTCGGACCGTGAGTTAAGGAAAAATGCAAGTGAGGCATATTACGGTTTCTTTGAAGAAAAACAGGAGGAATTGGATCGTATTTTCGATGACCTAGTCAAGGTGAGGCATGGAATTTCGACAGCGCTAGGTTATGGGAATTTCGTGGAACTTGGGTATTATCGGATGACACGGACTGATTATGATGCTGAAATGGTTGCCGCATTCCGCAAGCAGGTGAAAGAGGAAGTGGTACCGCTTGTCACCAGGCTGAAGGGACGTCAGCGCAAACGTCTTGGATTGGAGAAACTGAACTATTATGATGAGAATTTTCATTTCAGAACGGGTAATGCCATTCCAAAAGGCGATGCTGAGTGGATCATCGAAAATGGGAAAAGGATGTACCAGGAGCTTTCGCCTGAAACTGATCGGTTTTTCAACTATATGATTGATAATGACCTGATGGACCTTGTGGCGAAGAAAGGAAAAGAAAGCGGTGGCTATTGTACTTTTATAGAAGACTATAAAGCTCCATTCATCTTTTCTAATTTCAACGGTACTTCCGGGGATATAGATGTTTTGACGCATGAGGCAGGCCATGCATTCCAAGTGTATCGCAGCCGTGAACTTGACATTCCTGAGTATTATTGGCCAACATATGAAGCTTGTGAAATCCATTCGATGAGCATGGAATTTTTAACTTGGCCATGGATGGAGCTGTTTTTCAAGGAAGATACGGAAAAGTATAAGTTTTCCCATTTAAGCGGTGCGCTCATATTCCTCCCGTATGGGGTAGCTGTTGATGAATTTCAGCATTTTGTCTATGAAAATCCTGATGCCTCCCCCGTTGAAAGAAAGCAGGCTTGGCGTAAGATCGAGATGGAATATTTGCCACATCGGGATTATGAAGGAAATGAATTCCTGGAGAATGGCGGGTATTGGCAACGGCAAAGCCACATTTATCAATCACCTTTCTATTATATCGACTATACATTGGCCCAAATTTGTGCTTTCCAATTCTGGAAAAGGTCGACTGAAAAAGATGAAACGGCTTGGGGTGATTATTTGAATCTGTGCCAACTTGGAGGCAGCAAGTCGTTCCTTGATCTCGTTGAATCTGCGAATCTGAATTCCCCATTTGATGATGGCACTGTACAGTCCGTTGTGAAGGTGATAGACGAATGGCTCTCCAATGTAGATGATAAGGCATTATGAAATATTAGTCTGTATGATATGAACGCTTGGAGATTATTCCAAGCGTTTTTTTATCTTTCATACGTTCGGAATGTTGGGCATGAAAAGTGGTGATTTTCGCTCCACAGAGAAATGCATAGCGAGTTTCAGCCTTCATAATGAGAGAATGTTAGCCTAAGACAAAAACAGCCGACGCAAGGAATATTGCTCGGCTTGTCTTAAATGTCTCTTCCTTACATATAAATGTAGGGAGGAGGGGAGAATATGCTGTCAAGGTGGTCAGGGAGTTTTCAGATTGCAGCAGTTTATGTAGGCACAGTCGTCGGTGCAGGATTTGCAACTGGAAAAGAGATTGTCGAGTTTTTTACCCGTTATGGCTTTTATGGCTTTATCGGGATTTTAATAGCAGGTTATATTTTCATTTTCACGGGGACGAAAATCATGCTCATTTCCGCAAGGATAAGAGCATCTTCTTATGAGGAGTTCAATCAATTTCTTTTTGGGAGGAAAATAGCGGGAATCATCAACTTCTTTTTCCTTATCATGCTGTTAGGAGTGACGGCTGTCATGATTTCGGGTTCAGGAGCCGTTTTCGAAGAACAACTTGGCGTGCCTAAAAGTATAGGAAGTTGGTCTACGATCATACTGGCATCCTTGGTCCTGATGATGGGCATGCGCGGTGTTTTCACTGTGAATTCTTTTGTTGTACCAATCATGATCTGCTTTAGCTTGATCCTTTTTTTCTCGACTTTGGATAATGGGGATTTCTTTAAGACACTAACAAAAGTTCCTGATGAAGGGATCACCGTGAAAATGATTTTGTCACCATTTGCCTATACAGCCTTTAACCTTGCTTTGGCACAGGCTGTGCTGGTTCCGGTTGCGTATGAAGTTCGAGATGAGAAGGTCATTAAACATGGTGCAATTCTTGGGGGGATATTCCTGACGATCATATTATTGACGGGGCATTTTTCACTTATGACACTTCCTGACGTGAATAGATATGAAATTCCTTCAGCGGTTATTATGAGAACGGCAGCCAGTCAGTTATATTGGATGTTCATTTTGGTGATTTACGGGGAGATATTCACTTCGGTCATCGGAAACATTTATGGATTACAGAGGCAAATCAGCAATTATATTAAATTGCCAAGCATGATGATCATAGCGGTGATTTTTTTAATAGCTTTGATCATCAGTGAATTCGGATATGGAAGATTACTAGGATATATTTATCCGATTTTTGGATACATAAGTCTCCTTTTTTTAATATTGGTCTGGAAAAGCAAGGCGGGGAAGGAGTAATGAAGAATGGAGGGCCTGTCCTTAGCCCTCCTTATCGATGTTCACCTTTTCATCAGCGTCTTAGCCATCACTAGAAATGCATCCCGGTAATCTCTATCTTTTTTCGTGAATATAGTTAAGCGGACGGGTGATTTTTCATCCTTGAGCAATATGGAAGTGATCACATCATTGCCGCTTTCCACTTCAAAGCCCGTTCCGCCCTCGACATCAAGTGAAGGATCGCTAATTGTTTCTGAAATGCTTTTCAGCTGGGCTTGAACATTTTTTTCCACCTCATCCCAATTGACATCCGTCTTCAACAATTCGATTCTCATATAAATGGAGTCATCTTCAGTCAGGAACACAATATCCTTTCCTGGTTCTTCGGCACTTAACCTGAATTGTTGCAAAACATAGAGGCTGAACGGTTGGTTATCACTTTTTTTTAGGAAAGCTGTTTTTTCTTTTGCTTCCCCGTTAATTGTATACTGCAGATTTTGCTCCATCAGTCTTACTTTGTTATTATCACTTCGGTTATCGTGATTATCTCCTTGAGAGGTGTTGCCTTCATTCCCCTCTTTTACTGTGTCTTCCCGTGGCTCATCTGTATTTTCGTCTGTGGCTGTACCGCAGCCAGTCAGAAGAAAAACGGCGAATGTGACACAGCCAATATAACGTGTCCAACTAGTCATGTGTTTCCCTCATCTTTCTGATTGAAATTCCAATCTGAATTTGGAGAACCTGCATCAAAAACAGGTATTGTACCCTTTAATGAATTAGACGGAATGAAGTGGAAATGGTTACAAAAAGCGGGGGAATCAATTTGCAGGATTGCGATAAAGTGAAAAACGAGATGGTCATCTAGTAACCATCCCGTTTGAGTACATTCAATCATCCTATGATTTTATAATTTTTATGGTTGACGACGGTTTTCTGTTCAAGTTCCAAATCACGATAATTTTCCATATACGTGACGTCCACGATTACTGAGTTCTCGTTCACTTTCTCGACGATTCCTTTTAAGCCTTCTCTAAATTCAATGATATTTCCAACTTCCGCTTTCTTCATGGCAATCATCCTTTCCCATTTTGTTTCCAATGATCAAAAAGTAACTATGGAGTAATTGGATTATTCGAACATCTTGCGGTTTAGATTTTGACGTGGGAGGTGCTAGTAAGAGAAAAAGTTATCTCTTATGTCGGTACAGTAAGCTAGACTTTTAAAAGAAGGTACGATTTCTTGTGATGGAGCAGATGTAATGATATGGCATAATTTGGTATATATTGTGAACGCAGTTATACGTACCAGTATGTAATTCTATGCACAAAAAATGCCAATCATTTTACATTATGATATTTTACTATACAGTTTGCACTATTTTAAAGCATTCGTAAAGAATTATGTAGCAGTGTGCCTTAAAAAGTTCTGAATTATATTAAGTGGCAAGCTTATGTTAAAATAAAAACGGAATTTCTCCTGTAGAAATGATAGAACATTTGATAATTGAGGAGGATAATCTTATGAATGCAGAAGAAGCAAAAGATGTACTCGATAAACTGGCAAATCGGGAAATGGATGAATTCAGGATAACAAAAGAAGAATTTTTACCTTTTCGTGAGGTTCTTGTTAAAAGGGAAGACTTTAAACATTTTCGGGGGAATGCTCAACATAACGGTGTGATAATTTATACGTATTTAGAAGAAGCGAGAAGTTAATGGATATTATTTGGGGTGGCTCATGATTGAGCCACCCCAAATTATTCATTATGGAAAAATCAATTGTTTCCTTAATTTATTTAAAGCGGACCTTCTCCATGATTTGACGGCTGCGGTAGTAACTTGATATACCTCAGCAATTTCAGTCACCGTTTTATTCTCCAAGTACGTCTGTAAAAGCCAGCGTTGCTGATTCAGTGTCAATCCATCCGTGTAGGTTAAGAGATTATCGATGGCAAAGGCCTCATCGTGTATTGAAAATGGATCTTTAATCTCTAGTAGGAAGGAATCAAATGGTTCGGTGTTGGCTTCATATTTATGGTGGTGCTTTAATTCGTTCAGAATTTTGCCTTTGATTACCGTAAAGGCATAGTTGGAGAACTGACCGCATTCTTCATCGAATTGCCCATGTGACTCCCATAAAGCAATCAATCCTACTTGGAAATATTCTTCCTTATTTTTATAGATGGAAAGTGAGCGGATTATATGATGGATCATCGGCGTGAATTCAGACGTTAGTACTGAGAAATCTTCCATTAAGCGAGCCACCTTTAGAAAGTGCACTTACCTGTATTCCCGGGTGCTTTTACCATAAATAAATCGTTCGGCTAAAGCCAGATGGCATAACGGGTAAATGGAAGGAATAAAAAGTGAGTTTTAAAGGGATTAACGAGGATCTTATTAATAGGAAAATGTTGATTCAATTGAACTTTAATGAGGGGATGGCCAAATGAAAAACACATCCTTAGATTGGATGTGCCAAAACCATTCAATACTTCTTCATTTAATGTAAAGCCATATATCATGGGGATGTGTTCAGTTTTCGAAAAAAGGGAGCGGGTTTCTGAAATCACTGAAACGGTTATTTGAGGGTTTGTAAAAGGAACGTTGATTTCCACTCCAGGCACTCGCTTTCCGCGGGCGGTCCGGGAGCCTCCTCGGCGCTTTTGCGCCTGTGGGGTCTCCTTTGGACGCGCTTTTCCCGCAGGAGTCTCGTACCTTCCGTTCCAATCAACTGGACTCATCCCAAACCAAGTTTGAGACTGGCTTATCTTCAATGGTTTTTCTGTGATCCTCATTTGAATGAAGAAATTTGCGGCATTCCTGCCGAAAAACTTGCTAGCCGAGCCCCTCTAGATGCTTGCTTTGATGAGGCTCGGCAGACAGGGAGCGGGTTTCTGAAAGCAGGCAAACTAATCTCTTTCAAGTTTCCTTATACGTTCTTAATGGTGATTTCAGAAAGCGGGCATACTATTAACCATTGTATTTGTTAACTTTGCGATTTTCGGAATCCAGCATCCTGTGCGTCTTGTTCGGTACAAAACATTTCCTCCGGTTTGGTTATTTCGTAATATTGGCCCGAAGGAATGTGATATATTTTGTTGCCTTTAGAGTTTATATTCCCTTTAATTTGCGGGTTACTGCAAGATGCAGTTGGCATTTCCACTGAAGCTTCTACGGACTTCGAATCATCAAACCCCTTTGAAGTTGCATAGTTTTCAATTGACCAAATACCGATTTCGTCTTTTTGGGCTTGTTTCTGAATATTTTCCAATTCATCAAGATATTTCGTGTTCGGTGCATAAACATAGGCCACCCTGGCCAGTCCTTTTTCAAGCAGGAGTTTATTCACCATTTTACCGTCAACATAAAAATAGGCCAGCAGCCGGCCATATTTATCTCTTTCACCTATGCCGGTTTCTACTTCAACCTCAGAACCCGCTGGCATTAGTTCCTTGGTGAATTTGCTTGCTTCAGGTCCAAAAGGCTGAACGGGCTTGGATGGGT
Organism: Peribacillus aracenensis; assembly: GCF_025175645.1. Classification (NCBI taxonomy): domain Bacteria; kingdom Bacillati; phylum Bacillota; class Bacilli; order Caryophanales; family Bacillaceae; genus Peribacillus; species Peribacillus aracenensis. The sequence goes on from NZ_JANZMJ010000001.1 coordinate 236,050, forward strand.
GCACGGTTTCTGGAGTATCCACCAAAAGTAGCCTGACCGTTTCTTCGTTTCCATTAGCCATTTTGATCTTTACTGTATCTCCGTCAACAACTTTAATGATCTCGGCTTTGAATGTCTTGCCTTTTTCTTCATTTGAAGAATCCGCACTGGATCGGTTGTCTTCATTGGAAATTGAATCTTCCTGTTTGGATTGATTAATTAGGTTATCTGATGCAGCCTGGCAGCCAGACAACGTGATCAGGCAAAGTGCAGTCAGGAGAAAAGCATTCAGATAAGAATGTAAAAAGGAATTTCCGTTCATGATAAGTCCCTCCATTTATATAAGTTTTTCCACGTCCGTCATGGATATATTCAGCAGGAATAATACTAACCTATAAAAAAGGGAAAGAAAATGAAAATCTTTGAAATTTTTTCATGCATCGCTACCTCATATCATGATAGTTTCTTATAATGATAGGGTGGAGTAAGGGAGGCAGGCGTGTAAAATGATATTTAGGCTTGAAAATATTAGGTATAAAGGGATTTTGAAAATTGATGATTTGAGAATATCCGCTTGTATGGTTACTTGCTTGACCGGGGAAAGCGGTGCAGGGAAAACCTCTCTGCTCCGATTATTGAACAGGATGGATGACCCGGATAGCGGTTCGATCTATTATCAGGATCAGTTACTGGATGAATTCAACCCGATAGAGCTCCGGCGTAAAGTCACAATGCTTTCTCAGTCACCGTTCACTTTACCGGGTACGATTGAAGAAAACCTGCAGATTGGCCTGGAATTGACAGAACGGGAAAAAAAGGATAAAGCCGAATTGGTTAAAGCACTTGAAACCGTCCAGTTGCAGAAGCCTTTAGATGAAGGGGCGGAGAATCTTTCTGGCGGGGAGAAACAGAGGCTGGCACTGGCGAGGTTACTTTTATTGAAACCCGAGGTGTATTTACTGGATGAGCCGACTTCAGCTCTTGATGAAGAAGCCGAGCTGACGGTCATGAGCCGATTTTTAGAAGAAGTGAAGCGGGGAAAAGGAACGGTCATCATGATAACCCATTCCAAACAGCTTACGGAAATATGTGCTGAAAAGAAGATTGTTTTGAAAAAGGCGAAGGAGGGTGATTATTAATGGAGGCGAATGGGATAATAGATATTGAGTTCTGGCGTCTCTGTGCAGCCTATGTCTTTGTAGTGATTCTGCTCATAATCGTGAAATGGCGGGGGATTTCACGGGAAAAGCAAATCATGCTCGCTACGGTACGGATGACGGTGCAACTCATTCTAGCCGGATATGTTTTGACATATATCTTTGAAAATCCCCACCCTTTACTTTCTTTAGGATTTTTATGTGCGATGGCACTGTTTTCCATCCATAATATTTTTAAGCAAGTGCCTTATACAATTAATAAGAAAATCAAAAGGATGGTTATCCTAAGTATGTTGTCAGGACCCATGGCGGCCTTATTTTATTTTAATGTGGTTGTCATCCATTTCACGCCGTGGTATGAGCCGAGGTATTTCATTCCAATTGCAGGGATGATCGTTGGGAATGCCATGACTGGAGTGACATTGGCGCTTAAAAACCTTCATGATGGGATTAGCAGTAATCGTGAAAAGGTGGAAGCGATGTTGATGCTTGGAGCGACTCCAGCGAGGGCTGTGAAGAAATATGTGGATGCTGCATTCGACTCCGCAGTGCTCCCGACTTTGAACAATATGCTAGGGATGGGGATTATCTTCCTTCCAGGAATGATGACAGGGCAAATCCTGTCGGGGATAAGCCCGCTCATCGCTATTGAATACCAGATTGCGATAATAATCGGGATTCTAGGAAGTGTTTCTTTAACGGTGGTCCTTTTCATTATGCTGAGTTTCAGGGCTTTTTTCACCAAAAATGCACAGTTATCCATTTAATCATTGAAGAATCTGAAAAGTAATAGTTGCAGTTCCATCTATATTTTTGTACTATTTTGTAGGTACCAATAGTTTTGGTTTGTTTGTTGGGAATGATAATGCTATCCTGATAAGGAAAAGGGCATTTCTTTTTTCATTTCTTTCATGAGTGGATGGAGAACCCCCCTTACATAACCTATTTATGTTAATTTATCTTAAAGGAGATTGATTTATATGGTAGAAAAAACATTTACAGTAACTGCAGAAACAGGAATTCACGCTCGTCCGGCTACATTGCTTGTACAAGCTGCAGGAAAATTTGATTCAGAAATAAACCTTTCTTATAAAGAGAAAAAAGTGAATCTTAAGTCCATTATGGGTGTAATGTCACTGGGTATTGGCCAAGGTGCGGAAATTACGATTTCTGCTGAAGGAAGCGATGAAAATGATGCACTAAATACACTTGCTGAAACGTTGAACAGAGAAGGATTAGCAGAATAATGTCCACTTTGATTAGTGGAATAGCAGCTTCAAACGGAATAGCCATCGCTAAAGCCTATCGACTTACAGAGCCAGATTTATCGATTGAAAAAAGAAGCATAGAAGATGTCGGGGCGGAAATATCCCGTTTTAAGGAAGCTATTCAAAAGTCAACAAATGAATTGGAGATAATCAGGGATAAAGCCGAAAAGGATTTAGGGGCCGATAAAGCCGCTATCTTTGACGCACACCTGCTTGTTTTGGCTGATCCGGAACTTATAACTCCGATTCAGGATAAAATCCAATCAGAAAGCGTCAACGCTGAGTTTTCCTTAAATGAAACCGCAAGCATGTTCATTACGATGTTTGAACAAATGGATAATGAATACATGAAGGAACGGGCTGCGGATATCCGTGACGTCACGAAACGGGTACTGTCGCATCTTTTAGGTGTTCATATTCCAAATCCAAGCATGATTGCTGAAGAAGTGATCATCATTGCGGAGGATTTGACTCCATCCGATACAGCACAGTTGAATCCGGCATACGTCAAAGGATTTACGACCGATATCGGTGGACGTACATCCCATTCAGCCATAATGGCACGTTCATTGGAAATTCCAGCAGTCGTTGGAGCAAAATCAGTGACCTCTTCCATTGAAAATGGTGACATGGTCATCATTGATGGGCTAAAGGGTGAAGTGCATATAAATCCTACTCCTGAACTCGTGAAACGCTACGAAGAGGAGCAGGAAGCCTATGCGATGCAAAAGGCTGAGTGGGCGAAACTGGTTCATGAACAAACCGTTACAAATGATGGCCATCATGTGGAATTGGCTGCAAATATCGGTACTCCGAAAGATCTGGATGGCGTTCATCAAAATGGCGGTGAAGGCATCGGATTATATCGTACGGAATTTCTTTATATGGGCAGAAATGACTTTCCGAGTGAAGAAGAGCAGTTCGAGGCATACAAAGCGGTGCTGGAAGGTATGTCAGGTAAGCCTGTAGTCGTCAGAACGCTTGACATAGGCGGAGACAAGGAGCTGCCTTATTTGGAGCTTCCTAAGGAAATGAATCCTTTCCTTGGATACCGTGCGATTCGCCTTTGCTTAAATGAGCAGGAGATTTTCCGGACTCAGCTCCGTGCCCTGCTTCGCGCAAGCATTTATGGGGATTTGAAAATCATGTTCCCGATGATCGCCACACTAGCTGAATTCCGCGAGGCTAAAGCCGTCTTGGCTGAAGTCAGGCAGGAATTGCTTGATAATGGCATTCAAGTTGCCGAAAAAATTGAAGTCGGAATTATGGTTGAAATCCCTTCAACTGCAGTGATGGCTGATATATTTGCTAAGGAAGTCGATTTCTTCAGCATAGGCACTAACGACTTGATTCAGTATACGATGGCCGCTGACCGAATGAATGAGAGAGTATCTTATTTATATCAACCATATAACCCAGCGATTTTACGCCTGGTTAAAATGGTCATAGATGCCGCTCATAAAGAAGGGAAATGGGCCGGGATGTGCGGTGAAATGGCTGGAGATGAAATTGCCATACCGATTTTGATCGGATTGGGTCTTGATGAATTCTCAATGAGTGCCACTTCGATTTTAAAAGCACGTTCTTTAATTAGCCAACTTTCACTTGAAGAGATGAAAAAACTATCTCAGGAAGTTTTAGGGTTGGATACGAATGATAATGTGAAAGAAGCGGTAATTAACGCTTTGAAGAAATAAAAAAATGAGGAAAAATGGCACCCCATCACAGAATCTTCGGATGGGGTGCTTTCCTGTAATTTTTGCCTGAACATTTAAGCAAAAATGTTTATTGCACCAAAATGGGGGTAAATAAAAAGCAAGCACAGTTGTTTAGCTCTATTAGGGCAGCTGACATTCTCATTTCCCCCTTTGACGCCGGTTGGGTATCCAACCGGCAATTTTTTTTGACCGCTGGATATAAAAAATCATAAGAATGATTATTCAGATTTTTCACTTTTCGAAAATGGCGATATAATGGAATTATAAATTCGGGAAAATGGAGGTCATGATAAAATATGGAATTACATTTGGAAAAGAAAAATGCTTTGATTTTAGCTTCGAGTCAGGGTTTGGGGAAGGCCATGGCAGCTGAATTGGTTAAAGAAGGAGCAAATGTCATGCTAGCCAGCCGGGATGGAGAAAAGCTTGCCGCCGTACAAAGGGAAATATCGCAGCTTGGGGCGGGTAAAGTTGCTTATATGGTAACGGATATTACAAAAGCTGAAGATATTGAAAGCTTGGTTAGGCAAACTGCTGAAGAGTTCGGGGGTATCGATATTCTTATTAATAACGCCGGAGGTCCTCCAGGGGGGTCATTTACAGATTTCAACGATGAAGAATGGCAACAATCTTTTGAACTTAATTTACTAAGCTTTATAAGGACGATCCGTGAGAGCTTGCCACATTTAAAAAAACAGGGCGGGAAAATCGTTAATATCGCTTCTTCATCCATTAAAGAACCGATTCCTGGATTGATTCTATCGAATACATTCCGGACTGCAATTGTTGGATTGTCAAAGACGTTAGCTTCAGAATTAGCACCAGACCGGATATTGATCAATACAGTTGGACCAGGTAGAATCGCAACGGACCGCGTTCAGCACCTTGATAAAATGAATGCAGAGAAACAAGGCGTCACCCCTGAGGAAATGACAGAACAATCCATTAACAAAATTCCTCTTGGCCGTTATGGGGAACCCGAGGAATTTGCAAGGTTCGTTACTTTCCTTGTTTCAGGTGCCAATACATATTTAACGGGGCAGTCCTATTTAGTTGACGGAGGAATGATAAAGTCCATTTAAGGATTTTTGAAACAAAATGATTGGGAGGAATCCGCAGTGATGCAATCGAACAAAGTGATTGGCTTCATAGGTTTAGGAGTTATGGGAAAAAGCATGGCCGCAAATCTACTTAATGCGGGATTTAAGGTATATGTTTATACAAGGACGAAAGATAAGGCAAGTGAACTGCTTTCACAGGGCGCGAAGTGGGCATCTGCACCAAAGGAAATTGCGCAGAAAGCCAATGTGATCATTTCCATGGTAGGATACCCTAGTGATGTGGAAGAAATCTATCTTGGGGAAAATGGGCTTATCGAGAACGGGAAACAAGGAACCCATTTAATCGATATGACGACCTCCACACCGTCTTTGGCAGTGAAAATAGCGGAGGAGGCCAAGAAAAGAGGCATGGAATCATTGGATGCACCGGTTTCCGGAGGGGATATCGGTGCCCGTGATGCAAAGCTTACGATCATGGTCGGCGGGTCTAGTGAGGCATTTGAAGAGGTCCTGCCCATTTTTGATATCATTGGCAGCAATGTTGTCCATCAAGGCCCGGCTGGTTCGGGACAGCATACGAAAATGTGCAATCAAATCGCCATTGCATCTAATATGATCGGAGTGACTGAAGCGATTTCCTATGCCCAAAAGGCGGGGTTGGATCCGGAACGGGTATTAAGAAGCATATCATCGGGCTCTGCCGGTAGCTGGTCACTGTCCAATCTTGTGCCGCGGATGGTTGAAGGGGATTTTGAACCTGGTTTTTATATCAAGCATTTTATCAAGGATATGAAGATTGCACTTGATGAAGCGGAAAGAATGGGAATGGACGCTCCTGGATTAAGCCTAAGCAAATCCCTGTATGAGGGGCTGGCAGAAGCTGGCGAGGAAAATAGCGGTACACAGGCGTTATATAAACATTATAATTAAGTGCTAGCATTTCTTTATCATGAATAAGCTGATAGCGACAGCCTTTACAAAAAGGAGTGAAAGCTATGGGCGAATTCGATGATATCAATATGAAATTCCAGGAATTAGAAGATGGTCGATATATTGTAAGGATTGAAGGCTTTAAGCGGGAAAAAACCATTCATCAAACAAAGCCCATTCGTTGGGAACTGAAATTAATGAATGAAAGTCCGCTAATCTTGCCGGTGAAATTCAGTCATATCGAAACGAATGCCGGTTTTCAGATCCTGATGCGCGAATTGAAGAGTTTAGGTTTTTCAAAGCCGCGCTCCGCAAAGGAATTTGAAGAAGTGATGGCTGATTTACTTGGATCCATCGTTGAAGTGAGCCTTACCACGACAAATAAGGAAGAAGGATATCGGGAAATTCGTTTTTTACGGAGATTGTATTAGTTGATTGGCTTGGTGAAAAACCTCAGGTAGCCTGACATCTTTGAAAAATAGGAAAGTGGCCTTCAATTGTTCATCCAATTGAAGGCCACTTTTTTTCGGTTACTTTTTAGCTAAAAAAGCTTCAATACGGTCCAAAGCCTTTTCAAGGGTTTCCATGGAATAGGCATAAGATATCCTGAAGTACCCTTCGCCAAGGGGAGAGAAGGCATCTCCAGGGACCACTGCCACTTTTTCCTGTTGAACAAGCTTTAGGCAAAAATCAAGGGAAGAGGCATAGCCTTCAGGCAGCTTTATAAAGAAGTAAAAGGCACCATTTGGTTTGACTATTTCCAGTTCCATCGCTTGTAAGCGATTGTATACGTATTCCCGTCTCCGGGCATACTCGGTCTTCATGGGAATGGCATCATCTCTGCCTGCCGTCAATGCTGCCAAGGCAGCTCTCTGCGATATGGAGGCGGCACAAGTTACATTGTATTGGTGAACCTTCAGGATATGCTGAGAGATGGCTACAGGCGCAAACAGAAGGCCAATCCTCCACCCTGTCATGGAATGGGACTTGGACAATCCGTTCAGGACGATGGTTTGTTCTTTTAAGAAAGTGGCAATCGAAACATGCTCCTGATCGAATACCAGTTCACTGTATATCTCATCAGCCAATATGAATATGTCCTTGCCCCTGACAAGTTCGGCAATGTCCAATAATTCTTCGGCAGATAATGTTACCCCGGTCGGATTCGATGGATAGGGCAGAACGATGCACCGTGTATGATCGGTTATGTACTTTTCAATGATATCTGCAGTCAAACGAAATCCATTTTTTGTTGTATCGGCATAAACGGGTGTTGCACCGCACATCTTAATGATGGGTTCATATCCCGGGTATACAGGACCCGGCAATATGACTTCGTTCCCTGGGATGAGGATCGTCCGAAAGGTAATGTCTATGCCTTCGCTGGCACCAGAAGTCACTATGACTTCATTCGCCGGATCATAGCTAAGCTTGTATTTATCCTTTACATATTTTGAAGCGGCTTCCCTCAATTCCAGATAGCCGGCATTGTGAGTATAAACGGTATAGTCATTATCGATGGCTTGTTTTGCCGCCTCTTTAATATGCATTGGAGTTGGAAAGTCAGGCTGTCCTATCGTTAAGGAAATGGTGCCTTCGATATCAGCGACCATATTGTAGAATTTACGGATTCCTGATATTTGAACGTCTTTTACTAGAGGGTTTATTAAATGTTCCATCTATGAATATCCTCCCTTATCTAACTACATGAATTATGTACCATGTTTGACTCATTCTATTTTATCATTTAGTTTGGATGGGGGAGAAAACTTTTTGAGATTAATGAATTAAAGGTATAATGTATGATAAGAAAATTTTGAGGGTTGATACATTTGATACGGACTTGCGCAATTACATCTAATCAAGAAATCAGTTTTGATTTACCGCTAACGGAAATGAATAATCCGGATATCGAGTGGTTCTGGGTGGATTTTTCCAACCCCACAAACAAGGAAATCAAACTTTTATCCAGTCATTTTCACTTTCACCCGCTGGCAATTGAAGATTGCCTGGATGATTTTAATCAACGTCCCAAAATGGATTTTTATGAGGGTTACCAATTTCTTGTGATTCATGCTCTAAGGGAGAAGGTATTTAAAGCAGTGGAATTGGATATGTTCGTTGGTGAAAAATGGATAGTCAGCTTTCATAAAGAAGATATGCTTGAGCTGGAAAAGGTACGGGAAGAAATTGCTGGTAATAAAATGTTGAAGCAAAGTCCCTTTTTCTTGATGCATAGGATAATTGACAGGGTCGTCGATGAATTCTTCCCACCTGTTTATAAAATTGAAAGCGAATTGGGTAGCATTGAGGAAAATACTGAAAATGACACGATTAACGAATTGATGGATCAGCTTTTCGATTTACGTACAGATATGTCCAAGCTCCGTCGGACCATATTGCCGATGCGTGATTTATTGTACAGAATGATTTCGTCGGAGCGACTGAATTACTTGAAAGATCAGCACCTTTATTTTAATGATGTGTATGATCATCTTCTTAAATTGACTGAAATGCTTGAATCCTATCGAGATTTTTCGTCCGATATACGTGATAGTTATTTGTCTGTGAACTCTAATAATATGAATTCAACAATGATGACATTGACTGTCATCACTACCATTTTCATGCCGCTGACCTTCATAGTGGGCGTATATGGGATGAATTTTGAATATATGCCGGAATTAAATTGGCATTATGGCTATTTCCTCATTCTTGGAATGATGGGCGGAATTGCTTTGATGATGTTTTTATTCTTTGTTAAAAAAGGTTGGCTCAATCCAAAGAATAGGTCGCGAAAAAGATGAAATGACCCAACTGGCCTGCTATTCCAGGTTTAATTGAGATTAGTATTTTTTTGAATGGAGCGACGATGGAAATTGTGGGCAAACGAATGGTCTATTCGTTTTAAACGTGGGGACCACCATCAATTTACTTTTCCACATGCATATAAGCTTTATTCTTTGTTGCTTTCCGCGAATAGGGTTTGGAAGGGCTGCAGGGCGTTTTGAGACCAGCCCATCAGGTTTGCTTCATAACCCATGTCGGATATATCATGGAGGGGTTTGTCGAAGAGACAGGCCCCTTTACTATCGATATGATGGGCAGGATGGCAGCGGTGAAAAATGAACTTTGGAAAAAGGGGGCTCTGATGGGTCCCTTTTTTAGTTTGGCTTCAATAGATAATCACTGCTTGCTCCTTTTTTTATCTGTGCTCTAAACAAAAGAAATATTTAACCGAATTATTAGGTAGGAGTTCATTGATAAAACCATGAAATTTTTGTGGAATTATGAAATGAAAAAGTATGAGAAGGGCGAGATGACACAATGGAACCAAATAAAGGAATATTACTGGAAAGTGGCACGAATGAGCTTGAGATAGTGGAATTCGGTCTCGGAAAGAATAAATTCGGCATTAACGTAATCAAGGTGAAGGAAATCATTAATCCTGTCCCCATCACGCTTGTCCCTCATTCCCATCCAAATGTGGAGGGGATCATTGAGCTTCGTGGAGAAGTCCTGCCAGTTGTGAATGTGGCGGATGCTTTAGGATTTCCGCCATCTGAGACTCCTGATCAGGATAAATTCATAGTGGCTGAATTCAATCAGCAAAAAGTGGTTTTCCATGTCCATACCGTAACACAGATCCACCGTATCTCCTGGTCCCAAATCGAAAAGCCTTCGGATATGTATCAAGGCCTTGAAAGTCAGATTATCGGAGTAATAAAATTAAATAGTGAAATGTTATTGTTACTTGACTTTGAAAAAATAGTGGTCGAAATCAATCCGGAATCAGGAATAAATATCCAACAGGTTAAAAAGCTTGGTGCCCGGCAAAATTCAGACAAGAGAATCCTGATTGCAGAAGATTCTCCATTACTGAGAAAGCTGCTTTTTGATACATTGTCAGAAGCTGGATTCAAGTACTTGGAGTTTTATGAAAATGGACTTGATGCATTTAATTATCTGGAGAATTTAATTGAATCAGGAAAAGTGGTTGAAGATGAAGTGAATCTTGTGATCACCGATATTGAGATGCCACAAATGGATGGACATCATTTGACTAGAAGAATAAAGGAAAACGGGGAACTTGCTGGGTTGCCGGTGATTATTTTCTCTTCTTTGATTACTGACAGCCTTCGTCATAAAGGTCAGGTCGTAGGGGCTGACGCACAAATCAGCAAGCCAGAAATTGCAGAGCTTATAAAGTTGATAGACAGATTGGTATTATGAATGTGAAAACGGGCCGATGAGGCGTTACCTCACGGCCCGTTTGGTTTATCAATGATTAATACTTGGAACCTTTTCCTAAAAAGGAGGATGGGAATGGATTGTGAAATGGTTGCTTGACCGACCCACGTCCGTGAGCCCTTTTCTCGGTGTTGGCATTGTTCGGTTGTTTTTCACCTGCTTGTCCAACGTAAGTTTGCAGGATCTGTTTTGCCTTAGATAATGACAACGCGGCTTTAGGGTTCCGTATGGAAGCTGCCCGGCTGCCGAGGTGGGGTAGTTTTTTCAAATCTTCCTTTGTGGGAGGTAAATGAAAAACATATGATCCGCATTCGACAATGACGTCGGATTGTTGTGCTGCAAAGCGAGGGTTATCAGAAAAATGAAGTCCAATCTTCTTCGCTTTTCCTTCTTGCATAAGCTTGCTTAATGCGAGCCGTTTTAAATTATATAAATTCTTGGGCTCCAATGCAGTCTTTGCGTGTTTATTGACAATAAACACGGCTTGGGCAAGGGAGTTTATCGAAAACTCATCCCTTTCAGAATGTCCTTTCGTTTGGTTCATTGTGGAAACTCCTTTTCTTAATGAGGTTAGAAGGACGTTATAAACAGATTTCCTTCAGTAAAAACCCGTTTTTATATATTGGATGAAATAGAGCCGTGTGTGCAACCGGACAGAAAAAAGTGAAAAAATACTGCATGTACATCTCTAGGGTATGACCATCATTTCCCAACACTTTACCATCTATTCATTTTCATATTATACCACTTCAAAATATATAGTGAAGTAAAATTCAATCCGAAGCCTTTTGGTCCAAGAAAAAAGAAGGCGCTTATGTCGCCTTCTGTCCAACCCTTATTGAGTGTATATATTGATATTTTCAGATACCGCAGCCTGTGCGCCGAATTGTTGCTGGGAACCCTGAAAGCCTTGAGAAGCAGGGTACGCTTGAGAAGCAGGGTACGCTGGATAAGCGGGGTAAGGAGGGTAAGCGGGCGGGTATGGAGGAGGATATGGAGCATAGACAGGTGGACGGTTATTGAATAGCAACGGTCCAATTGCCAATCCTGCAACAAAAGCTACAGGCGCCAATAGAGGAAAGAAAGGAAAGAAGCGCTCGTCATTCCAATATTCAGGTCCATATTCATTCCCATATGCATTTCTGTAATCGTTCTGTAGCATAATGGTCTGCGGATAGTGGTAGTAAGGAAAATATTGTGTTTGCATAATTTGCCTCCTTTTCTCAAATTCTTTACATAGTATGGAATTTTTTTAGAAAAGAGCCTGTTCCATCTTAATCTGTTATAATGAATCTACTTATGAGTAAAATTTGGGGGGACCTTGATGGATTGGTTTAAAAGCTTTTTTGCAGTCGGTTTTGGAGGAGCAGCTGGAGCGATATTGCGATATTGCGTAATCTTGACTGCTGGTCATTCCTTCTTCCCGTTTGGAACCCTCTTAATAAATATAGTAGGCAGCTTTTTACTTGGAATGATCAATGGCTATTTCGCCTTGAAAAAGAAATCGCTTGTTTTTTTAGCGCTGGGCAGCGGGTTTTGCGGCGGTTTCACCACGATGTCCACATTTTCCCAAGAAGTGGTGAATCTACTGCAGACTTCTCTGGCATTGGCGGGACTGTATATTGGTGCCACGCTTTTTTGTGGTTTGGTTGCTGGTTTCTTTGGACTGGGCCTTTTTAATAGACGGAGAGGTGAGTCCCTTTGATCGAGGTTCTTTCAGTTTTTATAGGAGGCTTTTTTGGAGCGGCATCAAGATATGTCTTGCAGATTATTTTTAATAGGCTATTGCCAGCCATCTCGATACCCATTAGCATTTTACTGATTAACCTTATAGGTTCCTTTGGGCTCGGACTGGCGTTGCCACAGAAAGAAAGCTGGTCTTTATCTTTGCAGGTTTTTCTGACAATAGGTTTCCTGGGTGCTTTTACGACCTTTTCAACATTCAGCATGGAAACACTTGAACTTATTAGGAAACACCGTTATATAGATAGCCTTATCTATATAACGGTATCTGTTTTAGGGTGTATCGGAACTTTCCTGTGCGGCTATTTAAGTATGGTATAACCTTTATGGCAACTACCATTTGGTGCTGGTAAAAAAAACCTGGTTTTCTCAGATATACTTCTAATGCTATAATTCATAGGAGTCCATTACACATGAACACATGATTTATGGCAACAAGTCGTTTTATTCGCACAGGCTTTGTTAAAAAGTCTGGCGGTTTTCCCCTGTATTCTTTTCCTATCATCTTTCGGATTGGAATTCGTAAACTGTCAACTCCGGACGTGAAAGGAAACGATATGGGAGACGGGTAGTGCCAAGCCCTCTATTAACATGTAACGTTAATGAATCGATTTCATACGTGCCTTCCCGGTACTTTTCAGCGTATGGGGGAGTTACAAGGGCACCGGCAAAGGGAATTTGTACTTGTCCTCCGTGACTGTGACCGCTTATTTGATACTGGATGTCATAAGTCCTTGATGTGTCGGCAAGGTCAGGGGCATGCGAAAGCATAATGGTGAACACTTCATCAGGGATGCCGGATAGTGCTTTTTCAAAATCAGGTTTTCCTAGCATGGCATCATCAATCCCGGCAATTACTATTTCTTCAGCCGTTAATAAGGTAATCTTAGATGAGGTATTTTGCAACATGGTAAAATCGGATTTTTCCATGATATCGCTGTAAATTTCTGAGCCATATCCCCCATGATCATGGTTACCGTAGATGCTGAATTTACCAAGCGGCGCTTTGAGCTGATTTAAAATGAGGGGGATTTTCTGGTGATCCTTGTATTCATTAGGATGGTCCATCAAATCTCCGGTAAATAAAATAACATCAGGGTCCAGTTGGTTTATCTTATTGACAATTTCTTGTAAATCTTTAAGCTGAAATTGAAAGCCTAAATGTGTATCACTGAATTGGATCATTTTCATGCCATGAAAACCTTTTGGGATAAGCGGGTGGCTGATGATTTTATGCTTGATTTCTAACCATTTCGGTTCCAAATTATGGGCATAATAGTTTCCGCCAATACCCAAACCGGTTAAGGTAGCCAATGTACCAAAACTTTTCTTTAAGAATGTTCTTCTGGATATGGGTTTATTCAAATTAATCAACCTATCTAATATAAAAATGTTACTTCCTCATACTAACAAACAATATACATAAAATGAAGAAAATATCTTCTATGAGCATTTGAAAAACATGTAAACTGGGGTTTGATGAAACCGTAGCCGGTTTGAAATTGAACATCTATACGGAGGTAACATGATGACCGAACCAATGTTTATTACACTGATTATACTTCTATGCGCGATTGCGCTTTTTATACAAGGGAAATTTCGAGCAGATTTAATTGCACTAAGTGCACTATCCATTCTGGGTTTACTGGGGATTCTGACATTGGATGAACTAGTGGCCGGGTTTGCGAATCAAGTGGTCATCATGCTGGCTGGGCTATTTATAGTCGGTGCCGGCCTGTTAAATACAGGAATCGTGGAAAAGGCAGGGAATAAGTTGTTAGGTTTATGTGGGGGCAGTGAATGGAAATCGCTGCTTATCGTCATGCTTGCAGCAGGAATATTAAGTGCCTTTTTAAGCGGAACGGGAATTGTTTCCATAATGCTACCGCTCGTTATGAGCATGGCCTTAAAACAAAAAACAAGTCCGACAAGGTATTTATTGCCACTTGCCTATGCAAGCAGTATAGGAGGGCTATTAACACTGACAGGTACTCCCTCCAATATGATCGTTGCTGATGTATTACGGCAAAATGGAATAGGGACATTAGAGTTTTTTGACTTTACACCCGTGGGCTTGATCGCCTTTGCAGCAGGGGTATTCTTCATGTTGACACTCGGACGCCTGTTGCTTCCGGAGAAGACGATAGCCGCGAACAATAGTGTCAAGGGGCTGTCTGCAGGGGAGCTTGCAGGCATGTACAAAGTATATGACAGATTGCATTACCTGCATATACCCGCTACTTCCGATATTGTTGGAGAAAGGCTGTCTGACCTCCAGCTTCCTATTCAGTATGAATTGACTTTGATTGAAATCCAGCGGAAGCCAAAGGATAAGCAATTACCGCTGTTGCAAAGACAGCTGACGATTTCTGCAAGGGCGGATGAGGTTCTTCATCCTGAAGATATCATTTTGGTGTTTGGAGAAGAAGAAGCAGTTGAGAGATTGGCACTTAACTATGAACTGGAGTTTAAACATTTCAATCCCGAACAAATAAAGAAACATTTTCTTAGCAGCAGATTTGGATTGACAGAAATATTGATCGTCCCGAACTCGGATTATGAGAATCAAACCTTGATAGATGTGCATTTTCGTGAGAAATACCAATGTAATGTGCTTGCAATCAATCGGAATGGCGAATATATTCAAGCGGATGTCGGAACGGAACGCCTTAAACCGGGGGATGCAATCCTGATACATGGGGAATGGGAGAACATTGAGAGGATTTCCTCGGATTTACAGGATGTCATCGTCATTGGAAGTACTTCGGAAGATGGCTCTCCAGTCAACTCCAAGGGCAAAGCATGGATTGCCTTGGGAATCACTGCATTGATGGTCATTCTATTATCGATGGAGTCTGTCCCTGCCGTACTATCGGTATTGACGGCCGCATTGTTGATGGTGATCAGTGGCTGTGTCCGTTCGATGGAGGATGCTTTTCAAAAGATTAACTGGGAACCTGTTCTTTTGATTGCCGCCATGTTCGGAATAACGGCTGCATTGGATAATACGGGCGGAGTGAGGATGATAAGTGATTGGCTGGCCGTTTTATTCAGTAATATCGGGCCACACGGCATATTAGCGGTTTTTTACTTGCTGACACTGATCCTGAGCCAATTCATCCCGTATGGAGCCGCGACGGTAATCATGACGCCCATCGCCCTGACATCTGCGGTGAATCAAGGCATCGATCCCATTCCTGTGTTTATATGCCTTGCCGTTGCTGGCAGTTTGGCTTTATCGACTCCAAGGGTTGCCACTACCAACGCGCTTGTCATGACGGCGGGTGATTACAAGCATAAAGATTTCATCATGATCGGGATATCCATACAGATCTTCATCGGCGTTATCATGGTGATCACAATACCGTGGTTCTTCCCTTTTTGATAAGACATAAGGCATTGTTCAGTTATGGACAATGCTTTTTCAATGTGTTTCTTTTCAAATGGATTGAATGAATGTGGTTCTGAAAAAAGAGTTATGCAGTAGGAATTTAAATTATTTATTATCAATGCAAGAAACTAATGGTATAATTTTGGCATATTGGTGTTTTCGTAATTAGGGGGAAGATGCATCATGGATACAGAAAAGATATTAAAGAATTTAGACAGGGTGACACCATTCTTTCAACCGATTTTCAGTGCAGATCAACATCAGGTAATCGGATATGAAATTCTAGGGCGCTATGAGGAACAATCGGAATATAAAAGCCTTGGACCTTTTTTTCACGATTCTGCAGTGCCGGAAGAGTATAGGGTGGAAGTGGATAATTACGTACTTGAAATTGCTTTGGAGAGAATAAAAGACTATGGTGAAGATTTTCTAATCTTTATCAACAGAGATCCTAATTTGCTTATGCTGGATCATGGTGAAGAATTCATGGAGATTTTACATCGTCATTTTCAACCGGAGGAAATGCACCGGATCGTGCTGGAACTATCAGACACGATCAGTCCGGAAAACTTAGATCCTTTGCAGCATGTGCTTGCTTACTTTAAAACATATGGGATTAAGATAGCTTTAGATCATTTAGGACAAGATACGCAATTGGACCGAATCGCACAAATTTCTCCGAATATTTTAAAAGTTAACCTGGACCAGCTTCGCATTTCCGGTGGAGATGCCTACCAGGTCATCCTGTTTTCTCTAAGCATGCTTGCACGTAAAATCGGCGCCAATTTACTATTTGAGAACATTGAATCCGAATACCAGCTTCGTTTTGCATGGAAGAATGGGGGACGGTATTATCAAGGGTATTTTTTGGCGAAACCGGAAGGTGAATTCATTAATAAAGATTTACTTCGTGATAAATTCCATCAAGAATGTCAGTCCTTCATTTCCTTAGAGACCAAGAAGCTTGAAGCGGTTTATCAAAAAACCTTGCAATTCAACGAGAATATGCAAAATTTCTTAAAACAGCAAAAGCGGAACGGCTCCCATGAAGAGTTTCTCAATATTTTGGCGAAAAAGTTGGATTCCGTATGTTTTCGGCTTTATATTTGTGATGAAGAGGGGTATCAAAAATCCCCCAATATCCTACATAAGGACGGGCAATGGCTAGTCCAACCTAGTTATTTGAATAAAAATTGGAGCTGGAGACCTTATTTTCTCGAAAATATCATAAAGATGCGCAATGAGAAAAAAGGAAGACTATCCGATTTATACAGTGATATCGAAACAGGGGAAACCATACGGACCTTTTCATACCCCCTGAATAATAAGGAATACATTTTCTGTGATCTTTCTTATAGTTATTTATATGAAAATGAAGCACTATTATAAAAAAGGAATCATGAATATAATCGCTTTAAATGTGTAACGATAAGCAGAAATGATGCGCTTGGAGGAGACATATTTTGAGCACGTACATCTGGATTCTAATCATAATCGTTACGATCATGGCATTATATCTGCTCTTTTATACTTATTCTGTAGCAAGGGCACAGAAAGTGAAGGCCAGATATGATTCGACTATCGATGATTCTGTTAAAGAACATCCTTATTTAAAGAACCCGGTATTCGTTTCCCTTTTCGTGGGGACGATTTTGGTTGCCGGTTTTATCTTTTACTATGCTTTTCGATAATTGTGAGAAGGAGATTTCAATATCATGAAATCTCCTTTTTTATTGTGAAGAATGGGCAATGGTATTAGGTATCCCGGGGAATTTGATTTTGTAGTTTGGCTTTGATTATGACGGGTATTGAAAAGCATAGGCAAAAATCAGAACCATTAGGAGAAATTCTATAACAAGGAGATGATTGTAATGAGGAAATATCTAGTTGCATGTCTTGCCAGTATCCTTTTATTTTTAAGTGGAGGGTTCACAACTTCAGCGGAAGGCTTACATAGAGAGGAAGTACTATCTTTAGTACAAGATGCCATGGAGAACCAAGGTTCGATCAGTGAGGAAGTACGTACTAAGGAAGCGATTGAAGCGAAGTTAGGTAAACATTTCACAGGTGATTTCATCAAGAAATTTGTCGAAGCGAATGTAGTGGAAGTCGATGGCGGTTATATGGCATTTGGATCAGATTTCGCTCCGTATTATATCCCTTTTTTCAGTTACGACAAGAATACGGAAATTGTATATGGGAAAAATGGTGATGTCATTTATGTTCAGGAGAAATTCCAGGACACTGGGGACGGACCTGTATCGATGAAAAAACATGTTGAATCAGTTACCTTGAAAAAGGAAAATGATGTTTGGAAGGTAATGGATGTAAATTATGAAAGTGATAAAATGAAATAAAGCAAGTTTTTCTTAGTTGAAAAATATGGGAAATAGAAAAGTCTAGAGGAGGTCACTGCCTTCTCTAGACTTTTTTTATATATTCAGTTCTTTTTTTATTTCGTCCAATTCAAAACCAACAATGGCTTTCCCGTCGATGACGACCGTTGGTGTGGAATAGGCGCCGTATTTATTCGTTAATTCTTTTCGGGCTTGTCCATCTGCTTTAATATCCTTTTCTTTGTAAACGACATTATTATCATCAAAGAACATTTTCATGATTTTGCAGGGAGGGCAATCAGGTTGGGTATATAGCGTAACGTCTTTCATTTCAATCCTCCATGTATGATTTAGGTAAGGTTTATTTTTTCATTATAGAGGATGCCGATACATTTGAATAGGAAAACACTCCTAGCACCCGTTCTACTTCCCTTTTTCCTGTTTTACCAGATAGTCTATCAATCCCATGGAACAAACGTTCAGGTCCATGGCGATGATTTCAAAAACAGGATGATCTGTGGTGACTCCTTTTTCGCCTAAATGAAAGGCGACTTCCGTGAAAATATTTTTACTGGTCGCTGCCACTCGTTCCTCAAAGCTCGCATATTCCCTGTATGCCGATTTGGCAGTCGCAACAAATTTAGGCAGCCAGAAATGAAGTTGTTTATATACTTCCTTAGGGTTTTCGGATACCCCATAATGGCCAAAATATATACGTTCGACGCCGATGCTTTCATACAATTCCGCTGCTGCAAGCATCGCTTCGGGGTTAAATTGGTTTGGCGATGTGGAAGGTAAGTAAAATTCCAGACCTTCTTCATCGAGTTCACGATAATAAATGCCTACGGTATCACCTGAAAACATCCCTTTTGAAACCGAATCGAATATGCTTAAATGATGGTTTGCGTGTCCGGGAGTATCAAAAAAGGTCAACTTTGAATTTTCACTTGTTTGCAGGGATTCCCGATCATGTTTAATCAGCATTCTTTCGAACGGGATAGGTAAAATCGGATCGAAAAGCTTATTGAATTCATCACCATAAACTGCTTTAGCCCCAGCAATCAAACGTGTTGGATCTTCTAGATGACGTGCACCTTTTGGATGGACGATCACTTTGGCGTTCGGGCAATGCTGTAAAAAAAGTCCAGCTCCACCTGCATGGTCCAAATGAATATGGGTAAGAATGATATATGTAATATCTTCAAGGGCGATTCCCAAATGTTCGAGCCCCTTCATTAAGTGGGGGATGGAGGGGCTGGCGGAAGTTTCGACTAATGTGATGTCTTCATCGGCAATTACATATGTACCTGTACGATTTCTTCTATCCAAATCAAAACCATCAATCAATGAAATGCGATAACCAAGTTCACTAATGTTTTGCAACAGAATCTACCCCCTAAAAAATTTTTCATGTACAAAATCCAATCCTTATTTTATTCTGTTAATAGTGCCATGTAAAGAATGAAGTTTTAAATTATTCTGAATTTATTTCAGCGTGGTTACTGGATAGAAAAGTATGGTATAGTGAAACCTATCGAAAAGGTTTTATTCAGAAAGGAGAGGGAGTATGTCTCAATTACAGGGCATCCTTACCAGATTGAAAAGTCTTCAAGAGCAAGCGAAGGAATCTGAATCTGCTCAACGTTTTTTTGAAATAGATGGTGTGAAAAAGTGCCAGGTTACATATTTCAGCAAAACAGAAATGTTCGAGCTTGAAGTATACAGTGATAAAGGGAAATCATCCAAATATCAATTTGATAATATTGATATGATTACCATTGAAATCTTTGATCTTCTTCAATCTTAAAAAAATCACGAAAAGCCGCCCTCCTTTGGAAGCGGCTTTTTTATTGTGAATGAAGCAGTGAAAATTACACATCTTATTAATTGGAGGGATGTAAAATGAAAAATCCAATGGTAATATGCCCAGCATGCGGTGAGGAAAGAGAAATGGATGATGTATTAACGGCACAATCCAACCAAAATGTAATTTATCAATGCCCGGAATGCGGTTTTAAACAGGTTAACATCAAAACTAGTAAAGGCTAAAAATCTCTTGCGGACATCCCGCCGTTTGGGATTTTATTGGTCTAGGAATGAGCCTTTTCTGCTTACATATGTTAAACTAGAAAAAGAGCTGTATATAAAAACATATGGTAAGGGGTTTTAACATGATCGGTACTCATGATGGGGATTTATTGGAATCCAGCGTTAAAGACTTAATGATTTCTTCTGAACGCGTGGCCCACGTGCAGGTAACCAATAATTTAGAACATGCACTATTGGTATTAACAAAGAGCGGTTATACGGCCATTCCTGTGTTAGATCCGATGTATAAACTGCATGGTTTAATTAGCACACCAGTCATTCTTGATTCAATCTTGGGACTGGAACGAATTGAATTTGATAATCTTGAGAATAAAAAAGTTTCCGAAATAATGAATATAGAAATACCTCGCCTGCATATTGATGATACATTGACAAAGGGTGTGGAATTGTTGATTGATCATCCTTTTGTCTGTGTGGAGAATGACGAACATGTATTTGAAGGTATCTTAACGAGAAGAGCAATCCTGAAAAAGGTATTTAAACAAAATACACCCGATAAATAAGTAAGGCTTAAAAAGATGGTTAACCTCAAGACTCGCCAGTTGGCGAGTTTTCTTGTTTTTACATATTTGATCCAGCTAGTGGTAAAGTCTATAAACAGTTAGGGTCTTAGGGGAGGATGCTGAAATTGGGCCAAGAAGTGAATAGTGCTAAGGTGCAGAATAAAAAATTGAAACGTCCCTTCATATTAGCTGCAATCATGTTGGCTATGTTTATGAATGCTATTGAAGGAACGATTGTGTCAACGGCAATGCCAGCCATTGTAAGTGATTTAGGCGGTTTTTCACTTTACAGCTGGGTGTTTTCAGGTTATTTGCTAATGAACGCGGTAACAGTCTTGATATATGGGAAGCTATCGGATATTCTCGGGAGAAAACCTGTTTTATTATTTGGAATCATTGTCTTCCTCATTGGCTCCCTTCTCTGCGGCTTTGCAGATTCTATGACGGAACTCATCATATATCGCTTTATACAAGGTTTTGGGGCAGGGGCTGTAGCTCCTGTGGCCTCGACAATTGTTGGTGATATTTATAAAAATGAAGAGAGGGCGCGCGTTCAAGGGTATCTATCGAGCGTGTGGGGCATTTCAGCTGTCATGGGGCCAGCTTTGGGCGGCTTGCTCGTTGAATCCCTGACTTGGAAGCTTGTCTTCTGGGTGAATATCCCTTTGGGGTTATTATCTTTTATTGGGATTTGGTTTTTCCTTCATGAAAATATCGAAAAGAAAAAACGTGATATCGATTACCTAGGTGCAACGCTATTGACGTTATCCATATCCACTCTTATGGTGATTCTCGTAGAAGGGGGAGTGAAATGGTCATGGGCTTCAGCTCCGGTCATATCCTTGGCATTAGTGGCCATCATCACCTTCATTTTCTTCATTCTTCAGGAAAAGAAAGCGGCCGAACCGATGATGCCATTTGAAATTTGGCAGGAGCGTTCCATCCTGATTGCCAATCTTGTATCCCTGACGACAGGGGTGATGATGATCGGATTATCAAGTTTCCTCCCGACCTTCGTTCAGGGCGTGATGGAACGCTCGCCTACGGTAGCTGGTTTTACATTGACAGCCATGTCAATTGGCTGGCCGATAGCATCGATGGTCTCTGGCAGGTTATTGATGAAAATAGGATTCAAATCAACCTCCCTCCTTGGAGGGTGTTCATTGATTCTTGGGAGCTTGATCCTAGTGTGGATGAAGCCGGAAGCTGGCCCCCTTATTGCTGCCATGGGATCCTTCTTTGTCGGAGTGGGCATGGGCTTGACTTCAACCTCATTCATTGTCGTCATTCAAAAAACCGTCAGCTGGGAACGAAGGGGCATTGCGACAGCTTCCAATATGTTCATGCGTAATTTAGGAAATACTGTAGGTGCTGCATTACTTGGAGGAATCATGAATATGAGGCTTCAGGCCTACTTGAACGAGCATGCGCCAGCCGGCTCGGGAGTGACGATAGATACGGCAAATAAACTGTTGAACAGTGAAGAACGCATGTCGCTTCCTGAAAATGTGGTAAATGTTTTACAGGAAGGACTTACATTGTCTTTACAGACGATTTATCTTATTGTCCTGGTCTTCTCTGTAATCAGCTTCCTGTTACTTACGAGACTAAGAAAGAATAAGAAGGCATAGGGAAAAAAGGCAGACTCTTTAAATGGAGTTTACAGTCAAGAGACAGATGGCTAACAAATTCATTGCCTTCTCAGAGAATGAATTAGCAAGCAGGACACTGCAAAAGCCACCGAAAAGGGAGAATGGGATTAACTGGAAGGCATCCTTCAATTTTAGTAGCTGCTTTTTCTTGAATAAAGTATAAAAGCTAGAAAAAGAAGAAAACATATTTGGGAAATTTGACTGAACCAATAACCTGGTGTATGGGTAAACCTATCAAAAGAAGGAATGGCATTCCGATAAGGCCGCCGCTCCCAGCCGATGTGCCGACGGAGGATGCTGCAAAACTGATGACAAGCAGTAAAATGATCGTCAAAGGATATTCTCCCCGTTTCTTTTCTCTTGTATTATAGGCCGACTTTGTTGATAATAAAATTTAAATAAATTAAATCATCATGATAAGAATTAATTATCAAGAGGTTGGTGTGTATGTCATTTTCAGAATTTCATTTATTATCCGTGCTTGCTCAGGAAATGAATATGAGAAAAGCAGCTGAGCGGTTGTTCGTTTCCCAGCCGGCTTTATCACAGCGTTTACAATCCATAGAAAAGGATTGGGGCTCGAAACTGTTTCTTCGTTCACAAAAAGGGCTGTCACTGACGCCGGCAGGTGAAGCGGTAATTCGTTTGGCCAATGAGGTTATCGAAAAAGAAGAAAAGGTCAGGGAAAGCATTCAAGCTATGGACCATGAAGTATATGGGACTTTGAAAATAGCCTGTGCTTCGATTGTCGGTCAAAATTGGCTGCCGCAAGTATTGAAAAAGTTCGTTCAAAAATATCCGTATGCCAAAATTTCCTTAATCACTGGCTGGAGCAGTGAGATTTTAAAGTCTTTGTATGAAGGACAGGTGCATATTGGCATCATAAGGGGAGCCCCGGATTGGAAAGGCGTAAAACAGCATTTATTTACGGATATGCTGTATCTGGTCGATACTGAAATGAAGGAACTGAATCAAGTGTTCGAAACGGACCGGCCGTTCATTCAGTTTAAAAGCGATTCGAATTATTATCAGGAAATCCAGGACTGGTGGCATCGGCAATTTAAAACGACACCAAAAAACACCATTGTCGTGGATCAAATCGAAACTTGCAAACAAATGGTGTTCAATGGTATAGGATATGCAATCCTGCCAGCCATCACTTTGCATGATAAAGATACGAATGTTTTTAAAATCCCTTTACTGGATGGGCATAACCACTCAATCGAACGAGATACATGGCTTTGCGGCTATGAATCTGCCTTCCAGTTAAAGCAAGTGCAAGCATTCACGGAAGTGGTGAAAGAGCATATTCGCGACCAAGGAATGTTATAGGTCCGCTGACGAAAGTGTCAATAGGGGAGAATAATATATAAGAGTGACATTCAACTTGTCTTGCCGGCAGTTGTCTGGTAAATTTAAAACGAGTAATGATACATATTTAGGAGGTTTACCCGGAATGAACAAAATGGATGCAAACGAAATTATTTCTTTTATCTCAAATAGTAAAAAATCTACACCTGTAAAGGTATATGTCAAAGGCGATTTAGAAGGCATGGATTTTGGACCAGCTTCTAAAACTTTCATAACAGGAAATACAGGTGTTGTATTCGGTGAGTGGTCTGAAGTCGAAGAAGCAATCAAGGCAGCAGGAACAAAAATCGAGGATTATGTAGTTGAAAATGATCGCCGTAACTCTGCCATTCCTTTATTGGACCTAAAAGGCATCAAAGCCCGTATCGAGCCTGGC
Source organism: Peribacillus aracenensis (assembly GCF_025175645.1). NCBI lineage: Bacteria > Bacillati > Bacillota > Bacilli > Caryophanales > Bacillaceae > Peribacillus > Peribacillus aracenensis. Next base: position 259,895 of record NZ_JANZMJ010000001.1, read on the forward strand.
GCAGTAATCCGTGACCAAGTATCCATTGGAGACAACGCAGTCATCATGATGGGTGCATCAATCAATATTGGTTCTGTCATCGGTGAAGGCACAATGATCGACATGAACGCAATACTGGGCGGTCGTGCAACAGTGGGTAAAAACTGTCACGTAGGCGCAGGTGCCGTTTTAGCAGGCGTCATCGAGCCGCCTTCCGCACAACCGGTCATTTTGGAAGATGATGTTTTAATCGGAGCCAATGCGGTCGTACTGGAAGGTGTGAAAATCGGTCAAGGTTCAGTTGTGGCGGCTGGTGCAGTTGTAACGAAAGACATTCCTCCTTACTCCGTTGCTGCCGGTATCCCGGCGAGGGTCATTAAACAAATTGACGAAAAAACAAAATCAAAAACAGAAATCATGCAAGAACTTCGTCAACTTTAATTTCTTTAGTGAATATTGCCTGAAGCGTGGATAAATATATCCACGCTTTCTGTATAGGAGGAAATAATGTGAAAATAAGTCCTTTTGCCGAGATCCGGCGTGATTTGCATCAAATACCGGAGATAGGGTTCCAAGAATTCAAGACGCAGGAATACCTACTTAACTACATAACGAAACTGGCCCAGGAGCGAATGGAGATAGAAACTTGGCGGACTGGGATATTCGTGAAAGTGAAGGGAATGAATCCGCGAAAAACGATTGGCTACCGGGCTGATATTGACGGTCTGCCGATAAAAGAGGAAACCGGATTGCCGTTTGCATCCACACACGAGGAATATATGCATGCCTGCGGTCATGATTTTCATATGAGCATAGGTTTGGGATTATTGACATATTTCACCGAAAACCCAATCGATGATAACTTGCTATTCATCTTCCAGCCTGCAGAAGAAGGTCCTGGCGGAGCTGAACCGATGCTTAAATCGGAAACGATGAAAAAATGGAAGCCGGATATGATTCTTGCTTTACATATTGCTCCAGAGTACCCAGTTGGGACGATTGCCGTTAAAGAAGGGCTTCTATTTGCCAATACATCTGAATTATTCATCGATTTGAGGGGGAAAGGAGGGCATGCAGCCTATCCGCATGAAACAAATGATATGGTCATTGCGGCCTGTTCGCTTGTAGGGCAGCTGCAAACAATCGTTTCTAGGAATGTCAATCCACTTGATTCAGCTGTCATTACAGTTGGGAAGATTACTGGAGGCACCGTTCAAAATATTATTGCGGAGACAGCACGGTTAGAAGGTACAATACGCACCCTTAACCCAGAATCGATGGTAAAGGTCAAGTCAAGAATAAAAGCGCTTGTGGATGGCATACAAGTGGGATATGAGTGCTTGGCTGAAATCGACTATGGTGCGATGTATCACCAGGTGTATAATGAAGAACGGCTGACCCGGGAATTCATGGAATTTACAGAGAAGTCAACCGCTGTTCATTTGCATCGATGCACTGAAGCGATGACTGGTGAAGATTTTGGTTATATGTTAAAGGAGATTCCAGGATTCATGTTCTGGCTGGGGGTTTCATCGGATTACGGATTGCATCACGCTAAGTTAAGTCCGGATGAAACTGCGATTGAACTCGCGATCAATCACTTAACGGACTATATAACGTTTAAAGGAAGCGAAGCGTAAAAAATGCTTTTCAGTATTGAACATGCTCTAAAGAGAGAACGAATGACGTTGGAGGGCTTATTGTGAAAAAAGAATTTGCGGTGATTGGACTTGGACGTTTTGGCGGCAGCATAGTCAAGACATTAGCTGAAGAAGGATTAGGGGTTCTGGCTATCGATGCTGACGAAGATCGAGTGAATGAATTTGCCAGAATAGCTTCACATGCCGTAGTAGGGGATACGACAGATGAAAATGTACTGAGAAACATAGGGATTCGGAATTTTGATCACGTCATTGTAGCGATTGGCGAGAATATTCAAGCTAGCATATTGACGACGCTCATGCTTAAGGAATTGGGTGTCGGGAATGTTACGGTTAAAGCGCAAAATGATTATCATGAGAAGGTTCTTCGTAAAATCGGGGCCGACTATGTCGTGCACCCCGAACGAGATATGGGGAGAAGAATCGCCCATAATATCGTCTCCAATAATATTCTCGATTATTTGGAGCTTTCTGATGAACACTCCATCGTCGAAATTGTTGCAAGCCAAAAGATGAATGGAAACTCGATCTTTGACCTTGATATCCGTGCTCATTATGGGCTGAATATAGTCGCGATCAAAAGGGGGAATGATATAAATGTCTCCCCGCAGGCGAGCGATTTAATTCATAAAGGTGATATATTGATCGTCATCGGCGCGGATTCGGACATAAACCGCTTTGAAAAAAAAATTGTGGAATAAGCAAGCCTTGCTCAATTTCGGGCAGTGCGCACTTTTTATCCACAAAGAAGCCCAGCCATCAATGGCTGGGCTTCTATTATTATTGGACTTCCATGATGATCGGCAGGATCATTGGACGCCGTTTAGTTTTTTCATATAGGAATGGAGATAAAGTGTCTGTAATTTCATTTTTAATTTCAGACCATTGTGTAGTTTTGCGCTCCATCACCTTATTTAAATGCTTAGTTATCAAGGATTGAGCATCGCTGATAAGGTCTCCTGACTCTCTCATGTAAACAAATCCCCGTGAGATGATGTCAGGTCCGGATGCAATTTTGAATTCCTTCATATTGATGCTGACAACGACAACGACAAGGCCTTCCTCGGAAAGAATCCGACGATCACGGAGAACGATATTACCAATATCCCCGATGCCGCTTCCATCGATATAAACTGAACCTGAAGGGATTTTACCAGCGATTTGTGCTGTGTTTTCACTTAAGGATAGAACTTCGCCATTATCCATGATAAAGCAATTTTCTTCCGGAACCCCGCAATCGACTGCATGGCGGGCATGTAGTTTTTGCATACGGTATTCACCATGGATTGGCATGAAGAATTTTGGTTTAATCAAACGAAGCATCAGCTTTTGTTCCTGCTGTCCGCCATGTCCTGATGTATGAATGTCATTCAAAGGACCTGAAATGACGTCTGCTCCTGCACGATATAATTGATTGATTGTTCTCGAAACACTGATGGTGTTACCTGGGATAGGTGAAGATGAAAATACTACAGTATCACCAGGAATGATTTGAATCTGACGGTGAGTGCCATTCGCTATGCGCGATAATGCTGCCATTGGTTCACCTTGACTGCCTGTACAAAGGATGGTTACTTTATTCGCAGGCATACGATTCAATTGCTGTACATCAATAAATGTATCTTTAGGTGCTACGATATAACCAAGATCTTGCCCAATTGATATGGCTGAATCCATGCTTCGGCCAAAAACGGCTATTTTACGTCCGTTAGCCACGGCTGCTTCGACAACTTGCTGAAGGCGATGGATGTTCGATGCAAACGTTGCAAAAATAATCCGGCCGTCAACCTTACGGAAAATGTCTTGAATGGTATCGCCGACACGGCTTTCGGACATAGTAAAGTTCTGCACTTCACTATTTGTGCTATCCGAGAGTAAGCACAATACACCTTCTTTACCGATCTCAGCCATCTTGGTCAGGTTTGCAGGCTCGCCCACTGGTGTGAAGTCGAATTTAAAATCGCCAGTATGGACAATTTGTCCAGGTGGTGTTTTTACAACGATTCCATAAGAGTCAGGGATACTGTGTGTTGTACGGAAGAATGAGACGGACGTTTTCCGGAACTTGATCACTTCATCTTCACTGATCTCAATCATGGTTGTCTGGCGTAAAAGGCCGTGTTCTTCCAATTTATTACGAAGCAGTCCAAGTGCTAGTTTCCCGCCGTATACAGGGACATTCACTTTTCTAAGCAAATAAGGAATCCCGCCAATATGGTCTTCATGGCCATGGGTAATGAAGACACCTTTAATTTTATCTACATTTTTTTCTAAATAGCTGTAATCTGGAATCACATAGTCAATACCGAGAAGCTCATCTTCAGGAAATTTAATTCCAGCATCAATGATGATGATTTCATCTTGAAACTGAACAGCATATGTGTTCTTACCGATTTCGCCTAAACCGCCCAGGGCGAATACAGCTGTTTGATCGTTTTTTACAAATTTCATAAATTATAGCTCCAATACTTTGTAATCTTCATTTTGTTTTTCATATTCTAAATATGCTCCGGTTACGGGTAATACGATTTCTACGTTATAAGGTTCCTTTTTTAATTTTAAACGAACGTCACGAACGGATTCACCTTCGACAAACATTGTTTTAGTATTCTCCCTGATGGGAACCTCTGATATGGTTACTTGATAGTATACCTTAAAAACCATTTTAATCTCTCCTCACTTGTTTGCATTGCTTTTTTCATTATATATAAAAACAACAATTTTTTCATGTTTTTCAACATCATGTAAAAATAAACCCAGCTCCGCCATAAAACGGAAGGGGTTTGATGAATTAAATTAAATATACCAATGTCTAAAAGTATATAAAAAAATAGATGGCCGATTCTGGTATCAATCCAATTGTCTTCCTCTATCTTATATCCTATCCGTTTTTGCCATGTGTAAAACTTAAATCATGGGATCTTTTTTTTTCGTAAACGATTTCTTTCTAATTAAAACAGTACGACTGTGTCAGCGTTTCATGAAAACACAACGACTCATATCTTTATTTGAAATATGTATTCACCTGACCATATAAAAGCCAAGATAGAAAGAATGCTTAACAAGAACTTTACAACAAGGAAGAAGCCCTTCGCAAGTTTTTGAAGAGCTGTCCGAAAAAAATTCGCATATGGATGACGGCCAAGGCAGGAATGAGTGGCAAATCATGCGATAGATTTTTTTCTTAAAAGATCATTCCACTGCTTAGCAAGCTTTTTACGAAGCTTTTTTAACATGGCGATCACGCTCCCTTACTATTATTGTATAGGATTATTCAATAATGTAAATACGTCTTTACAGGTACTTGGCCCATTTTTGAAAAAAAAGGCTCATTCAAACAAGCGGCTGGGATTTTGGAGGAAAGAAGGATGGGAAGGAAGTAATCTAAGAAAGCCTGAGTTGTCTCTATTAAGAATAGTATATGCCCATTCATGAATAAAAAACGTAAATTGAGTGGAATCCGGTTATGTTACTTGACTTATCTTGATGACAATTATTAAATGGGTACATATTAAAAAAGGAAAAATGAATGAATTGGAAGTGAATCGTTAGTGAAAATTGTATTCTTTGATATTGACGGAACATTGCTCGATCATGAAAAAAAGTTACCTGCTTCAACAAAAAAAGCCATTAAGCAACTGCAGGATAGCGGGGTTTTTGTAGCGATTGCCACAGGAAGGGCTCCTTTCATGTTCGAATCTTTAAGGGAAGAGCTTGGCATCGATACATTTGTAAGTTTCAATGGACAATACGTTGTTTTTGAAGGGAAAGTCGTTTATAAAAACCCTTTGAGCATACCTGAGATAAAACGGCTCCACGAACATGCTGAAAAAAATGAAATACCGATCGTTTTCATGAATGAGGAGACAATGAAATCGAGTGTTCCACATCATAGCAGAATCGAAGAAGCATTAAGCAGCCTGAAGTTTCCCCACCCTGAACATGTGGCAGATTTTTATGAGGACCATGATATATATCAAGCCTTATTATTCTGTTCGGAAGATGAAGAAGGGAACTTTGTTGGGAAATATGACGACTTTCATTTCATTAGATGGCATGAATATTCAACGGATGTACTTCCATTCGGGGGTTCAAAAGCTGAAGGCATTAAAATATTAATGGAAAAAGTCGGGTTTGCTTTGGAGGATGTTTACGCCTTTGGAGATGGCTTAAATGATATAGAGATGTTAAAAGTAGCGGGATATGGCGTGGCAATGGGGAATGCCGGTCAACTTGTGAAGCAAGAGGCCGACTTTGTAACGAAGGATGTCGATGATGATGGCATACTTTTTGGTTTGAAGGAACTAGAACTGATATAAAAAAACAAAACCCCCGTCAGCCAACAGACAGGGGTTTTGCTTATTGCGTTACCTTTCCAACGCAATTGAATTTTCCGGGATGGCATAGGGGTCTTCCGGATTGATATGATCATAAAACATGATTCCATTAAGGTGGTCGATTTCATGCTGAAAGCAAATGGCTGCGATGCCTTTCAGGCGGAGTTGAACCGATGTTCCTTCCAGGTCCGTACCCACAACCGTTATTCGAGCATAACGGGGCACATAGCCGGAAACGGGACGATTTACGGAAAGGCAGCCTTCTCCGGATGTCAAATATGCTTTTTCCACTGAATGGCTGATGAGTTTAGGGTTGAAAAGTGCATAGCTATACAGTTGACCATCTTTTTCTTTCAAATGAACCGCGATCATCCTTTTTGAAACATTCACCTGTGGTGCAGCCAAGCCAATTCCTGCCCTTAGCCCGTATAGTGCAGAAATATCGGGCTTCTGGCTGTTTTGGACATATTCCATCAAGCTGTCTAAAAGTTTCTTATCTTCATTTGATGCCGGAAGCGGAACCTCTACCGCGACTTGCCTTAAGATTGGATCGTCTTCATTAACAAAATCATCCATGGTAAGCATTATCTTTCACCCCGCAAAAATTCTTATAATATGTATAGGGTTATTTTAACAAAAAAAACACTGAAAGTTAATGGATGTCTAATGAAAGAAAAATGGAAGGGATGGAATCAAGACATTAATTCCTATCCCAGCCATTATATTAATTGCGAGTTAAGGTCTATTTTAAAAAAATAAATCATTTTTTGTTATTCAGGGTAAATAGTTAACATTTTCGGGTAAAGGTAATAGTAATTACCCGGTTAGCATAAGCACGCGCCGACAATGATTAACAGAATGAACAGGACAATGATTAGAGCGAAGCCGCTTCCAAAGCCGCAGCCTCCACCACCATAGCCATAACCATCACCATAACCATAGCTGGGTGCAACGGAAACCGGATAACAGCAATCCTGGTTGTAACCTCCATACATAATTTCATACCTCCGTTTTTTGTATTATTAAAATACTGACCACTCTGATTTGAAACGGTCACTACAGCCTATGCAGTATGGTCTAAAGGGTGTAGGCTAGCGCCCAGTAATGAAAAAAACCTGTTCGGAATATGATTGTAACAAGTGATTGCTGCTAATAAGGGAATTTAGAGAAAAATGAATCATCGAAGTACTATTAGAAGGAGCTGTCTATGTTGAAGCGTTTTGGTCCATATGTTATTTTACTTCTTTCTTTAGTGATCTTGACTGGTTGTTTTAATGGTTCACCGGAAGAAAAAATCCACAAAATCCTAGAGAAAACTGCAGAAAAGGAAAGTGATTTCACCGAACATCAAGAGCCTCTTAATGATTTGGAGAAAAAAGAAAAAGAAAAATATGAGAAAATCATTAAACTTGGATTGGATGATTATGAACAGATTGTCGAGCTTTCAGATGAAGCCACCAAGAATATCGACCAAAGGGAAAAAATAATTGAAAAGGAACAAAGCAGTATGCAATCCTCAAAAGAACAATTCAATCAGATAGATGAACAAATCGGGAAAATAGAGGATGAAAAAATAAAAAAAGAAGCGACTGAAATGAAAAAGGTCATGAGTGAGCGCTATAGCACCTACGATAATTTATATGATGCTTATCAACAAAGTCTGGCTTATGATCGTGAATTATATGAACTTTTTAAAAAAGAGGATTTGAAAATGGATGAATTACAAGTGCAAATCAAGAAAATAAATACCTCTTATACAAAAGTTCTGAAAGCGAATGAGGAATTTAATGCATTAACTGAAAAATCAAATCAAAAAAAAGAAAGTTTTTATGATAGTTCCGGCATAGAAATGGCTGATTCAACAAAATAATATAAATAATGATGGGCTGTGATTCTCACTCACAGCCCATATTTTGTTCAATCCAGTTCATGTAGGGACAGAAAAATTCTAGAATGGACTTTTTTTGTGTAACCACCTTGATGTGGATTTTCATACCTGTACTAAAAAAAAACGATAATCAAAATTCTAACAGCAGACTTATATGAAAGCGTTTAAATATTTTTTTGGAATATTATTCCGAAGGCTCAAATGCCTATAGTTAAAGCGGTTTTGGAATCGATCCGATATGCTGGGGGTTTTAAATGTTATCCTTCGCAATCCTTAAATTGAAAAATAGGGGAAATTTAATAGTACAGTTGTAAAGTGAAAACTATTACAGAGAAGAAGTATGAGTATTGGAAATTCTATTAAATCAAAATTATAAGGAACTCCAAGTGATTGACTTGATGTTAATTCATCTTGTAAACTTAATCTATAAAAATTCTTGTATCATTTTCCTTGATTTTTTTTATGGTACAGAATAAGATTGAGACATATTAAGCATATCCACGTTTGAGGATTGGGCTTAAGGGAAAAATAAAAGAATGAATGATTGAAGAAACTAAAAAGCAAACTATTTTTGCTTTATAGAATAATAATAGCAAACCTTTTTAATGAAAGGATGAGGTGCCAAATGGCTCAAAAAACTAAACAAGCTAAAATTAATGTTCAGGATCAGCTTAAGAAAGTAGAAGAACAATTTGAAACTTTTCAAATTTTAAATGAAGAGGGAGAAGTCGTTAATGAAGCGGCAATGCCTGATTTAAGTGATGAACAATTGCAAGAATTAATGCGTCGTATGGTATATACACGCATCTTGGATCAACGTTCTATATCACTGAACCGTCAAGGCAGATTAGGTTTCTATGCACCGACTGCCGGTCAAGAAGCATCTCAAATCGCTTCCCAGTATGCTTTGGAAAAAGAAGATTTCATTCTGCCTGGCTACCGTGATGTTCCGCAAATCGTTTGGCATGGCCTTCCGCTTTGGCAAGCATTCTTGTTCTCCCGGGGGCATTTTAAGGGAAATCAAATTCCTGAAGACGTCAATGTAATTTCTCCTCAAATCATTATCGGCGCTCAATATATTCAAGCTGCAGGTGTTGCTCTTGGGTTGAAGAAACGCGGGAAAAAAGCTGTAGCCATCACATATACGGGTGACGGCGGAACCTCACAAGGTGACTTCTATGAGGGAATTAACTTTGCAGGTGCATTTAAAGCGCCGGCTATCTTCATTGTGCAAAATAACCGTTTCGCAATCTCGACTCCGGTTGATTTGCAATCAGCAGCGAAAACATTAGCCCAGAAGGGTGTGGCTGCAGGTATCCCAGGCATCCAAGTTGATGGTATGGATGCGTTGGCCGTTTATACAGCCGTTAAAGAAGCGCGTGAACGTGCAATTAATGGTGAAGGCCCTACATTGATTGAAACATTAACTTACCGTTATGGTCCGCATACGATGGCTGGGGATGACCCGACACGTTACCGTACTTCCGAAATGGATAACGAGTGGGAACTGAAAGATCCATTGGTTCGTTTCCGCAAGTTCTTGGAAAACAAAAAACTTTGGAATGAAGAATTAGAGAACGAAACGATAGAAAAAGCAAAAGACGATATTAAAGAAGCAATCAAATTGGCAGATGCAGAACCTAAGCAAAAGGTTACAGACCTTATTGAAAACATGTATGAAGAAATGCCTTATAACTTAAAAGAACAATATGAAATTTATAAAGAGAAGGAGTCGAAGTAAGCCATGGCTCAATTGACGATGATTCAAGCAATTACAGAAGCATTACGTACAGAACTTAAGAATGACGAGAATGTACTCGTTTTTGGGGAAGATGTTGGTGTTAATGGAGGAGTTTTCCGTGCAACGGAAAATCTTCAAAAAGAATTCGGTGAAGATCGTGTGTTCGATACACCTCTTGCTGAATCTGGAATCGGTGGATTAGCGGTCGGTCTTTCTTTACAAGGTTTCCGTCCTGTTCCTGAAATTCAATTCTTTGGGTTTGTATATGAAGTAATGGATTCCGTAAGCGGTCAGCTTGCACGTATGCGCTACCGTTCAGGCGGACGTTACAGTGCACCGGTTACAATTCGCTCACCTTTTGGAGGCGGAGTGCATACTCCGGAAATGCACGCTGATAGCTTGGAAGGTTTAATGGCCCAGCAACCTGGGTTAAAAGTAGTTATCCCTTCCACTCCTTACGATGCAAAAGGCTTATTGATTTCAGCTATTCGTGATAATGACCCTGTCATTTTCCTTGAGCACATGAAATTGTACCGCTCTTTCCGTCAGGAAGTGCCTGAAGAAGAGTATACAATTCCATTGGGAAAAGCCGATGTGAAAAGAGAAGGAACGGATTTATCCATTATTACGTATGGTGCAATGGTACAGGAATCCATCAAGGCAGCTGAGGAATTGGCTAAGGAAGGTCATTCCGTCGAAGTGGTCGACTTACGGACTGTTTCTCCATTGGATATCGATACAATCATTGCTTCTGTAGAAAAAACTGGACGAGCTATCGTTGTTCAAGAAGCACAAAAGCAAGCTGGTATTGCAGCGAATGTCGTAGCGGAAATTAACGAACGTGCCATTTTGAGCTTGGATGCTCCAGTACTTCGAGTGGCGGCTGCTGATACGGTATTCCCGTTTTCACAAGCTGAAACAGTATGGCTCCCTAATTATAAAGACATTATTGAAACGGCGACTAAAGTCTTGAAGTTTTAACATCTTGAGTAATGGAATGAATGTCCTGCTTGGGAAAGTAATATCGCATTAACGGTAATGCAAGATAAAGGACTTTATTCAAAGCACTAAGTATGATTTAATATAGGAGGTTGAACTCAGTGGCATTCCAATTTAGACTCCCTGATATCGGAGAAGGTATACACGAAGGTGAAATAGTGAAATGGTTTGTAAAACCAGGAGATAAGATTCAAGAAGATGACGTGCTTTGCGAGGTTCAGAACGATAAGGCCGTTGTTGAAATCCCATCACCGGTGGAAGGTACCGTGGAAGAAATCCTTGTTCAAGAAGGAACGGTTGCCGTTGTTGGCGATGTACTTGTAACATTCGATGCTCCAGGTTATGAAAATCTTCAGTTTAAAGGGGACCATGGAGAAGAAGCGAAGGCAGAAGGTGAGAAGAATACGGAGGCCCAGGTTCAAGCAACTGCTGAAGCTGGACAGGAAGTCAAGAAAGAGGCTGCTCCGGTTCAAGAAAATAATGGTGTAACGGGCGCGGGAGCACAACCACAAGTTGAGGCAGATCCTTCACGACGTATCATCGCCATGCCTTCTGTTAGGAAATATGCGCGCGAACAAGGGGTAAATATTCGTGAGATTTCTGGTTCTGGAGATAATGGCCGCATCATGAAAGATGACATAGATGCTTTCAAAAACGGCAAAACTGCTCCACAGCAACCTGCAGCTCAAAGTGAAGCTTCACAACAAAATGATACGGAAACAACCGAAAAACAAAAAGTTACAATTCCTGAAGGGCAATATCCTGAAACTCGCGAAAAAATGAGCGGCATGAGAAAAGCGATTGCCAAAGCTATGGTGAAATCCAAACAGACAGCTCCACATGTTACATTAATGGATGAAGTCGATGTGACGCTATTGGTTGCTCACCGTAAGAAATTCAAGGAAATTGCTGCACAAAAAGGAATCAAGCTTACATTCCTACCTTATGTTGTTAAAGCGTTAACAAGTGCATTGCGTGAATTCCCTATGCTAAACACATCATTTGATGATGAGGCTAGTGAGATTATCCATAAACACTATTACAATATCGGAATTGCGGCAGACACAGACAAAGGACTGCTCGTTCCGGTTGTAAAAGATGCAGATCGTAAATCAACTTTTGCTATTTCACAAGAAATTAATGAATTAGCGACGAAAGCCCGTGACGGCAAATTGGCTCCTAACGAAATGAAAGGTGCTTCTTGCTCCATTACGAATATCGGTTCCGCAGGCGGTCAATGGTTCACACCTGTAATCAATCATCCAGAAGTTGCCATTCTAGGGATTGGACGCATTGCCGAAAAAGCAATTGTACGCGACGGGGAAATTATCGCCGCTCCAGTTCTGGCATTATCACTGAGCTTTGATCACCGCATGATTGATGGAGCAACAGCTCAACATGCATTGAATCATATCAAAAAGTTATTGAACGACCCAGAATTATTGTTAATGGAGGCGTAAACAATGGTAGTAGGAGATTTTCCAATCGAAACAGATACTTTAGTGATCGGTTCAGGCCCAGGGGGATATGTTGCCGCAATTCGCGCAGCACAGCTTGGGCAGAAAGTAACGGTCGTTGAAAAAGGAACAATCGGCGGAGTTTGTTTGAATGTAGGCTGTATCCCATCAAAAGCTTTAATTTCGGCTGGACACCGTTTCCATGATGCTCAGCATTCAGAAGATATGGGTATCTTTGCAGAAAAAGTTTCTGTTGATTTTTCTAAAGTACAAGCTTGGAAAGGTTCTGTTGTTAAAAAATTAACAGGCGGTGTAAGCAGCCTATTAAAAGGTAATAACGTTGATGTTGTAACTGGTGAAGCTTATTTCGTTGATGAAAACAGCATCCGTGTTATGAATGAAGACTCAGCCCAAACATATACATTTAAAAACGCAATCATCGCCACTGGTTCATCGCCAATCGAGATTCCGTCATTTAAATATACGAAACGTGTACTTAATTCCACTGGTGCTCTTGCTTTGGAAGAAGTTCCAGGTTCGATCGTGGTAATCGGCGGAGGTTACATTGGTACTGAGCTTGGCGGAGCATTCGCAAGCTTCGGCACTAAAGTGACCATCCTTGAGGGTACTGAAGAAATCCTTTCTGCAGGCTTTGAAAAACAAATGGCAGCACTTGTTAAGCGTAACCTTAAAAACAAGGGTGCTGAAATTGTCACTAAAGCAAATGCAAAAGGTGTGGAAGAAACTGAAACAGGTGTAACCGTTACTTATGAAGTAAAAGGCGAAGAGAAAAAAGTTGAAGCCGATTACGTATTAGTAACAGTTGGACGTCGTCCAAATACGGCAGAGATCGGCCTGGAGCAAGTCGGAATCAAAATGACTGACCGTGGTTTGATCGAAACGGATAAACAATGCCGTACAAGCGTGAAAAACATTTACGCAATCGGTGATATCGTTTCTGGACCTCAGTTGGCTCATAAAGCTTCTTATGAAGGTAAAATTGCTGCTGAAGCCATTGCAGGACATTCATCCGAAATCGACTATCTTGCTATTCCGGCTGTTGTATTCTCTGAACCGGAACTTGCTTCTGTCGGTTATAATGAAAAAGAAGCGAAGGAAGCTGGAATCGAAGCGCTTGCTTCTAAATTCCCATTCGCTGCAAATGGACGTGCTCTTTCTTTAAATAATACGGACGGATTTGTGAAGCTTATCACTCGCAAAGAAGACGGATTGGTTATAGGAGCACAAATTGCAGGACCAAACGCTTCTGATATGATTGCAGAACTTGGTCTGGCTATCGAAGCAGGAATGACTGCCGAAGATATCGCAATGACAATCCATGCACATCCAACTTTAGGGGAAATTACAATGGAAGCTGCTGAAGTTGCCCTTGGAACTCCTATTCACATCATCAAGTAATCGATTTTTATAAAAAAGCGTACTGCCTCCTGCAGTACGCTTTTTTTGTTTGGCAGATATCCGAAAATGAAGGATGACTCCCCATTCATCATTTTCTTCAAGCTAGTTAAATGAAAAGGGCTAAAAGGGCATAAGCTATAAAAAGGACTTCTTACTTTTTCTCCTTGAAAGGTTTTGAGAAAGGTAATAAAGGATAAAAAATAAGATGAGCGATGTTAATTGAATATTTTTTGCCAATAAAGAGATCATGGCTGATATATTCATATTAAAGTGGGGTGGATCACTTGAAAAATTATCTGGTAATCCTCTTTCAACTAATCGTTTGGAGTGGGTATACCTTAGTTGAATGGCTGTCTGTTAACGATCGATTCGTTTTCAAAGTATTCATGTTTCTGGTCTTTTCCTATCTAGCCATTTACATTGGTAAAATGATTTTAAAATCCAATAGGCGAACAATGCTTGTTACCGTGATAAGTCTATTATGCTACGGTATTTTGCAAATCCTTTTGGAAACGCTAGTACCCCTTTATTAAACCTTTAAGCAAGCCGCTATGACACAAGAAACCACGGAGGAATCATGATTAACAAAGGAGTAGCATTATTTACATTAGTATCATTTTTATTGATGGCATGTAATGGACCGAGTTCCGGTCCAACAGAAAATGAAAACCAAAAAAGTGTGGAAACGACAAAAACGGTCAAAGATGAAAGCCAGCAAAAGAAAGACCCGGAAAACGAAACGTCAAAAACGATTGACGCTGGAAATGTAAAGGCAGAATATCGGGTGGACGAAAATAATTGGTCATTTAAACCAATTGGGGATGCAAATCCGAAAGTTGTACTGTTAACATTTGATGATGCACCTGATAAATATTCTCTGAAAATCGCCCAGACCCTGAAGCGCCTTGAAGTACCTGCTATTTTTTTCGTGAACGGTCACTTTCTTGAAAATGATGAAAATAAGGCGATGCTAAAAGAAATTCATGAAATGGGTTTTTCTATCGGTAATCATACTTATTCCCATGTGAATTTAAAACAGTTGACCGAAAAAGAACAAGAGCGGGAAATCGTAAAATTGAACAATATGGTAGAAGGCATTACAGGGGTAAGCCCGAAGTACTTTAGGGCGCCATTTGGATCGAATACCGAGCATTCAAAAAAAGTCGCTGAGAAAGAAAAAATGTTGGTCATGAATTGGACATACGGATATGACTGGGAAAAAGAATATCAGGATAAAACAGCGTTAACGGAAATCATGTTGAACAGCCCTTATTTAGGAAATGGTGCGAACTTACTGATGCATGACCGGAAATGGACGAGTGAAGCCATTGAGGATATCGTGAAAGGTTTTCAAAAGGAAGGTTATGAGATCCTTAATCCAAAGTTAATTGAAACGCCTGCATGAGCCAATTCCGGCTTCTGCAGGTTTTTTTATTTCCTTGGATAATAATACATCACCCGTTTATTGAATAGATGTAGCTGAGCCCGTAATTTCTTTGCAAGGAACTTGCACAGTTCATTAGCTTTCCCCTTATCACCGAAAGTTGCTGTTTCAGGGAGGGTGAATTGGATATAGGATTGAATCCGCTCTGATCCATCTTCATCCTTAACGACTTCTTGGTCAACGCCTATCAAGATCATGTGATATCGATCTTCTTTGGATTGGAGGTATATGGCCTTATCTTTCATCTTTTCTGGTTCTTTCATTTCATAAGGAAATGCTTTCTTATCATAGTCCCAATCCAGTTGCTTTCCGGTTTTCGCTGTGATCATTTGATAATAGTTCAGCAATTCTTTCACGTCTTCGATGGTTACAGTCCCTTTCACGGACTCAGGAACGAGTTTGATATAGGCATTTTCAGTCATGCGGATCCCCCTTAGATCGATAGGATATAAGAATATATTAACATTTTATGGATGTATTATATACATATCTATATGTAAATTAAAAGGCGAAATTCCTTTTTCACCTTGCTATGCAAAAGTAAGGGTGCGATGAAATGAACTCCAGGGTCCAAAAAGGAATCACTTGAACGAACGATTGGAGTCAATTTATTCCAACATGAGTGTTCATTTAATGAGGAAAAAGCATATATGTTATACTTTTTAACTTGAAATAATAAATGTGTTATATTATAATTCATATAAAGCGGTTACATTACGTTATTGATGCATACAATATAGAGGAAGGGGTTGTAAAAATGGGAACTATCGTATGTCAAACTTGCAATAGCACGATTGAACATTTTGAAGATGAAAAAGTAAGTGTACTATATACACACAATCACAACTGCCAAAGCTGTGATACAGCTGCCTCTGAAAAATAAATCGACAAAGGATAATAAGATTAATAGAATTTAAGGGTGTTTCAGGATTGTAACCTGGAGCACCCTTTTTATAGAAGTTAATGAAGCGAAATCTTCAGTTGATCAGGAGTTGCTGCTCAATAATAAGGGGCAAAAAAACCAGAGCAGCACTTTGCTCTGGTTTGATGGAATCAATCAATTTTTAATGATGCGTAAATATTTTATTTCTGGGTCCTCAGGGCCTTGAACAGGAAGGCCGGCCTCGATGTTTTTCCGGATGTAATTGATATTATCTTCAGTAATCAATTCTCCTGGTATGAAGATCGGAATTCCAGGCGGGTAAACCATGATGAACTCAGCGCTAATTTTGCCGACAGATTCCTCAATGGGAACCACTTCGGTGTCTGCATAAAATGCCTCCCTTGGTGATAAAGCCAGTGGTGGTGTATCAGGAAGCAGGACCTCGATTTTTTCATGTTCAGCCGCCATTTCCTTAAACTCATCCGCCAAGTCTCTAAGGGCAGCAATCAGAAGATCCGCTTCTGTTTTTGAGTCTCCAGGTGTTATCAGGCAAAGGATATTGTACAAGTCAGAAAGTTCCACTTCGATATTATGCTTTTCACGAAGCCATTTCTCAACGTCGTATCCGGTAATATTCAATTCCTTGATGGATATGATTAATTTAGTCGGGTCATAACTAAAGGCTGCCTCACTCTCGAGAATTTCGCTGCCGACACAATAAAGATAAGGAATCTCATTAACAGCCTCACGGATATACCCTGCGAGATTGATCGCTTCATCAATCATTTCCCTCCCTACCGTCGCAAGTTGTCTTCTGGCCGTATCCAGGGAAGCCAGTAGGATATAGGAAGTTGAGGTGGTTGTGAGCATGCTCAATATGGCTTGAACACGATTTGCGGAAACCAAACCGTTCTTAACATTTAATATGGAACTTCCCGTTAGTGAACCGCCCAGTTTATGAACACTCGTTGCAGCCATATCCGCTCCAGCTTGCATGGCTGACATCGGCAAGTCTTCATGGAAGTGTATATGGACACCATGTGCTTCATCCACCAGTACTGGGATTTGGCGGGAATGAGCAACTTCCACTATTTTTTGCAAATCGGCCGAAATGCCGAAATAGGTTGGATTGATGACAAGCAATCCTTTTGCATCGCTATGTTCCTTTAAAGTTTTCTCGACGGCATCGACGGTGATGCCGTGTGAGATGCCCAAATCTTTGTCTATTTCAGGATTGATGAAAATGGGAACAGCTCCGGAAAATACAATGGCAGACATTACGGATTTATGTACATTCCTTGGGACGATGATTTTGTCCCCAGGTCCGCAGACTGTCATGACCATTGTCATGATCGCTCCACTTGTTCCTTGAACGGAAAAGAATGTGTGATCCGCCCCAAAAGCTTCCGCGGCAAGATCCTGAGCTTGTTTAATGATCCCCTTTGGCTGATGGAGATCATCGAGCGGAGCGATATTGATTAAATCTATGGATAATGCATTTTCTCCAATGAAATTACGGAAATCAGCGTCCATTCCTTTCCCTTTTTTATGGCCTGGAATATGAAATTGAACGGGATTTTTTTTTGCATGCTGCAATAAGGCAGTGTATAAGGGTGTTTCATTCTGTGACAATTCTTTGTGGCCCCTTTTCAATAAAATAGGTACATAATATTTGGGAGTATATACTCCTTTTCTATTAATGATCGTATGTTTCTCCGATTCCATCGTATGGTTAGTAAGCATGTGGATGACATAAAACATATGAATTATAGCACGTCTTATAATAAATGCCTAGAGTGACTTTAATGTCCTGACTTAAACCATTTATATATGTCTTTGTTGTTAAGGGGCCCAATAAAATTATCAGCAGATTATAAATGTCCATTTTCCTAGTATTTACTGGTTTTACTCAAGAATTCTTCTTTTATTAATATTGTAGGTGAGTTTAAAAATTGAACGGTTAAACAATATTTGCCATAATGAAGCTAATGGTTTTAGAGTTCAGCTAAATAAACAAACCACATAAAATGAAAAGGGAGCTGAGGAGTTTGAAGTGGAAAACGCGTGTGACCGATTTGTTAGGCATTCAATACCCAATCGTACAAGGGGGATTGGCCCATTTAGCATATGCAGACCTGGCGGCGGCAGTTTCGAATGCAGGAGGGCTGGGGCAGGTAACGGCCATGTCCTTGGACAACCCGGAGCAACTGACAGATGAAATTAGAAAAACCAAATCATTGACGGATAAACCGTTTGGTGTGAACTTTGCAATCGGACAGCATGGAAGGCCTTATGAAAACATGCTGGAAGCAGCCTTGAAAGAGGATATCGCAGCTGTTTCCGTAACCGGCGGCAACCCTGCACCATTTCTTGATTACGTCAAAGGCACCCAGGTGAAAAAACTCGTGCTTGTTGCTGCAAAAAGGCAGGCAATGAAAGCTGAGCAGCTTGGGGCAGATGCGGTGATGGTAGTTGGTCAGGAGGGAGGAGGACATTTAGGCCGTGATGATATTGGAACTTCCGTGTTAATTCCTCAAGTCGTGGACTCCGTTAATATTCCAGTCATCGCCTCGGGTGGTTTTGGCGATGGACGCGGTTTGATGGCAGCATTGGCACTTGGTGCCGAAGGAATTGAGATGGGAACACGATTCATAGCGGTCAAGGAATGTGTTCATGCACATGAATTATATAAAAACGCCTTGGTTTCCGGCACAGAAAATGATACCGTTGTCATCAAGCGTTCCATTGGTGCACCAGCAAGGGTAATTGCAAACAGCTGGACCGATAAGATTCTTGAAATAGAAAAAGAAAATGGCGGATATGAACAATTGAAGGATTACATAAGCGGAAAAGCGAATCAGCGTTATATCCATGACGGTGTCGAAGGTGAAGGCTTTGCTTGGGCCGGACAAGTGATGGGGCTGATTCATGATGTACCATCGACTGCTGAACTATTCAGTCGGATTATCGACCAAGCGGAAGCAATTCGTTCAAAATGGGCAGACTGATGATGCATGGACTGCCGGACAGCATGAAAAACTATCTAGAAGGAGCGTGTTTAGGGTATGGATTATCAATATCCAATGGATCTTGATTGGTCTACTGAAGAAATCGTAGATGTGATCAGATTCTTTGAAGCTGTAGAAAAGGCTTATGAAAACAAAATACAAAAGGAAGAATTTATGAAGGCTTACCGAAGATTCAAGGAAATAGTCCCCGGTAAGGCGGATGAAAAAAAGTATACGGATGAGTTTGAGTCAGTCAGCACTTATTCAGCCTATCTTGTTATTAAGAAGGCAAAAGGAATCGATGACGGGGAATGGATAAAAATGAAAAATTAAAAATATTTTTAGAAAACTCCATTGACTTACTGAAAAGATTGTTTTAACATAATAAGCAAGAAAATGATAAAGGCAGTGACGAAGAAGAGTACCTTAATGATGTTCTGCAGAGAGCCAGTGGTTGCTGAAAACTGGTGAACGAATTTAAGCGAATGGACTTCCGAGCCCCAAACCGAAACGGATGAACGGAGTAGGCTTTGGCGATTATCTCATCGTTAGTGGAGATAGGCATGTTAATGCCGTAAAGTGAGCTAATTTAGCTAATTAAGGTGGTACCACGGGTTCCTCGTCCTTTGGATGAGGGCCCTTTTTGCGTTTTTATGGAAATGATAATTAAATCTATGAATGAGAGTAGTAATCTTTTTAGATGCGTAACAGAGAGCCGGGATAGGTGGAAACCGGTACGATATAAGAAGATGAATGGACTTATGAGTGGTTTCTTGAAATAAGTAGGGAAACTCGGCCGCCACCGTTAAAGGGTAATCGCAAGAATTTTTCATTTCTTGCTTGAGAGGGAAAAATGATGCGTTTTTCCAACTTGAGGTGGCACCGCGGTTTACCGTCCTCTGCAGACACATATTTGTGTTTGCGGGGGATTTTTTTATTGGAATTTCAATATATATATATCTTTTAGAAAAAAACAAAAACCAGAGGATGTGAAAACTCCGGCTCGGCCAAGAGGGTTTTCCCTTCCAGGGGTTTACAAGAGCGCATAAGAATCGGGAGGGAATTGAAGGATGAATAATTTGGATGAAAAAAAAATACTCCGTTTCAAAATGGACACAATTGAAGGGGATATCCACACACCCATTGCCATATTTCAGAAATTAGATGGTGACCAGAAGTTTTTATTGGAAAGCTCGAATTCGCATCACGACAACGGCCGCTATTCTTATCTAGGTTCAAAACCTTATCTTGAGGTGACATCACTTGCTGGCCAAGTAAATGTGAAAGATACTGAAACAGGTGATCAAATTGTAAAGAACATGGATATCATCGAGTTTCTAAAAAACGAATTATTAGTGGAGATAGAAGAGGCTCCCATACATCTTCCGCCATTTAACGGTGGTGCAATCGGATATATGGGCTATGATATCATTCGTCTGTATGAAAATATAGGTCCGGTGCCTCCAGATTCTCTGCAAATGCCTGATGCTCATTTTCTCTTTTATAAAGAACTGTATATATTCGATCATGTTCTGCAGAAAATCCATCTTTTGACTGCTGAAGAAGATAGTGAAAAAAGTTTATTGGGGATGAAGGAAAAAATCAATCAGGCAAGCAAACCGTCAAAGGAAATATCGTCGGAATATTTGGAATTCAAATCGAATTTCAGTCAAGATGAATTCGAGAAAATGGTCCTTGAAGTTAAATCAGCGATAATAGCTGGTGAAGTGTTCCAAGTTGTTTTATCACAAAGGTTCAAAGCGGACTTCGATGGGGAGCCTTTCGATGCCTACCGTCGTTTGCGTTTAGCCAACCCCTCTCCTTATATGTTTTATATAGAATTTGGTGATTATACAATTATTGGGTCGTCTCCTGAAAGTTTGATCAGCGTTTCATCAGGAACGGTTCATGTTAATCCCATTGCCGGTACAAGGCCGAGAGGGAAAACGGATGAAGAAGATAAAGGCTTCGAAAAAAGCCTGCTGATGGATGAAAAGGAACTAGCCGAGCATAAGATGCTTGTGGATTTGGGCAGGAATGATCTTGGCAGGGTTTGCGAAATCGGTTCAATCCACCTCACCGAGGAAATGGAAATTCAAAGATATCAGCATGTCATGCATATTGCTTCGAAGGTTAGCGGAAAGCTTAGGGAAGGGTTCACGAGTTTAGATGCGCTGACGGTCTGCCTCCCTGCCGGAACAGTCTCCGGTGCTCCAAAAATCAGGGCAATGGAGCTGATCAATGAACTGGAAAATTGTAAACGGGGGATGTATTCGGGCTCGATAGGGTTCATTGGTTTTGGAGGGGATCTTGATATGGCTTTAGCGATTCGGACGATGATCATTAAAGATGGCAAGGCCTATGTACAGGCAGGGGCAGGAATTGTATATGATTCAGACCCAAAAACGGAATTTGAAGAAACACAAAATAAAGCACGCGCTTTAATGGAGGTTCACACAAAATGATTTTATTAATTGATAACTATGACTCGTTCACTTATAACCTTTATCAATATTTAGGAGAAGTGGAAAAAGAAATCATAGTAAAAAGGAATGACGAAATCACGCTTGCGGAAATTGAGGAACTGGATCCAATGGCAATTGTCATTTCCCCGGGACCCGGCAGGCCGGAAGATGCTGGTATCAGTATGGAAATCATCCGTAATTTTTATGAGAAGGTTCCGCTATTGGGCATTTGTTTGGGGCATCAGGCCATTGGGGCAGTTTTTGGTGCGAATGTGGTTGGAGCGAAACAAATCATGCATGGGAAAACATCGGTTATCGAACATGATGGAACAGGTGTATTTGCCAAACAGGACTTACAATTCCCGGTAATGCGTTACCATTCCCTTGTAGTTGAAAGGGCGAGTTTGCCAGATGAACTGACTGTGACGGCAGTAGCGATGGATGATGGGGAGATCATGGCCCTGAAACATCAAGAATTCCCGCTTTACGGTTTACAGTTCCACCCTGAATCAATAGGGACGAAAATCGGCAAGGAATTATTACATCAATTTTATGAGATTGCGGGAACCTTCCAATCTGAAAAGGAACGATCCATCCTATAAAACAAAAAACGACTGGGGGAGTTAGCGGTGAAGGAGTATTTAGCGAAGTTAGCAGAGCGTCAAACATTGACGGAAGAAGAGATGAGCAGAGCAGCCCAAGCGTTATTTTCCAAAGATATCACCGAAAGCGAGATGGCAGCTTTCATCATTGCCCTAAAATCCAAAGGGGAAACGGCAGGTGAAATAGCAAGCCTTGTCAGAGTCATGAGAAGAGAAGCAAGAAGTGTACGAACAAGCTCTCTTAATGTGATGGATAATTGCGGAACGGGAGGAGATGGGTCACAAAGCTTCAATATAAGTACAGCATCAGCCTTCGTACTTGCCGGGGCCGGTGTCAAGGTTGCCAAACATGGAAGCCGCAGCATTTCAAGCAAAACGGGCAGTGCCGATGTATTGGAAGAATTGGGTGTTAATTTGTACTTGGGGCCTGACATGTTAAAAGAACTGTTGGAGGAAAATGGAATCACATTCTTATTTGCCCCATCGGTCCACCCTAATATTGCACGGATAATGAAAGTGAGAAAAGAACTGAAAATCCCGACGATATTTAATCTAATCGGTCCTCTGACAAATCCAGTGCAACTCGACTCGCAATTAATGGGAATCAATCGACGTGATATGCTCGAGCTTTTTGCGGAAGTCCTACATAAATTAGGCAGGAAACGCGCGGTCGTGATTAATGGCGCCGGGTTTATGGATGAAGCGAGCCTACAGGGTGAAAATTCACTCGTACTTTTGGAGCAAGGGGATATCATTCCCTTTACGCTGCACCCTGAAGAAGTGGATCTGCCGGTTTACGGAAATGATGCCATTCGCGGCGGTGACGCCAAACAAAATGCAGATATCATGCTTAGGCTTCTCAAAGGGGAAAAAGGGGCCTATCGTGATACCGTTTTATTGAATGCTGGATTGGGATTATACGCACATGGTACGGCAGCAACGATCAAAAAAGGGATCTCCATGGCTAAAGAAAGCCTTGATAGCGGATCGGCACTTGCGAAGTTAGAAAATCTGATTGCTTATGGCAATAGAAATAAGGTGGTCATGTAATGGAAAATATCTTAACGAAAATCATCGAACAGAAAAAGGCGGAAGTCGCAAAATTAAAAGAAAGGGGCTTAGAAGATTCGGTAATGATCAACATAGTCAGACCATCTTTGGTGGAGAATTTGAAAACGGCGAAATCAATGGCGGTTATCGCGGAAATAAAACGGGCTTCCCCTTCAAAAGGGGATATTAAAATCAATGTAAATCCGATCGAGCAGGCCCTTTCATATGAAAGCGGCGGAGCGGCAGCGATATCCGTATTGACCGATGAGGTTTTCTTTAAAGGATCGATTGCAGATTTGAGAATAGTAAGCGAGGCCATACAGATTCCCCGATTGTGCAAAGATTTCATCATCGATGAAGTCCAAATCGATCGCGCCCATCAAGCTGGTGCCACTATCATTCTATTGATTGTCGCAGCACTTTCTAAAGAGCGCCTTCATGAATTATATCAATATGCAAAAAGAAAAGGGCTTGAAGTATTGACGGAAGTCCATGATGAAGCCGAACTGGAACGGGCTATAGAGCTGAATGCAGAGTTAATAGGGATTAACAATCGGAACTTAAAGACGTTCAAAGTGGATTTGGCTGTAACGGAACGATTGGCGAAGTTACTTGATCCAAAACGCCATATCATTATCAGTGAAAGTGGAATCAAAACAAAAGAAGACGTGATGCGTGTGAAGGAAGCTGGTGCAAAAGCGATTTTAGTCGGGGAGACACTGATGACTGCGTCAAATCTTCCGCACACGATGGCCGAACTGCAAATGAGTATATAAGGAGATTAATATGTTAGTGAAAATCTGTGGGATAAAGACATTGGCAGACGCTCAGACTGCTGTTGAATCTGGGGCAGACTTCATTGGTTTCATTTTTGCCGAGAGTAGCAGGAAGGTTGAGCCAGAGATAGTAGGAGAAATCGCGGCGAATCTAGCTGGACAGGTTAAAAAAGTCGGAGTGTTTGCCAATCAAACTGAACAAGAAGTGATAAAAAGTGCTGAAATCGCAGGGGTGGATTATCTTCAGCTTCATAGTAACGAGTCTGCCAGCTTTGCCCGCAGGATGCCCCTACCGGTGATAAAGGCCTTTTCCGTCAATTCAGAGAAAGACCTTGAAAACCTTCATGAATACCCAGCGGATTATCTATTAGTAGATCTTCCTAAGATTTCATCTGCAAAGGGATTGACTTTGGATTGGGATATGATCCGAAAAGCGGATCTGCCACCCGGGAAGGTAATTCTAGCGGGTGGGCTGACTCCGGAAAATGTCAGAAAAGCGATTAATGCCGTTTCACCATTCGCAGTTGACGTAGCCAGCGGCGTTGAAACAAACGGATTAAAAGATGCCGTAAAAATAAAGGCATTTATTAATGAGGCAAAATATACAGCCGGAAAAGAGGAATGAATAGATGAACACTTATACACAACCTGATAAAACTGGACATTTTGGGGCATATGGAGGCCGTTTCGTTCCGGAAACTTTAATGGCGGCGATTACGGAGCTTGAAGAAGTATATGAACAATCTAAAAATGATCCTGAATTCCAAAGGCAGCTAAATTATTACCTGAAACAATATATCGGTCGGGAAACACCACTTTATTTTGCGGAGAACTTGACAAGGCTTGCTGGAGGTGCAGATATTTATCTGAAGCGAGAAGACTTGAATCATACCGGAGCCCACAAAATAAACAATACGATCGGTCAGGCTTTGCTGACTCAGAAAATGGGCAAGAAAAAGGTGATTGCCGAAACGGGTGCAGGACAGCATGGGGTTGCAACGGCGACTGTGTGTGCTTTGCTGAAGCTGGAATGCATCATCTTTATGGGAGAAGAAGATATCAGGAGACAGAAATTGAATGTATTCAGGATGGAGCTTTTGGGAGCCAAGGTCATATCTGTATCACAAGGAAGCGGGACACTGAAGGATGCAGTGAATGAGGCGTTACGATATTGGGTGGCGAATGTGGATGACACCCACTATATAATGGGATCGGTTCTTGGTCCGCATCCATTCCCCGTTATTGTACGTGATTTTCAAAGCGTGATAGGAAATGAAACAAAGCGTCAATATTCGGAGGCGGTTCATTCCCTACCGGATGCAGTAGTCGCTTGCATAGGCGGAGGAAGTAATGCAATGGGAATGTTTTATCCCTTCATTGAGGATGAAACGGTAAAATTATACGGAGTGGAAGCGGCAGGGCATGGACTTGAAACACCATTACACGCTTCAAGTTTGACTAAGGGGAAACCTGGGGTGCTCCACGGGGCATTCATGTATGTACTGCAGAACGAGGACGGTCAGATCCAGGAGGCACATTCAATTTCAGCAGGGCTGGATTATCCAGGGGTAGGGCCTGAACATAGTTACTTAAAAGATACAAATCGGGTTGAATATACTTCAGTAACCGATGATGAAGCCTTGGAAGCTTTAGCGATGCTTTCCAGGGAGGAAGGGATCATTCCCGCTTTAGAAAGTTCACATGCCATTTCCTACGGTTTAAAGCTTGCTAAAGAAATGGAAAAAGGAACAGGACTGGTAATTTGCCTGTCCGGCCGTGGTGATAAGGATGTTGAAACGGTCCAATCATTGATGGGGGGTAGTGAACATGAATAAATTAACAAATGCGCTTGAAGAATGTCAAACAAAGAAGGAAAAAGCATTCATACCTTATATAATGGCAGGGGATGGAGGTCTTGAACGGTTAAAGAGCCAGCTTCTTTTCCTTGAAAACAGCGGTGCGACTGCCGTCGAACTAGGTATACCATTCTCTGATCCTGTCGCTGACGGACCTATTATCCAACAAGCGGGCATCAGATCTTTGGAAAATGGAACAACTTTAAAAGATGTCCTGAAAAAAGTAATGGAAATCAAAAATGAAGTGACCATCCCAATTATTTTAATGGGATATACGAATTCAATCCTGGCATATGGACTTAAAGAGTTTACGAATGACTGTCTCCGTGCAGGGATTTCCGGGTGCATCATCCCCGATTTACCGATTGAAGAAGAAGCCATCTTTTCATCAATCAAAACGGCAGGGATCGTTCTTATCCGACTTGTGACACTCACGTCTTCGAAAGAACGTATCACTGAGATTACTGCAGGGGCGGAGGGATTCATCTATGCAGTTACAGTCAAAGGCATTACGGGTGCCCGTGACGCCTTTGGGGAAGAACTTGGAGGCTATTTGAAGAAGGTAAAAGAGATAAGTCCGGTTCCCGTTCTTGCTGGGTTCGGCATATCGACGCCAGATCATGTCCGTGATGCAGCACAATACTGCGATGGTGTCATTGTCGGCAGCAAGATCATCGAATGCTTGGAAACAGGTAAGGAAGATCAAATTGGTGATTTGATACAAGCAAGCAAAGGGGTAGCGCAGAAATAAGGAAAGGAGAGCCGTCAAGGCTCTCCTTTTTTCTTAACCAGTTTATTTGAAGGCATCCGATATTCAATCCGAATACGAAGCAAATGTGTTTAATTTAATTGATATAAGGGTAAAAGATGTTCAAACGCATCTTGAATGGTTTGAATGAATTCATCATCTTTTAACTTAATAGCGTCATCACGTGAAATTTTTATACCGCAAAGGATTTCGGCTTTTTTTACAGTTTGCAAACGAGTGAACATTGAATTCAAATCATCTACTCCAAGACCACCATGAGTGATGACATCAGGTTTTGTATGGTCCATTGACCAAACATAATGGGAGGGAATGCTATTCACCAATTGGCCTGCCTGTTGCTCCAGTCGCTTTCCGATTTCAATTTTATTAGGGGCTTCATAAATCACGGCATACCAGATGAACATATGCGTTTCCCATAACCCGATTTGGAAATGCGGCATCATTTTATAACCTCTGCTATTGGCAGCGAAAGCAACCCAAGTATCTTTAGGAGGATTCACTGACCGTCTGGCATGCTTTGCAACATGAGGGTGCATTTCATCGCCGGTCATAACTGACAGTTTTTGAGAAAAATGCTCTCCAAGTGCATGTAGTTTGGGCTGGATCCGTTCTTTTAAAGCATCCATGCGCGGTTCCAGACCATCAATTTTAAAAACATCAAAATCATTTGCTGTAAAACTTGCTACATTCATTTTCATCTCTCCTACCGTAATATCTGCACATATTGTAGCATAAGTAAAAGTAAAATTTAAAAAATACGATTTGGATTGGCAATGTAAATTTCCTTATAGGTTATAACACAAATTAGTTGCTATTTGAGGTAGGAAGTCATATGATAAGATAAATTCAGAAAATTACGTTAATTGTTGAAGGGAGAATGTTAATTATGAAACAAGTCATGAACCAAGCATTAAAAGCTAAAGAAGTTGAAAGACATAGAGCTGCAGTGTTAAGGATGGAAATGGACTATGAATTAGCAACCCTTTTTGAAGCTATTGGTGAAGAGAATGACCAAAAGAGGTCACAATGCAAGCAAAGGCTAGAACGCATCCGCTTGGAATTGTTGAAATTGAAAGCCTTGTAAATAATTGGCTGCAGAGATCTTGAAGGAGAATGAATAAAGGAAATGAATCAATTTCAATACAAGGAATTTTATTATAGATGAACGGACACTTTATTTATTAAAAATAATGTGTCCGTTTTTCATTAAATGTCCAATATATAATAAGGTAGTATTTTATTTTGTCCGGGTCCCTTTAATAAGGAAGGGAAACGTTAATTCAAATTGGTTTGAAAAGTATTTGTGCTCGCTAGCTCATAATTGCAAAACCGATTAATGGATGGGTGGTCACAAGGAGCCTTCTTTCCTTATATATTTTAAAAAATGGAAAATTTAAGATGTTAAAAACTTGAAGGCAAGCTATATTTGCTTTAATCTTTAGAAGAGGATCATTTTAATGTAGTTTCTGATCACAAAGGACGGGGATATTATAATGGCATCTGTCAAGGAAATGGATACATATGCGAAGTTATGGATGAAAGAAGCGGGTACTAGGCTAAGGGCGTCCTTTAAAACCAAGTTGAATATTGAAATGAAAACGAATCCGAATGATTTGGTTACTAATATGGATAAGGGGATAGAAAAGTTTTTTTGTGAAAAAATCAACGAAGTGTTTCCTGAACACCGCATATTCGGGGAAGAGGGAATGGGTAATGATATTAAAGACCTAAAAGGTACTGTGTGGATCATCGATCCAATTGATGGAACGTTGAATTTCATTCATCAACAGAGGAATTTTGCAATTTCCCTTGGGGTTTATGTGGATGGCATCGGGAAGATCGGCATGGTTTATGATGTCTTTAGCGATGAATTATATCATGCGATTAAGGGGCAAGGAGCATTTCTGAATGATCAAAGGCTGACATCCCTAGAAGAGGCAACAGTAAGCAAAGCGATAATTTCCATTAATGCAAGCTGGGTAACGGAAAACCGAAGGATCGATCCGAATCTTTTGGCACCGCTAGTTCGGGATGCACGAGGGACACGTTCTTATGGCTCCGCAGCATTGGAGCTTGCTTTCGTCGCAGCTGGAAGGATAGATGCATACATAACCATGAGACTCATGCCCTGGGACTTTGCCGGAGGAGTTTTACTGGTTGAGGAAGTGGGTGGGGAAGTTAGTAATATTAAAGGTGACAAATTGGATTTTATAAAAGGTGACTCACTTTTCGTATCTAAACCAGGGCTCCATAAAGAAGTATTCGATAAATACTTATCAGGAAATCCCAGTCATTAGAATCAAGGTCTAATTGAAAGCAGTACCACAGTTTGGCACGTATGGATAAAAATGTTCATTATGAAATAATTAACAAAAAAAACTCGCTGTCTGTCAGCGAGTTTTTCATATTATAACTTCCCGGCTTCGCGCAATTTCTTCTTCTGAGTGAAACCGAACCCCATAATTCCGCAAAGAATAACGATTGCAGCTAATATTCCAATCAAGCTCTTCTCAGCAATGAAGATGCCAATGGAGCCGATGCTTGTTGTTGCCAATATCGCTAATATTAAGAAATTCCATTTAATGTTCATTAATATCACCCCTAATATATCTATTGTACATAATTTCTGTATTTGTTTCTAGTATGTTTGTGATATAATATGTAAGCTAATACTAGTGATACGTTATACACAAACTTTTTTAGGAGTGAATTTTTTGAAATTAAGAGAAAATATTCGTAATATAGCCATCATTGCCCACGTTGACCATGGTAAAACGACGTTAGTGGATCAGTTGCTTAAGCAATCTGGTACTTTCCGTGAAAATGAACATGTGGAAGAACGTGCGATGGATTCTAATGCGATTGAAAAAGAACGCGGAATCACGATTCTTGCGAAAAATACAGCAGTTCAATACCAAGATACAAGAATCAATATTTTGGATACACCTGGTCATGCCGACTTTGGTGGTGAAGTGGAACGGATCATGAAAATGGTTGATGGCGTTCTACTTGTTGTTGATGCATATGAAGGTTGTATGCCACAAACTCGCTTCGTGTTGAAAAAAGCATTGGAACAAAAGATTACACCTATCGTTGTCGTGAACAAAATCGATAAAGATTCTGCACGTCCCAATGAAGTGGTAGATGAAGTAATTGACTTATTCATCGAACTTGGAGCTGAAGAAGAACAGTTAGAGTTCCCAGTTGTCTTCACTTCAGGTATTGCTGGTACTGCAAGCTTGGATTCAGATCCTGCTAAACAAGAAAAAGACATGACCCCACTTTTCGAAACAATCGTCGAAACGATCCCAGCGCCAATTGATAACTCAGATGAACCGCTTCAATTCCAAGTGGCTTTACTTGACTATAATGATTATGTAGGACGTATCGGGGTTGGCCGTGTATTCCGCGGTAAAATGCATGTAGGTCAACAAGTTTCATTAATGAAACTTGATGGGAAGGTTAAACAATTCCGAGTAACGAAAATCTTTGGTTATATTGGCTTGAAGAAAGTTGAAATCCAAGAAGCCGTTGCCGGTGATTTAATTGCCGTTTCTGGTATGGAGGATATTAACGTAGGGGAAACGGTTTGTCCGACTGAACATCCAGAAGCCCTGCCTATCCTGCGTATTGACGAGCCAACATTACAAATGACTTTCCTTGTAAATAACAGCCCATTCGCAGGCCGTGAAGGTAAATTCGTTACAGCTCGTAAAATTGAAGAGCGTTTGAGAAACCAATTGCAGACGGATGTCAGCTTAAGAGTCGAAAATACTGATTCTCCGGATGTTTGGATTGTTTCAGGCCGTGGGGAGCTTCACCTTTCCATCCTGATCGAAAATATGAGACGTGAAGGTTATGAACTTCAAGTTTCTAAACCGGAAGTTATCGTTCGTTTGATTGATGGTGTCCGTTGTGAGCCAGTTGAACGTGTACAAATCGACGTACCTGAGGAACACACTGGTTCAATCATGGAATCAATGGGAGCCCGTAAAGGTGAATTGTTGGATATGATCAATAGCGGAAGCGGCCAAGTTCGTTTACTGTTCACGATCCCAGCTCGCGGACTTATTGGATATTCAACTGAGTTCTTAACGATTACACGTGGATATGGTATCATGAACCACTCATTTGACAGCTACCAACCAATGGCACAAGGTCAAGTCGGTGGAAGACGTCAAGGTGTACTTGTTTCCATGGAATCAGGAAAAACTACACAATATGGTATTATGCAAGTAGAAGACCGCGGGGTTATTTTCGTTGAGCCAGGTACGGATATTTATGAAGGCATGATTGTCGGGGAACATAACCGTGATAGCGATTTGACTGTCAATATCGTTAAAGCGAAACAAATGACAAATATGCGTTCAGCAAATAAAGACCAAACTTCTTCCATGAAAAAACCAAGAATCATGTCACTTGAAGAAGCTCTAGAATATTTGAATGATGACGAGTACTGTGAAGTAACTCCGGATTCAATTCGTCTTCGTAAAAAAATTCTTGATAAAAACGAACGTGAAAGAGCAGCTAAAAGAAAAAAAGTTGCTGTTGAAGAAAAATAAATAGCAAGAGGAGGAGAAAAGATTGGATATCCAAGAGCGATTATCATTTTTTGCAGCATTGTACAGAGTGGATGAAAATCCTGAAGCGGGAATGTGGTATTTATATTTGACGGTCTTTGGATTATGCATCCTTGTCTATCAGTTAGGTTTTGCCAAAAAGTTACCTTTGCTAAAAAATGTGGTCATTTATGTGGTAATGGCACTTGGATGTACCCTTCTTTCTTTCTTTGCGGTGTTTCTTCCTATGGGGGAAGCATTAGTCATCGCTTCGCTAGTTCTGGGGATTTATCGAATCCGTCTTCATAATTCGAGAAAAGAAGAACAGGCTTAAGATGATGAAATCATTACAGGATGCTTTATACAATTGGTTGACGATCAAAGTTGTCTGTGATGCAAGGCCTGATGATACAGCAGCACGTGATACAGAAATGTTTTTCATGCAGATGCTAAAAGATGATCATCAGGTGATAATCGATTCGGTTTCAAAAACGGAACCTTTTTATTTCATCGAGTATCTTTTGGGGGACGAAATGAAAAAGCAACGTTATCCGATTGAATTGATTGATATCATGTTAGACCAAATACAGTTGGAGCCAGAAAAGTATAAAAATATCGAGTAATGATAAAAAAGGACCGTGCGATATGCGCACGGTCCTTTTTTATATTGCTTTGGGGAGGGAAAGTCCGTAAAAAAGATGTAAGATTGTCCACAAAAAGAAAGCTGTCAAATCAGAAGGAAGGACAGCTTCTGTTTTCGACAGCGCCGATAATGGGAAGTAAAGCATGATTGCCGGAATGATCGTGAAAAAAGCAAGTGTGTATTTGTTCCAATTCCTGAAAATCTTCAAAGGACGAAGAATATAAACGTAACTGAACGTAATTGCCAGTGAGAAAAGGAGATGGAAAAAGAACAATGTTGCCTCACCCCAGGAAACAGCTCCGATTACAGGAAGGAAATCCACATTCAATAGGAGCTTATACACTTGTTTACCGGAAAACATTTCGACCCACTTCATCATCAATCCAAGCAGAATTCCATTGATGAGACCAATCAGGGAAACTTTATAATGTATTCTACCATTCATCTTCATTTTTGATTGTCCGGTAAAGACGGAAGTTCCCGGTTGCAATCCGTTCGTTCGTACGCTCTTCTATGCGTTGGTTGCATGTATTGCACATATAGGTATGTATAGGGCGGTTGCGAAGTTTCTTAGCTTCTGGGCTATCATCAGGTATAGATTCAATTTGATCGCATATTACACATTTAACCTTCATATTAGTTGAACCTCACTTCAATTTGAATATGCTTTTAAGTATACCAATATTTTTATGGTAAAACGAGGATAAAGTGAAACTAACATATGAACGGTAACGATACTTGGTTCATGGTGGATAAAGACAAAAACCCGAAGATTGACTTCGGGTTAGGAATATTCATTCTTTAAAGTGATTGGATTGATCATTTTGCTCTTTATCGAGTTCTTTTCTTTCCGTTTCATCATCAAGTTTATTTTTTTCCTTTTCAATGCTCTTGGACGGCGTTGGGGTTAAAATATCACCAGGAACCTCAGGAATGACCCGACTTGTGATGTCAGCCAGTTCATTTAGTATCCCAGTTACCGGTTTACCGTCTTTAATGTCTCTGGCCACCTCCCTGATCCGCTCATTTATATCCGGGTCAGCGACGATAAGGGCATTTGCGCCATTGGGATCATGTTTTAAAGTTTCTCCAACTGAGTATTTTATCGTTCCGACCTGTGAACGCTCAATATCTTGGTCGATATCTATTCCGACGATGGCATATTTGCCAAGTACGACTGCGGTGGCATCGTTCACCTCAGGAATGGATTTAGCTAAACCGGTGAGTCTTTCCGCTGTTTGCTGACCTGTATTTCTGTCTGCTTCCTCAATGGTCGAGTTATTGACTTTCGTTAAATTGTTTTTCGCATTATTTTCGGACACTTCATTTTTATTATCCATTGAGCAACCTGTCATCAACAGAACAGCAGCGAGCGACAACATGAATTTTTGCAATGTGCAGCCTCCTTAATGTTTTTTGTAGGTTCCAGCATTTCCACCAATGACAGGTCTGATTCAGGTAAGTATTAAATGCAGCCAAACATATTGTCATCAATGTAGGGGATAGCATTTTTTGCTGGAAGTTTTCTTTATAGTCTGTAAATGTTCTTCTATCTTTATGCAGAGGAACATATATTTTATCAACAGTCTCGTCCGCTACATAACTTCTGAGTGTAGTAAATGGTAAGGCATATCCTAAAGAGCAGGCAGGAGGCGTCATATTGGGGAAAAAAATCTATGTTTTAGATACGAATGTCCTGTTGCAGGATCCGTACTCGATTTATTCATTCGAAGATAATGAAGTTGTCATTCCGGCAGTCGTATTAGAAGAATTGGATTCGAAAAAGCGGTATATGGATGAAATTGGAAGAAATGCCAGGCAAGTATCGAAATTGATCGATGGCTTTCGTGAAAAAGGGAAGCTTCATCAGAGCATTCCGCTTCATAATGGAGGCAGCATAAGGATTGAACTCAACCATCGTTCATTTCATAAGCTCCAGGAAATTTTTGTGGAGAAAACGAATGATAACAGGATATTGGCAGTCGCGAAAAACTTATCTTTGGAAGAAGAGACAAAGGAAGATGGAAAAACGGTCATTTTGGTAAGTAAAGATACTCTCGTCAGGGTTAAAGCTGATGCCATCGGACTTGAGGCAGAGGACTTTTTAAATGATCGTGTCGTAGAACTGGACCATATATACGCTGGGCACAAAGAAGTGTTTGTATCGATTGATAATCTGAATAAGTTTTATGAAAAAAGTTTTCTGTCACTGGAGGAACTGACAAAGGATTCATATTATCCAAATCAATTCCTGTTGATGAAGGACACGCTGGGGAGTTCAGCTTCGGCGATTGGGATAGTGGATGAGAACTGCAGGCTAGTCAAGAAATTGTTATATGAAGGGGAACATATTTGGGGAATTAAACCGAGAAATGTCCAGCAGACGATGGCCCTTGATTTATTGCTTCGTTCGGATATCAAGCTTGTGACGCTCATTGGTAAGGCGGGGACAGGCAAGACTTTATTGGCATTGGCTACTGGATTGATGCAAACTGAAGATTTGTCACAATATAAGAAACTTCTGGTTGCCAGGCCGATTGTTCCTGTCGGTAAAGATATTGGTTATCTGCCAGGGGAAAAAGAAGAAAAATTAAGACCTTGGATGCAGCCCATTTTCGATAATCTCCAATTTTTGTTCAATACGAAAAAACCTGGGGAATTGGATGCCATTCTAGCTGGCATGAGTTCGATTGAAGTGGAAGCCCTGACCTATATCAGGGGAAGGAGCATCCCGGATCAGTTCATCATCATCGATGAAGCGCAGAACTTAACAAAACATGAGGTCAAGACCATCTTGACGAGAGTCGGGGAGCGGAGCAAAATTGTATTAATGGGGGATCCGGAGCAAATAGATCACCCTTATTTAGATGAATATAATAATGGTTTGACCTATGTGGTGGAAAAATTCAAGACAGAGCGTATTGCCGGCCATGTTAAATTGATAAAAGGGGAAAGATCTGGATTGGCCCAACTCGCAGCTACGCTTTTATAATCTTATCGGCAAGGGATGTCCCTTGCCGATTGCCCTGAAGTTTTCGGTAAAGAATGGGCTGATTCAGCTGCACGCTTCGCATTCACTTCAGGACGGACTAAGTCTTATTTAACAGTGAAAGACCGCACATTTTTTATCGGATCATTGATATTGGAAGCGTCCCCGAAATAAATTTCCATAGGGCCGCCCTCAGATATTTTAAGCGGCTTTCCATCCTTGGAAAAGCCCAGGAAAAATTCAAGTGCCGTTTCCAACGGGAATGTAAGCTCTTCATCATCGGTTGTAACGATGACTTCAGTTACCCCATTTTCTGGTTCGGCATTTTTTAAAAAAGGTTCAAAAGGGATGCCGAAAGTCCCTTCCAGCAATCTTTGCTTCTCGAACTTTCGTTCCGTTTTTATTGTGGGCGGCATTATTGCGCCTTCCTGTATTTCTTTTTGCCAATGTTTGGAGGCAGCAATCGTATATTCTTCTAATTCATTGACTTGGACTCTTTCAGCGTG
Source organism: Peribacillus aracenensis (assembly GCF_025175645.1). Taxonomy (NCBI): domain Bacteria; kingdom Bacillati; phylum Bacillota; class Bacilli; order Caryophanales; family Bacillaceae; genus Peribacillus; species Peribacillus aracenensis. Next base: position 294,926 of record NZ_JANZMJ010000001.1, read on the forward strand.
GAAATATGTATCAATTTCAACTTTACGGTCGTCAAAAATCCATACTCCAGGATCTAGCGTAATTGGATATTTCACTTTTCCATTTATAAATACGATAGGTTCCAAATATCTCATTCCTTTCTGTTGCTCTTTAATGATTATAATCAATTATAATTGAAATGTCACATCTACACGATGGTGAACAATTTCCATGGCTTGATATATTCATTTGAGAGGTGGGAGTGATATCCCGATGGCAAATTGTTTGTCAATGTCCTTGCTTTTTCACAAAACTAAAGGTAGAATTTAGAGATAAGATTTAATCGCTCTGAGCGGGGGGATTTAACATGGCATCTGATATGCTTGTCAATCATCGAGAAAAAGCTTATGCTTTATTAAAAGCAGATGCTGACAAGATTCTAAAACTGATAAAAGTTCAAATGGAAAATCTCACTATGCCTCAATGTCCTTTATATGAAGAGGTACTTGATACACAAATGTTCGGCCTATCACGAGAAATTGATTTTGCCGTACGCTTAGGTTTGGTAGAGGAAACCGAGGGTAAATCCCTTTTGGAGGCCCTTGAACAAGAATTGTCAGTTTTGCATGAAGCATCATTAAAAAAATAATAGATAAAACATACTAACTCAAACAAATCTCGATGATTGTTTGAGTTTTTTATTTATGTACATAATTAATTGATAGTGTTATACTATATTCAATAGTGACATACTAATTAATCCGCAGAAGCTCAATTGTGTTTTTTTATTTTTGTTTTTTTATTTTTTTGAATTTTCGATGAAATGTTTAATGGTTATGTTCAGATTTCAAATTTCTCTATCAATCATTAAGTATCTGGGATTTTTAAATCGAATGCCGTTGATTATCAATGGGACGTTAGTCGGAAAGGCGGAGCTAATTCCTTGTTTTAATATACGAATATATGTAATTTTTTATTTTTTTATTGTATTCAGTTAATTTTAGTATTATGGTTATATTAATTGAATGTTAAGTCAAATCGATAATATATTATTATAGCTAAATTTGCATTTGCTATTGGTGTAAGGCTCTTTTTAGTCTTTATCGGATGTAAAAAACGAAAATATAAAATATATCGAAATAATTACATCCGCGATAAAATGAGCTTGATCAGAATGGTCTCCTTGGTTGGGATATAAATTCTTGAATAAAAAGTGGTGAAAGTCTTTCACGCTTTTTTTCTATATATTCAATAAAAATACATATTGATTAGGGTGGTAGCAATGGGGAAACGTATAGAAAAAGTACTTGCGGCAAATCGTGGAGAAATAGCGATACGGATTTTTCGGGCATGTACGGAATTAGACATTCACACAGTTGCAATCTATTCAAAGGAAGATTATGGTTCTTATCACCGATATAAAGCGGATGAGGCATATTTGGTTGGGGAAGGCAAAAAGCCGATTGATGCATACCTGGATATTGAAGGCATAATCGCGATCGCCAAAATGAGCGGTGTCGATGCGATTCATCCCGGTTATGGTTTTCTTTCAGAAAATATTGAATTTGCGAAACGCTGTGAGGAAGAAGGCATAATCTTCATCGGACCAGAATCAAGGCACCTAGATATGTTTGGTGACAAAGTAAAAGCCAGAACACAAGCTGAACTGGCTGATATTCCGGTTATCCCTGGTAGCGATGGACCGGTGACCAGTGTTGAAGAAGTAAAGGAATTTGGTGAACAATACGGCTTTCCAATTATCATAAAAGCCTCTTTAGGCGGCGGCGGGCGCGGAATGCGGATTGTCGAAAAAATCGAAGAAGTTGAAGAGGCTTATGATCGCGCAAAATCAGAAGCTAAAGCAGCCTTTGGTAATGATGAAGTATATGTAGAGAGATTCATTCAAAACCCGAAGCATATAGAAGTTCAGATTTTGGCTGATACTCATGGAAATATCGTCCATTTATATGAACGTGACTGTTCCGTTCAGAGACGGCATCAAAAAGTTGTGGAAGTGGCACCTTCCGTTTCCCTTTCCGAGGATTTAAGGGAAAGGATTTGTGAGGCAGCCGTCAAGCTGGCAAAAAATATTGATTATGTAAACGCTGGTACGGTCGAATTCCTTGTCGCAAATGGCGAATTTTACTTTATTGAAGTCAATCCACGGGTCCAGGTTGAGCATACCATTACTGAAATGATTACGGGCATTGATATCGTTCAATCCCAAATCATGGTAGCGGAAGGGCATGAACTCCATGGCAAAAAGATCGGGATTCCCGAACAGTCAGGAATCAAAACACATGGATATGCGATTCAATCACGGGTGACGACTGAGGATCCATTGAATAATTTCATGCCTGATACCGGGAAAATGATGGTTTACCGTTCCGGTGGGGGATTCGGTGTTCGTCTGGACGCTGGTAATGGGTTCCAAGGTGCGGTCATCACACCATATTATGATTCACTTCTCGTTAAACTTTCAACACATGCGCTTTCATTTGAACAGGCTGCATCAAAAATGGTGCGTAACCTAAAGGAATTCAGGATTCGTGGAATTAAAACGAATATTCCATTCCTTGAAAATGTTGTAAAACATGAGAACTTCATTAATGGTGAATACGATACTTCCTTTATTGATTCAACACCGGAACTATTTACGTTCCCAGTCCGAAAAGACCGTGGGACAAAAATGCTTTCATATATCGGAAATGTGACCGTGAATGGATTCCCGGGAGTCGAGAAAAAGAAAAAACCTGTTTTCGATCCAGCTCCAATTCCGAATGTTGGTGGCCTGCCGCTTATCTCGGGTACAAAAAATATACTTGAAGAGCAAGGTGCAGAGGGACTGGTCAATTGGATCAAAGAACAGAAAGAGGTATTGATCACCGATACGACTTTCCGCGATGCACATCAATCTTTACTTGCGACGAGAATCAGGTCGAAAGATATCCTTGATATCGCTGAGCCTACAGCAAAACTGCTTCCTGATTTATTTTCAATGGAAATGTGGGGCGGGGCAACTTTTGACGTCGCGTATCGATTCTTGAAAGAAGATCCATGGGACAGGCTGATCAGTTTCAGGAAAAAAGCACCTAATGTCCTATTACAAATGCTTTTAAGGGCTTCAAATGCAGTTGGTTATAAAAATTACCCTGATAATGTCATTCGTGAATTCGTAGAGAAATCAGCGGGTGCAGGCATTGATGTTTTCCGTATCTTCGACAGTTTAAACTGGGTTAAAGGGATGGAATTGGCCATTGATGCAGTTCGTCAATCCGGCAAAATTGCGGAAGCGGCCATTTGTTATACCGGGGATTTGAATGATCCATCACGCAGCAAGTATAATATCGACTACTATAAAAATATGGCCGTGGAATTAGAACATGCCGGTGCCCACATTTTAGCGATCAAGGATATGGCAGGACTTTTGAAACCAGAAGCGGCTTACCGCCTTGTATCGGAATTGAAAGAATCGACATCACTTCCGATCCATCTGCATACTCATGACACAAGCGGAAATGGAATTTACATGTATTCGAAAGCGATCGAAGCTGGTGTGGATATCGTTGATACGGCGATTGGTTCTTTAGCTGGACTGACTTCGCAGCCAAGTGTACAAACACTTCATTATGCGCTGGAGGGGTCAAGCAGACAGCCTAAATTGGAAGTCGATTCACTAGAGCGTTTAGGAGAATACTGGGGAGAGGTCAGGAAATTCTATCATGACTTCGAAAGCGGCATGAATGCTCCTCATACCGAAGTTTACAAACACGAAATGCCGGGCGGTCAATATAGCAATTTGCAGCAGCAAGCTAAAGCAGTGGGGTTGGGGGACCGCTGGCATGAAGTGAAAGAAATGTACCAGCGTGTCAATGTAATGTTCGGCGATATCGTTAAAGTAACTCCTTCATCCAAAGTTGTTGGGGACATGGCTTTATTCATGGTACAAAATAACCTGTCTGAAGAAGATGTTCTGACAAAAGGCAAATCCATCGATTTCCCTGATTCAGTCATAGAGTTATTCGAAGGCTATCTGGGTCAGCCAGTTGGAGGATTCCCTAAAGAGCTTCAGGAAGTTATCCTGAAAGGGAAGAAACCTATAACAGTAAGACCGGGTGAATTATTGGAAGAAGTGGATTTTGCAGCTCTTAAAGAAGAATTATTCAAGGAATTGGGACGGGCAGTCACTGATTTCGATGTGCTTGCATATGCCCTATATCCAAAAGTATTCTTGGACTACAATAAAACGATTGAGCTATTTGGTGATGTTTCCAACCTCGATACCGCAACTTTCTTATATGGCATGAGGCTGGGGGAAGAGATCGAAGTTGAAATTGAAAAGGGTAAAACGCTCATTGTAAAATTGGTTTCAATCGGTCAGCCATTGGCTGATGGAACACGAGTCGTTTATTTTGAGTTGAATGGTCAATCACGTGAAGTGATCATCAAGGATGAAAACATTAAATCTTCCGTTGTATCAAAAATGAAAGCTGACCCTAAAAATAAAGAACAACTCGGTGCGACAATGCCAGGTACGGTTATTCGTGTAGTTGTCGAGAAAGGCGATCAGGTCAAGCAGGGGGATCACCTGATCATTACGGAAGCGATGAAAATGGAAACTACCGTGCAAGCACCATTCTCCGGGACCATCAAGGATATTTATGTGAAAGATGGAGAAGCGATCAGTACTGGAGACTTATTGATTGAAATAACCAAGTAATATCGCTGACTGTGACCTTGTGAATGATTTGGGGTATATGGGGTAGGGTTAAGGTTTTAAGCTGCCCTATACCCTCTTTTTAGGCAGTGTACGGTCATTGAACTTCACTATAAGATGAAACAAAACCACCATTCCCGGGAATGGTGGTTTTGTTTCATCTTAATTATATTATTGATTGAACAATCAGACATTAACGGGCGGGTACCGTTGGCGTTATATCCTGTTCCTCCTGACCTTTGACAGAGTGCGCGGAGTTCCTTTTTTGCTTGGCCAGGGCATTTTTTTTGCTTCTCGATGTCAATAGCATCAAATAGCTCATTACACCAAAAAAGCAGGCGATGAATAATGCGTGTGTAAGTGCGATATATAAGTTTTGCCTTGAGAAAATGATAAAGGCTCCAGCGGTAACTTGTAAAAATACGAGAATGAATGCAGCAATCCAACCGCCATATAGCACTTTTTGATTTTTGTAATGTTTTTTTGCGATATAAGCTACATATGATACCCAAATGAAAATAGCTCCTGCCATTGCACGGTGCCCCATCTGAATCCATTCATAAAGGTTGGAGGGGAGTGCAAGACTGTCATTTACGCATAAAGGCCAATCCTTACAGATAAGACTTGATTCTGTATGCCTTACAAGGGCACCTGTATATACGACCACCAGACAAAAAATCAATACGCCAATAATATGGAATTTCATTCGTTTGTCAACGATAAGTCTTTCTGCTTCGAACTTCTTGTCCACTTCAAAAATCAACAGTGTCAGTAAAAAGACGGCAGCAAATGAAATGAGCGATATGCCAAAATGAAGGGCAAGGACGAAATCGGATTGTGACCAAATGACGGCAGCGGCTCCGATCAATCCTTGCAGTAACAGAAAACCAAAAGAAAGGACGGATAAGAAACGTGCTTCACGAATATGGCCGATTTTTTTCCAAGACATATACGATAATATTAAAACAAGGAAACCTCCAGCACCTGAAACGAGTCGATGGGAAAGCTCAATGACCAATTCAATCGTGATTTTGTCAGGGATCAATTGCCCATTGCACAATGGCCAGGACCTGCCGCATCCCATGCCGGAATCCGTCTTCGTGACTAAGGCTCCACCAAGTAAGATGAAAAGCATTACAACCGTTGTTAAAACAGCAAACCATTTAAGAGACGATTTCACTAGTAGCCCCACCTTTTTCTATGTAGCAATTTAGGGTTATTCCATAAAATTAATAATAGCATAAGGTTTTTCATAATATTTGTCGAACTTCCTCGATATTACACAAAATAGAATGATTTTACAAGTTCAGTTAATATTATAACTATTAATTAAAATGCCTGAAATAGTTGAAAGTTACATAAGACTTTGATAGAAATAAAGGGAGTGTAAACCTTCAAGTAGGAGCAAAATAGGGAATAAGCCTAGGGGATGATGATAATAGCATAATATTCATGTTCTTGATGAACATCATAAAAGAGAAGTAAATTATTGAGACACAAATTGGTCAAAAAATAACCGAAATATTTTCACAAAAGCTTCCAAAAATGTGTTTTAATATATTGAAGAAATGATTTTACTAAATTTTACTGTTAATAAGCATGATATTAAGAATGATAGCTCTCGATGGATTCCATTGACAACGGTCATTGGTAAATAATTTACTTTTTGTTTACGCTTCCTTGGTTACAAATATCAAAAAGTATGAAATAATGTTCTATAGCATATGTTACGTTTTTTTTGCATTTGCGTCTGTTTTGAATGATTTAAAGGAGGAAAACAAATGTCAGAAACAAGGGGTTTGTCAGAAGCTGTCATGGAGGACAGTAAAGCCGCCCTTCAATCGGATATACCTGAAACAACAGCTTGGAAGGATTTTCTAGCACTTATAAAAGTGGGGATTGTCAATTCAAATATAATTACAGCTTTTACCGGCGTGTGGTTAGCTCTTCATTTTTCGGGGCTAAGCTTCTTACACAATCTGGATGTAGTGTTTTATACACTTGCAGGTTCAGCGCTCATAATGGCGGGATCTTGCAGTTTCAATAATTATTATGACCGTGATATCGATCATTTAATGGAAAGAACGAAAAACCGTCCAACGGTAACTGGGAAAGTACAGCCTTCAAAGGTATTGGCATTAAGTTTCGGTTTAATTGCTGCAGGGCTGATATTACTTGCATTGACTAATATGACAACTGCCATACTAGGGGCATTCGGCGTCTTCGCTTATGTTGTTTTATATACCATGGTTTTCAAACGTAGATTTGTCTCGAATACGATTATAGGCAGTATATCCGGAGCGGTGCCTCCACTTATCGGGTGGGCTGCAGTCGATCCGGGCCTTGATAAGATCGCCTGGGTCCTGTTCGCGATCATGTTCTTGTGGCAGCCTCCTCATTTTTATGCACTTGCAATGAGGCGTGTCGAAGAATATCGTGCAGCTGGTGTACCCATGCTTCCTGTTGTGAAAGGGTTCAAGGCGGCAAAAAGATCCATTATGCTATGGATCGTCTGTTTAATGTTCATTCCTTTCTTTTTAACTCCATTGGGAACTCCGCTAGTTATTCTTGCTGCATTATTGAGCACGGGTTGGCTTATTTTGGGGATTAAGGGGTATAAAAAGAAAGATGATGTTAAATGGGCAACATCCATGTTTGTATATTCTTTAAATTATATGACCATTTTATTTGTAGCGATGGTTATTGTCACTCTCATCTAGTTTTGGTTTAAATAAGCTGGCAGCCTGTTTTTTTACAGGCTCCAGCTTACTGATAAATAATGTACTGACCGCCATTCATACATATTAACGGAGAACTTATCGACAGGGTCATTCATAAGAGCGGTTACATGAATCATCGTAATAATTCCTTGAATTAGGGATTCTTTCTTTTTTTAGAAATTGACATAGAGAGAATATTCGCAATTGCGCCCATTTTTATTTTTGTGAGAAAATTTTGACGAAAGAGGGGTTTCTGAAGCTATGAAAAAAAGGCTGCACAAATGGCGCCTGATTGCTCTGCTGGGTATTGTAGGACTTGTACTTTCGGGCTGCGGCGAACCATTCCTATCCGCGCTGAAGCCAGCAGGCAATGTTGCGCAATCTCAGTATGACTTACTGATATTGAGTACACTAATCATGGTTCTGGTAATTATTGTTGTGATTATTTTGTTCGTTGTAGTTTTACTGCGCTTCCGTCGGAAGAAAGGCGACGAAACAATACCGAAACAAATTGAAGGAAGTCATAAACTTGAAATTATCTGGACTGTTATTCCTATCCTTCTTTTAATTGTTCTGGCTGTTCCGACCGTCGTCACTACATTCGACTTAGCTGACACAAAGGCAATGGATAAGAAAGATAAGGATGGAAAAACGAAGGATGCTCTTGTCGTGAATGTTAGGGCAAATCTTTATTGGTGGGAGTTTGAATATCCTGACCTTGGAGTTGTCACAAGTCAGGATTTGGTTGTGCCTACCGATCAAAAAGTGTACTTCAATCTAACTGCTTCTGATGTTAAGCATTCATTCTGGATACCGGCTGCCGGAGGAAAGATGGATACAAATACAGATGGAGTCAATCAGTTTTACTTAGAATTCGATAGTGAAAAGGCAGAAGATTCGAACAACTTATTTTACGGGAAATGTGCTGAACTTTGCGGTCCTTCCCATGCCTTGATGGATTTTAAGGTCGTACCAAAGTCTAAAAGCGACTTTGTAGCGTGGACTAAAGATATGAAAGCCGCGAAAGAACCTGTCGTGGAAGGTGATCTAGCAAAACAGGGTGAAGATGTCTTTAATCAAAGTTGTATAGGCTGCCATGCGGTTACACCAAATGACAGCAGGCCTGAAGCAGCTCGTCAGGCTCCGAATCTGGCTACATTCGGTGAGCGTCAAAAAGTAGCTGGCGTATTGGATCACACGGAAGAGAATGTGAAAAAATGGATCAAGGATCCTGAGAAGTATAAACCGGGCAACACGATGACCGGTACTTACGGAGAACTTTCAGATTCAGATATTAATGCACTGGCAGCTTATCTATTGGAGCTTAAGGTGGAAGACAAATAGAACATTGATTAGGGAGGTTAAATCGTGAGTACGTACGCTAATAAAAAAGGATTTGGCGCTACGATTTGGGATTATCTGACGACGGTAGACCATAAGAAAATCGCCATTTTATATCTTATCTCTGGCGGGTTATTCTTTGTAATCGGCGGTTTGGAAGCGATGTTTATCCGTATCCAGCTGGCAATCCCAAACAATGATTTCGTAAGTGCCGGATTTTATAATGAAATTTTGACCATGCACGGCACGACTATGATATTTCTGGCGGCCATGCCGTTAGTGTTTGCTGTAATGAATGCGGTTGTACCATTACAGATAGGGGCACGTGATGTTGCGTTCCCATTTTTGAACTCATTAGGTTTTTGGTTATTTTTCTTTGGGGGAATCTTTTTAAACCTTTCATGGTTTTTAGGAGGGGCTCCTGATGCAGGCTGGACATCATATGCATCACTTTCCCTGCACTCCGAAGGTCATGGCATTGATTTTTACGTCCTCGGATTACAAATATCAGGTTTTGGAACACTAATTGCAGGGATCAATTTCCTTGTAACCATAATCAATATGCGGACGCCTGGTATGACATATATGCGTATGCCGCTGTTTACCTGGTCAACTTTCGTCGTTTCTGCATTGATATTATTCGCTTTTCCTCCGCTTACCGTGGGATTGGTGTTAATGATGTTCGATCGGATGTTTGGCGCGAATTTCTTTGATGTAGCAGCAGGGGGAAATACGATTATTTGGGAGCATTTATTTTGGATATTCGGTCACCCGGAAGTTTATATCCTGATTCTTCCCGCGTTCGGTATTTTTTCCGAAATTTTCGCTACATTCTCCAGAAAAAGATTGTTTGGTTATTCATCGATGGTATTTGCAACCGTTTTAATTGGTTTCTTAGGTTTCATGGTTTGGGCGCATCATATGTTTACCACTGGTCTAGGTCCGATCGCAAATGCAATCTTTGCTGTGGCGACCATGGCTATCGCGGTACCGACAGGCATTAAGATATTCAACTGGATTTTTACGATGTGGGGAGGAAGCGTCAAGTTCACGGTTCCGATGCTTTATGCAGTTGCCTTTATCCCTACATTTACAATGGGTGGCGTGACAGGCATCATGCTCGCATCTGCACCTGCTGATTATCAATACCATGATAGTTATTTCGTTGTTGCTCATTTCCACTATGTAATCGTAGGTGGGGTTGTATTAGGTTTACTGGCTGGAATCAATTTTTATTGGCCGAAGATGTTTGGAACGATGTTAAGCGAAAAATTGGGACAGATCACATTTTGGACTTTCTTGATTGGTTTCCATTTAACGTTCTTCATTCAACATTTCTTAGGTTTGATGGGGATGCCTCGTCGCGTATTTACATTCTTGGACAATCAAGGTTTTAATACAGGTAATATGATTAGTACTGTTGGAGCCTTTTTGATGGCATTTGGTGTCTTGGTAATGGTCATCAATATCATCATTACATCTGTGAAGAATGAAAAAGTCGGCAATGATCCTTGGGGAGATGGCCGTACGTTGGAGTGGGCCATTCCATCACCGCCGCCTTTTTATAATTTTAAACAACTGCCGCTAGTCCGCGGATTAGATCCTTACTGGGTTGAAAAAATGGAAGGCAAAAAGGAAATGACTCCTGCAGAACCACTTGGGGATATCCATATGCCAAATTCATCCATTCTTCCTTTAACGACTGCTTCCGGTTTATTTATCGCCGCATTCGGTGCTTTATACCATATGGATGATAAGACATGGACCCTGCCTATAATAATCGTGGGACTTTTGGTAACATTTGGTTCAATGTTTATCCGTTCCGTTAAAGATGATCATGGGTACCATATTCATAAAGAAGACCTTATGGACGATAAAGACAAGGGAGGTAAGGCATAATGCAGACAGATGAAAGATTCACGGATGCTACCTGGCCTGCTTCTCCCGAGAAAGCGACTTTAGAAGGTAAAAATAAATATTTGGGATTCTGGTTGTTTCTTGGTGGAGAGACGGTATTATTCGCCTCATTATTTGCAACTTACCTAGCATTGAAGGATAAAGTTCCAAATGGTGATGCAGCCCTAGCTAAAGATTTATTCGAATTACCCCTTACTTTTGTGGCGACCATGCTGTTATTGACCAGTTCATTGACTAGTGTGTATGCGATGTATCATATGAAAAATAACCACTTTAAACAAATGCAGGCTTGGCTTGTCATTACGGTTGCACTTGGCTTAGGTTTTCTTGGACTCGAGATTTATGAATTTAATCACTATGTTCATGAATTCCATCATACATTTACGAGCAGTGCCTTCGGCTCCGCGTTTTATACGTTAGTTGGTTTTCACGGAGGGCACGTTGCATTCGGTTTGGCTTGGATTATTTGTCTTATGGTGCGTAATGCAGGAAGGGGCTTGAATTTATATAATGCTCCTAAATTTTTTGTTGCGAGTCTTTATTGGCATTTCATTGACGTAGTCTGGGTGTTTATCTTTACTGTCGTATACTTAATGGGAATGGTGGGATAACTGATGGCGAATGAACAATCAAATTCAGCGAACCCGAATGTCGATTTAAAATATCGCCGTAAGAAAAATGCTGAAGAGATGAAACACCAAGTGATATCATTTACACTTATGATTTTCTTTACATTACTTGCTTTTGCTGCAGTAGGAATTGAGGGTTTTTCACATTGGTTCATTAAGCCAGTCATTTTACTGCTGGCAGTTGTACAAGTGATTTTCCAATTGTATTATTTCATGCACATGAAGCATAAAGGGCACGGCACTATTGCATTGTTCTTATTTTCCGGCCTTGCAGTAGGCTTGATAACTGTCCTTGTGTTCACAACAATTGTTTGGTTATAAACCATAAAGAAAATCGGCTATTGAACGATAGCCGGTTTTTCTTTATGTGGTGATTTTCCGGAAAACCAATCCAAGTTTATCTATATTTGTTACAATGTTTCATTTTAGGTATAATGAAAGGAAGAAAAAGTTTATGAACGAGGTGATTTTTTTTGTCTATTGATATTTTCGGATTTCGTGCTTTGTGGAGTCCTTATTATTTTGCCGCCCTCGTACTTATAACCGTAGGCTATTTTTGGCTGGTGACCAAAAAAGGGAAGAAGTTTCCGGGCAGTTCATCGCTTTCCGTTAAACAGGCAACTTATTTTTTGATAGCCATGTTCCTCCTTTATGTGGTAAAAGGATCCCCACTGGATTTATTGAGTCATATCATGTTCAGTGCACACATGTTTCAAATGGCACTGCTCTATCTCGTGATTCCACCTTTATTTATCATTGCGATTCCAGATTGGCTTATGAGAACTTTCATAAATTCAAGGGGAGTGAAGACTTTATTTCAATTTTTTACGAGACCTCTTGTCGCCCTTTTACTATTTAATGTTCTTTTCTCGCTGTACCATATCCCGTTAGTGTTCGACTATATCAAAACGGGGATGTGGATACATGCCGGATACACGGTGCTTTTATTTACTACTGCAGTTTTGATGTGGTTCCCGCTTGTAAATCAGCTGCCCGAACGTGAAAGTCTATCAGGTGTGAAAAAAGTAGCTTATATATTCGGGAGTGGCATTCTAATGACCCCTGCCTGCGCTTTAATCATTTTTGCTAATGGTCCGATGTATGATACATTCACCAATGCGGAATCTTGGGCCAGTGCCATGGAACTTTGCGTTCCGGCTTCAGCACTGTCAGGTTTAACGCTCAGTGGCCCAGAAATGTTCAATGGACTGCCACTGCTTGAAGATCAACAGCTTGGCGGGGTTTTGATGAAGGTGATTCAAGAAATCGTTTTAGGCTATGTACTGGGTGTCATTTTCTTTGCTTGGTTCAAAAAGGAGAATGACGGCCAAAATGATATCGATCCGATACCTTCGGATCTTCAGACTGTAGAATAATTGTACGATAAAAGACTTGTCTTGGGACGGACAAGTCTTTTATCTGCCTTTGCCTGATTTTGATTTAAACCAAATAGCGAGTGATTTGACTTGCCTATTCTATAAAAGTGAGCATTCTGTTAATAATCCTTGATTTTATTGAATTTTATGATTGCCTCTTATAGAATGGTAGTTGATTAATAAATATAGAGAGGACTACAATTCATATGTCTTTACCAATCCTTCCAACGATAAGTACAGCCTTCATTGTATTAAGTGCCATCACTGTTGCAATAGGCTGGTATCAAATTAAACAACGCAAAATCGAGACCCATAAAAAAACCATGATGGCAGCTGCGGTTTTTGCGGTAATCTTTTTCACTATATATCTTTCCCGGACGGTATTCATTGGTAGTACGTCATTTGGCGGACCCGCTGACATTAAAATTTATTATACGATTTTTTTGATTTTCCATATAACGCTTGCCACAACTGGAGCTGTTTTGGGGATCATCATGCTTACCACTGGGTTTAAAGGTAAATTCGCCATCCATAAAAAAATCGGGCCTGCGACAAGCATCATTTGGTTTTTCACCGGGATTACTGGAGTAGCTGTTTACATCCTGCTTTATGTCATTTATCACGGCGGAGAAACAACATCTTTAATAAAGGCGATCCTAGGATTTTAAAATAACGAAAAAGCCTGGTGCAATAAAAGCATCAGGCTTTTGTAATGCATATAAAAAAAGAGAGCATCACGCATGATCCTCTCACTTGTACCTGCTTTTCACTAACGGCTTTTACAGGCCAGTGAATTGTGTAAGTTCTTCTTTGATTTGAGCGAGGATTTTTTCACTTTGTTTAACTAGTGATGCAGGGAAATCCTCTCCTTCACCATATTCAACTCCGTGTGGATAATAGTGTTTTCCTAATAGAGGAACCATTAGTTTGATGACGGCCCTGTGAGCGCCTACATCGCCCTCTGTAGCATAGCCAAGTATTCTCAGGTAAAACGTGCCTTCTTTTAAGTCGAACCTACGATCGTAACTGACTCTTTCGTAATCCCATTGTTCTGCACGTATTAAACCATATTGCGGCATTAGGTCATCTAATCGGTTTAAGTCGGCTGTGATGTTTTCGATTCCAAAGCTTTCAAATTTCACGAGTAGTACCTCCTATGTTTACTATTAAGAATTAAAATGACATACCGGGAAAATATTATGTACATGAATATATTAAAAATCTCCAAGTATGTTTATAATATACCATTTTATCCTATATTTTATAATAGTACGAAATGGTGGAAGTTGCAATGAACTCAACCATGGTAATTTAATCATTCGCAAAAGTTCCACTTTTTAAATAAATTTAATGAAGGGACAGTCTATCGTAAATTAGAAAATTATGATTGAACAGTGATATAATCAGGAAAGAAAGGTTTTTGCATTGAATACATAAATTAGATAGAGAGAGGGAGTGTTCCTCTGCGCGGTTTAGGTAAGGTGTTGGTGTTAATTATTATTTTTTTCGTAATCGGTATTTATCTTAATATCGGCGATGAAGATGAAGGAAACCCTCTTATTGATGGTAACAAAGGTGTTAACCCCAATGGACATATAAATGAAAAAATCCCTTCCTCTGAAAAGGAAGGGATTACTGAAGTGAAAGAAGGTCTGGCGGTAACGATCGGGAAAAATGCAAAAGAGATAGAAAAGGAATATGGTAAGCCAGATCGGATAGATATGTCCGCCTATGGATATGAATGGTGGGTTTATAAAAAGGACTATGATAATTATTTCCAATTAGCTGTTGAAAATAAAAAAGTGGTATCTGCTTATGGAATCGGTGATAAGGTCAATGTCGCTCCTTTTAAAATTGGACAATCGATTGATGCCATCTATTCCAGCTTATATGTGGAACCCACTGTTGATATTGAAGTTGGTCACAGTTCATATCGTTTTGAATTGTCGGAGGAAGATATGAACATGAGGCCGTTGATTGATTTAGGGAATATTAATGTTCAGCTGTATTTGGATAAATTCACCGGGACTGTTTCAAGTATCCGATTTTTGAGTGATTCCGCCTTATTGAAACAACAACCGTATGAGTTGACCTATCATGGTGAACTTGTGACAGTTAAGGACCTTTCTGATGAGGAAATGGCGAAAGTGGAAGATGGCAATGAGCAGCAAATATTCGATATTACGAATATAATGCGCAGCAGGTTTGATTTGAAGCCTTTAGAATGGGATGCGCCAACTGCGGAGGTTGCTTATCTTCATAGCCGGGAAATGACGGACGCACCTGAAGGAACCCATGTTTCTGAAACAAAGGGGGATTTGGAAAAGCGTCTCGATGCGGGCCATGTGAAATACAGGGCAGCAGGTGAAAATATAGCGGCTAATTACGTTGATGCAGCTGCAGTCATGGAAGGTTGGCTAAATAGCAAAGGGCATCGGGATGCGATGCTGAACGAGGAGTTTACAGGTCTGGGCGTCGGGGTATATAAAAAGTACTACACCCAGAATTTCATAAAGAGATAAAAAAACGGATCCGGTCTGGGTCCGTTTTTTTGTACTGGATATTTTTAAAAAATAAAAAAGGTCCCTGTCGATATCATCACCGGTGGACCATCCCTCGATGATGATCATATGCCTATGTATTAATTTGCACGGAATCGATCGCCAATGGAGAATTTTACATGATGAACTTGGATATCCGCAGTAACGGCTGTATACCCTTTTGGAACTATAAGGGTACTCATCTCATCCAATTGCATTTTAAAATAAATGTTATGCACTTTTTATTTACCTTTAGCATATGGTGCAATAGGCGATGTCTAAGTGTGAGGTGAGAGTAATGGCAAAAAGAAAGCGGCCCTCCGTGGATGGATTTCGGGTGTTTGTAAAGGAACATCCTCATTTAGTGAATGAAGTGAGAAGCAAACAAGCAACATGGCAGGAACTTTTTGAAGAGTGGTATTTACTCGGAGAAGATCATCCACGCTGGCAGGCTGACGGCAGTGTGGGCGAGTCCAAAGTGAATTCAGGATCTCCATCTCCGCCGGTTGAAAAGGGAGAACAAAGCACTGAGTTGATCGGTTCATTAATGAGTGCAGTTAAAAATATGGATATGGGGCAGATTCAACAATATATTACGAATGCCAATCAGGCCATCGGTGCAATCCAAGGAGTGCTATCTGCTTTCCAAGGGAATAAATCAGGTGATACCAGTCCTCCCCCAAAAGAAAAAGAGCGGAAAGCTAACCCTTTTTTATTCACCAAAGATTAAGGAGGGTTTTTCATGCGTCAGAATATATATGAATTCATTCAAACGAACGAAGATATGCGTAATTACTTGAGGATTCAGCCTGGATGGTACAAAAGGTTAATGCGTAATCCCCATGAAGTGGATGTGTTTGAAACCGAAGCGAAATATCATTTTGAAAAATCGATTCCACATCGGGTCTCTAAATTTTCGGAAAGCGTTCAGGTTGCCTCAATGATGCTTCATATGTTTCAAGCGATGAATACTTCGGGTGAATGAAGAAAATAAGAGTAAATTACTCCTTTTGGCAAACAATAAAGGCAAAAGGGGGACGATGGAATGAGAAAGTTGATTTTGGCTCTCACAGTGTTGATGGCAGCGGCTGGTTGTGGAAAGAAAATACCAGAACCTGAAAATTCAGGCGTAGCCATGCAAGATGTTTCTACAGTTACAGCTGCCACCACTGTATCGAGCATCCGAAACTCAGATGAGGACTTTCGGGTAAAAACCTTTGTAAAAGGCAACTCTGTCTATGTCGAGTGCTACTTGAAAAACTATGGTTTTTCTGTATCAAATCCTGAACAATTGGCAACTGTGTCCGTATTTATTGATAATCAAAAGAAGGTCAATATGAAAACGGCAGCATTTATTTTAAAGGATGTCCCGAATGGCATGCATAAAATTAAGCTGGAAGTCTTGAATGGTTCAGGTGAAAAAACAGGGTTGCAAAAAGAGATTGAGGTACATATCACTTCCTCGATTTAATCAAACCATTAGCATCTAAAAGGGAGAAATGGTAGAATGGATGTGGAGGTGAGCTTGTTAATGCTTGCTACTATGGAAATCATCGACATTTTACAACAGGCTGATGGATTGGCTGAAATGATCCTTCATTCTGAAATAGGGGAAGAATACCTCCTTAGTTTATATAAATTACAAAGCGACAAAGAGGCACAGCGGAAAATTTCCAAGTTTACTTCGCTAAAGGATCTATTTGAAGATGTTCAAAGGTTCGGTAAATATCATCCGGATTATAAACGCATCAATTTAGAAACCAGACAAGCTAAACGAGACATGGATATGCATCCTGCCGTGGCGAGGTTTAAGGGGGCGGAGACCGAGTTACAATCCGTTCTTGATGAAATAAGCGGAAAAATTGGCCGAGCCGTTTCTGAACAGGTCAAAACCCCAGCGGGGAATCCATTTTTTGTTTCATCAGGTGGATGTTCAACGGGAAGCTGCGGAACCGGCGGAAGTTGTGGATGCTCTGCTTAAGCTAATGGCAAGAATCGTAAACATTCAGGCCGGTATATAAGAAAACCAGCCATCGAAATTCGACATTGCTACGGAGTTCGTTGGCTGTGTCATGTATGAAACTTTCGTCGAGACAGTGGATCAACCGGATACGTTATATAGCGATTAACTGCGATATAAGATACAATCCGGACAAAGGTTGCCGCAGCAAAACATCTTTTGCTGCGGTACAAAAAAACGATGCCGGAAGACATATATACGTTCTTCCTGCCGTACGAAAATGGTTTCACAATGAAGCTGCTTGCCACGCATTGAAAGGCTTGCGGCTTTTTTTATTAAGAAAGAAAGCTTATTACCATTTTGTACCGGTTGATAATGGATATATATAAATGGTATACCTGTGAACTTTTTTACCGAAGCTTGGGTAATTTCATCATTATCTAATAGATGATCAATAAATTGACTCCAAATTTGGTTTAAATCCATCGTTGTTTGGCTCCTTTCACAGTGTTTATATTCATAATAGTGAGAGAATTTTGTTTATAATCTTTTTTCTTGGTTGAAAGTAAAGATTCTGCTATGCTACACTTAGTTAAAACCTTTATAAAAGGGAGTTATTGATATGCTTGGAGCGAGACAGGGAATCATCGTCTATTTACATACATTGAAACAAGCCAAAATGCTTAGGAAATTTGGGAATATCCATTATGTTTCAAAAAAACTGAAATATGTAGTTCTTTATACGAATATGGATGAAGTGGAACCACTAGTGGAAAAGCTGAATAATTATTCGTTCGTTAAAAAAGTGGACCTTTCTTACAAGCCTTTTTTGAAGGTTGAGTTCGAAAACTCCAAACCGGATAAAGCGAAAGAATATGATTATAAAATGGGGATTTGAAAAAAGCTGACTCATGCGGAGTCAGCCTTTTTCAATTTCTGGCATCAGTATCTTTCAACCTAATGGGGGTAGATATCTATTCATTCGCAAAATGCCGATTAAGTGTTGGTAGTACAATTCGATTTCTGCAAAGAGCACCGAAGGTTTCACGTCAATTTCAATAATTGGTCTATCCAGTTCCTCCGCTAAGTTCTCAAAAAGCTCATAGCGTTTGTTTTTGGTGGCATGAGGATTTGGTATACCTTCACGGCAAATGTAAAGTGGCTGGAATTTTCCAGGATCTGTGGGCTGCATGACGATAACCAATGACGTTACCTTTTTATCATCAATAGTTGTATGCATGGCCAAAAGCCTTGCTACTCGATGTTTATGATTGCGGCCTACTTCCAGCAACTCATATATATCGGAATATCCTTGTCCAATTTCAATAAAACGTTGAATCAATTAAACCTCTCCTAACTAACTTATTATTCATTACTTTATCATTATCCCTCATAAAAGAGAAGGACAACTTCATTGACGAATCATGACAAAGAAAATTAGTTATCAGAGGTTTATCAAAAAAAAAAGCCCTGCAAAAATATGCAGGGTCCTTCTAAGTCTAACTATGGACCAGAAGGCAAAGGGAGAGGAGAAACCGGAGGAAGAACTTATGGGGAAACGTAAGCCTTCTCCGCGGTTGGCAACAACACCTAAAAAGGAATGTTGTTATTCACATTATTGCCAAAAACCACTTTATTATTCAAAATGTAAAAGATTTATAAAAAGAATGGATATCTTCCTTTCATGGTCCGAAATTATAAGTCGATTTTCATCTTGGAAATGAAGCCAAATCGGTTTAAATATTGGCTAGCTTTTTCTAATATGTTAGGATAGGAAAGTAACAGAAATTTGTCATAAAATGTGGTGAGGATGATGAGGGTCGTTTCCGGAATTTGCAAAGGAAGACCACTTAAGGCTGTACCGGGTACAGGAACCCGGCCGACTACTGATAAAGTCAAGGAATCCATTTTCAATATGATTGGTCCTTATTTCGAAGGAGGGCTGGTCCTCGACTTGTTTGCCGGAAGCGGTGGACTGGGAATTGAAGCGTTAAGCAGAGGCATGGATAAAGCCATATTTGTCGACCGTGATTTTAAAGCGAATCAAACGGTTAAGGCCAATTTGGAACTATGCAAGTTTTCAGACCGTGCAGAAGTTTATAAAAATGATTCAGAGCGTGCACTGAAGGCTTTGGTGAAAAGGGAAATGACTTTTGAATTGATTTTTCTTGATCCACCTTATAAGAAACAAAAGCTTGTCGAAATTCTTGAAGAAATACATAAATACCGATTGCTGAACGATATGGGATACATTGTTTGTGAGCATGGCCATGATGTTACATTGCCAGAAAAAGTTGGTGACTTTACCGTTAAGAGAAAAGAAGTTTATGGCGTCATTGCCGTAACGATTTATCAATGGGGAAACGTACACGAACAGGGGGAACTATGAATGTCCAAAATAGCGATTTGTCCGGGGAGTTTTGATCCAATAACATTTGGTCATCTTGATATCATTCAAAGGGGAGCGAATGTTTTTGATGAGGTATATGTGGTCATCGTGAACAATTCAGCGAAAAATTCACTTTTTACTGTGGAGGAGAGACTGGATTTGATTACTGAAGCGACGGCCCATATGCCGAATGTTAAAGTGGATTTCTATCAGGGATTGACGGTCGACTATGCTGAAAGCGTTTCCGCGAATGCCATCATCAGGGGATTGAGGGCGACTTCCGACTTTGAATATGAAATGCAGGGAACTTCGATGAACCGATTCCTGAACAATAAAATAGAGTCATTCTTTATCATGACGAAAAATCAATATTCTTTCTTGAGTTCAAGTATCGTGAAAGAGGTTGCGAAGTATGGCGGGGATATCTCCGAACTAGTGCCGAGCGTCGTCGAGAAGGCTCTGGCCAAAAAATACGAGGGACTGAAAGGATAGAAAAAAGAGCATTGCCTACGAGCAATGCTCTTTTTTCGGTTTACGAAAGGCCTTTGAATAGCCTTTTGGTAAATATGATGATGTATAGGATCAAAAATACGAGTGTTAGAATGGGTCCGAAATCAAGCATGCTCTGATATAGCGAATTCGCGTGTTCACCTGAACCGCTGACTGGGAATGCGTTTATCGGGCTGCCGCTGTACATATTGCCTTTATATAATGGTTCCCAAAGTAAGATGGTAATAATGGATGCCAGAAGGCCATGTGCTATCCTTGCCAGAATAAAGGGAGTGAAACGAATGTCTGTTGCGGCAATGATGCTGGCAACTTGCGCTTGAATGCTGAAACCGTTGAAAGCTAAGATGAAACTTGTCATCACAGTTTGTTGAAAGAGTGTCGCATCTTCGGCCGTACTGGTTAATTTTGAACCAAGAGTCATTTCAAACATGCCTGATATGAAGGGAAGGCTTAAGGAATCGGGGAAATTGAAAATATGTAAAATTCCTCCGACCACGTTAGCCAGCAATCCGGTAATATTCATATGAAATAAAAGCTTGTTCACCACCGAAAAGAGAATGATGAACCCCCCGATCATTAATAGGGTTTGAATGGATGAGAGAACCGCGTCTCCAAGTAATCTGCCAAATGGTCTTGTTTCTTTTATCCTGGTTCGATGCATTTGGCTAAAGGCTAGTCTTATGGAAGGGAGCTTAGCCATTGCATTTGTATGGGATTTTTCTTCTTTCCAACGGTAAAAACGCATGATGATGCCTACACAAAAATTTCCTAGGTAGTGGGAAAGTGCAAGGATGATACCTAAATGAGGATTATGGAAAAACCCAACGGCAACGGCAACGAACAGGAACAATGGATTGGATGAATTAGTAAAACAAACGAGTCTTTCAGCTTCGATGCGGGTCAATTGTTCTTCCTGACGAAGCCTTACAGTGAATTTCGCTCCAGCGGGAAACCCTGATGCAAGTCCCATCGCCCAAACGAAACCGCCCACTCCTGGTACACGGAATAAGGGACGCATAAATGGTTCGAGCATGACGCCAATGAACCTGACAACGCCGAAACTGATTAATAACTCCGAGAGAATCAAGAAAGGTAGAAGCGAAGGAAAAACAATTGTCCACCAAATATTCAGTCCGCCTTTGGAAGCCTCAAAGGATTCTTGGGGGAAGATGATCAAGCCAACTGCCATCATCGTGACGGAGGTAGCCAACAGTACTGTTTTGGATTTTGATTTTAGCAAAATTCAGCCTCCTCTTGAAGGTTTCTAAATAAGGGCAGTTCGTTTCGTATATAATAAAATATGAACTTCCTTTTCTCAAAAAGTAAGCGCATGATGGAATTTGGATTGTACCGACATGTATAGATGAGGAGAATCCGCACAATGGGATTTCAATGAAGACCTCACTTTATTGGCTACATGGGTTATATCCGCCAGGCTTGTTTCACTGTCAATATAAATAATATGCTTCTATAAATCCGTTTAAGACCATAACTTTGAATGAGTGTTATTTCAATATTTTGAACTAGTTACAGCGGGAGGGATATCTTTGGCGAAACCAAAGGTCGGGCTTGCACTTGGGTCAGGAGGAGCTAGGGGGTTTGCACATATTGGCGTGATAAAGGTATTGCAGCAAGAAGGCATTCCGATAGATATGATTGCCGGAAGCAGCATGGGGGCCATGGTTGCTGCCTTTTATGGAGCGGGTTCGGATATCGAGAGGCTGTATAAGTTGTCCCGTGCATTTAAGCGAAAGTATTATTTAGACTTCACCATACCTAAAATGGGCTTCATTTCGGGGAAACGGACAAAGGATTTAATCAGGGTATTTACATATGGCAAAAAATTTGAAGAACTTGATATTCCTGTGGCAGTGGTCGCCACTGATATAAAAACGGGGGAAAAAGTCATTTTTCAGGAAGGTCCCATCGCACCGGCTGTAAGGGCAAGCATCTCCATTCCCGGCATTTTCATTCCCGAAAAAATCGAAAACAGACTGCTTGTTGATGGAGGAGTGGTTGACAGGGTTCCTGTTTCAGTCGTGAAGGATATGGGAGCAGACATCATAATTGGTGTGGATGTAGCCCACGTAAAACAGGATATGGAGATAAACTCCATTTATGACGTCATCATGCAAAGCCTCGATATCCTGCAAATGGAGCTGGTTAAAAGCAGGGAGTTTGCCTCAGACGTCATGATACGTCCCAGGGTGGAGAAATACAGCTCGAAATCATTTACAAATGTACAGGAAATAATTAGTATTGGAGAAGAAGCAGCAAGAGGAAAGATAGATCAAATTAAGCAGAGTATTGTTACTTGGAAGGAGTCCTTTGAAGATGAGCCGTAAAATGTATGTACGCACTTTCCTGGTGGTGGCTATACTTCTCATAGCATCAGCCCTTTATTCCCTACCTTTTTATGTATCAAAACCAGGAATGGCCAAAGAATTGGAGCCAATCATTGAGGTATCCGGAGGAGATGAAGCAAAAGGAAGCTTTATGTTAACCACTGTAAGGATGGGCCGGGCGAATGTATATTCCTACATGCTGGCGAAGTGGAGCAAATATCAGGAACTTTATCCGGAAACCTCCATTCGAAGCGAAGATGAAACAGATGAAGAATATAATATCAGGCAGCTGCACTTAATGGATAGTTCTAAAAATAATGCCATTCAGATTGCATATAAAAAAGCAGGGAAAGAGGTCGAATACGAGTACCTGGGTGTATATGTTTTGGACGTGCTAAAAGGAATGCCGGCAGCTAAAGAGCTGAAAGCGGGCGATCAAATCATTCAGGTCGATGATGTTAAATTCAAGTCTGCACAGGAATTCATGAACTATATTAACGGAAAGAAGGCTGGAGACAAAGTTAAAATAGTGTATAAGCGGGAAGAGACGGAGAAAACGGCCGTTCTTTCTTTGCAGCCTTTTAAAAATGACCCAAATAGGGTAGGGATAGGCATTTCGCTGGATGATAATCGAAAAGTGAACACAAAACCGGCGATTTCCATAGATTCAGAACAAATAGGCGGTCCTTCTGCTGGTTTAATGTTTTCATTGGAAATTTATAACCAATTAACAAAGGGCGATCTTACAAAAGGGTATGACATAGCGGGTACAGGAACGATGTCCGACGATGGGACAGTCGGTCCAATTGGCGGAATTCAACAGAAAATAGTTGCAGCCGATAAGTCTGGAGCCGAAATATTCTTTGCCCCGAATGAAAACGGAGCAGCAGGTTCTAATTATGAAGATGCACTTATTGCAGCAAAGGATATCGACACGGACATGAAGATCGTGCCGGTGGACAACTTTGATGATGCAATAGCCTATTTAACGAAGCTAAAAGGAAAAGAAAAATGAAAAAAAGCGCAGGCAGTCATCTACTGTTTGCGCTTTTTTTGATGATTGATTTTTAATTTTTAAGGATGGACGGGCCAAGCTTAAACCATTCTTCATTTAAAAATGATGGGAGATTCATATTCCCGTTTCATCAATGCAGCCTGATATGGTTCCGGCAAGCCCAGTGCATACACCTGTGCCGCTCGCAAGTCCGTATCGATGTCCTGTTTCTGATAGGACGAAAGTTTAGAGATGAGCGGGAGGGATAAGCCTTTTTTTACAGTGCGAAGATATTCTTGTCCCCGGCCATTCATGCCAAGAAGTCTGATATAGGCTGGTTGGTCATTGTGAATCATCAGTTCCTTTATTGTATGAGTCAATATATGGACACACATTCGTTGCAGCCGTGTCCATGTGTAGCGTTTTGTCTTCAGGGCTGCCATGAATCCCGAAAAGCTCGAAGATCGTTTGGCCATCTCCTTTATCCTGTGTTCAATGCCTTCCTCAATTTCGTATATCCCTGCCAATTCGGTTAAAGAGGAAGAAAGGATTCGGTATTTCAACATGGGCCAATACATTTCCCAGTCATGCAAAGCATTGTAGTGCGTTAAATATTGCTCAAGACCATTCAACGACGGTTGAGGAATATAACTGGAAACGGAATTTAACTCCTGATGTTCATGGATGGCCTTACGTATCCCCGTTGCACTGGCAATAGGGTCTTTGGACAACTTTGTATCATGGTATCCGGCAGCGACCCTTTGAATCGTATAAGGGCGAATGGAGTAGCCGTTTGAAAGTGCAGTACTTACATATTCCTTGCCAAGAATATTATTTGGCTTCGTCAAATCCAATTCGGCATCATCATTGATGATTGATCGATAAGCCTGGGCAGCGCTGGCCGGATAACTATTACCGGCATCCATAGCCGATTTAATTGCGGCATCAAATGCAGCGGAATTATCCGATAGGATTCTGTGGGCGGTGATGAATGGTTCGATTCTGCCATCCTCGCTACCAAAGCAAAAGGAATCACAGCCAATTGATTCCAAAAGAGAAATAGATCCTTTTGCAAATATTTCCGCCTTCTGTGTCGCGAAAGCATAGGGCAGCTCAATGACAAGATCTATGCCGCCGTTCAAGGCCATTTCGGCACGTGTCCATTTGCTGACGATAGCGGGCTCGCCACGCTGTAAGAAGGGTCCGCTCATAACAGCGACCACAACATCTGCCCCTGTTTTTTCTCTACTTTCTCTTGCATGTAAAACATGTCCATTGTGAAAAGGGTTATATTCGACTACTAAACCGCAAGCTTTCATTCGTTCACCTCAGAGAAAAACTTTGTATTTTATCAACT
The DNA here is from genome assembly GCF_025175645.1 of Peribacillus aracenensis. Taxonomy (NCBI): domain Bacteria; kingdom Bacillati; phylum Bacillota; class Bacilli; order Caryophanales; family Bacillaceae; genus Peribacillus; species Peribacillus aracenensis. Next base: position 319,680 of record NZ_JANZMJ010000001.1, read on the forward strand.
TAGTGCTAAAATAGTATTTCAAGTAAAATTACTATAAGTAACTGTCCGGATTCTTTGTTTGAAATGATTCTTAAACTTAGACAATCAGTTAGGATGACTACATTATAGTGTAAAGAAAAAATATTGACAAACTTATAATTGAAAGCTATAATTATTTTTGTTGCCTTGAGGTGATTTCATTTGAAATGGACGATTAGTCAACTTCAAAAAATTCGGGACAAAGATTTACGGTTTGATGAACTGGTGGATGTCTTGGACATTAGAGAAAGAGACCCGCAAATTCGCGATGTTTCTCCGATCAGAGTAGCAGGAAGAGCTGATATCAGCCCGACCGAGATTACTTTTCACTTGCATCTTTCAGGTGAATTAACATTACCTTGCTCCCGTACACTGGTAGACGTTAAATATCCGATTGATATTGATACAAAGGAAACCTTTCTTTTAAAGGCAGATGGCGCTGATTTCTACGGAGATGATGTCACTGTTGTGGAAGGTGAAGTTGTAGACCTAATACCGGTAATTAAAGAAAATTTATTGCTAGAAATTCCGATGCAGGTTTTTTGTGAGGATGTCGATTCGAACGAAGCTGCTCCTCAATCCGGGAAAGACTGGGCCGTTATTTCTGAAGAGGAAAATGAGCACAAGGTTGATCCGAGATTTGCAAAGCTTGCCGACTTTTTTGACAACAATAAAGAATCTTGATTGGAACGAAAAATCGTTAATCCGATTTTTCCAGCTTTTTTATATTTTTTAAGGAGGTGGGAATAATGGCTGTACCTTTTAGAAGAACGTCGAAAACTGTAAAAAGAAAACGTCGTACGCACTTCAAGCTTCAAGTACCTGGTATGGTAGAATGCCCGAGCTGTGGTGGAATGACTCTTTCACATCACGTTTGTAAAGAATGTGGAACATATAAAGGAAAAGAAGTTGTCGCAAAATAATTTCTTGACCTACTTGAGAGCTTTGCTTTCTTGATGCAACACGCTAATCAAAGCGCAGGGATTTTTCTCTGTGCTTTTTTTACAAATATATTTGGCAGAATATTTTGAATCATTTGTGTTTGCCGATGATTTTGGAGAAGGTGTTTACATGGATCAGGTGATTGAAGTTGAAAAGGATAAACGCGGTTTCATGAAGCTCATATTTAATAGACCGGAGAAAAGGAATGCCGTGAATTATCAATTGATGGACGAACTTGAGTCGATATTGTCAGAAACTGCATTCGATGATGAAGTTAAGTTGCTAGTCCTGACAGGGGCGGGATCTGAGGCATTCTGTTCAGGCGGGGATCTAAGGGAATTTCAGGATTTGCACACAGAAGAAGAGGCCTTTGCTATGTTATCGAAAATGGGTGAAATTCTGTATAAACTAGCAGTTTTCCCAAAACCAACAATAGCGCTCATCAATGGAAGTGCTTTCGGCGGTGGATGCGAAATAGCAACAGCTTGTGATTTCAGATTAGCAAAGAGCGAAGTCAAGCTAGGGTTTGTGCAAGGTACCCTGGGAATTACGACAGGCTGGGGCGGAGCTTCACTTTTACTTGAAAAAATACCAGAGCAAAAAGCGCTAAAGCTATTATTGGATGCAAAAATACATAAAGCTGAGGAAGCAAAGGAATTTGGTTTCGTAGATGAGATAGTCGGAGAAGGTACGGAAGGATGGGAAAGGTTCGCAGAAGATTTTCTCAGCCATGAGATAGGGGTATTGATGGCCTATAAACGATTGCTGGTCCGTAAATGGCAGGGTAGCGGGCTTAAAGGAAGAATGGACGCGGAAATCCGGGAATGTGCTAAACTGTGGGCAAGTGATGAGCATCATGCTGCAGTCGATCGTTTTTTAAAAAAGAAAAAATAAATATTACACGTTCTATATATCTTCTATCTTTCCTAGCATGTGCATATTATGAATTAAAACTTGCTGGGAGGTAGAGAGATGACGATTGCGAGACAAGATGCATGGACTCATGATGAGGATCTGTTGTTGGCTGAAGTGGTACTGAGGCATATACGAGAGGGCAGTACACAATTAAAGGCGTTTGAAGAAGTGGGGAAGCAGTTATCGAGGACATCTGCCGCTTGTGGGTTCCGTTGGAATTCATTTGTAAGGAAGCAATATAAGTCAGGGATAGAGCTGGCGAAAAAACAAAGGAAAGAACAGGTAGTCGATAATCCTGAAATGGAAAGGGATTCGGTTGCAGCGGTGGAGAATGTCACGATTGGAGAAAAAGCACCCGAGCATGAAGAGAAAGAATCTATTACCCTTCAGGAAGTTATATTATATTTAACTAAAATGGATGAATTCTTTCAGCTTGATAATAAGGAAAAAGAACGGATTTCTGAGCGGTCCCTATTTCTTGAACGGGAAAATGTCCGGTTGTTGGAAGAAAATGAATTGCTTAAAGAAAACCTGAAAGCTGTTGAGGAAGATTACCGTGCGTTAATGCAGATTATGGAGCGCGCACGAAAACTTAGTGTACAAGAGGACGAAAAGACTAATCCGAAGGTGAGTTTTCAAATGGATAAGAATGGTAATCTGGAAAGGGTCAATAAATAAAAAATGCGGGTGGGAAAATCCGCCCGCATTTTCTTGGTGCTTCCTTATTCTTGTGTATCTACTTCTTTATTATCTTGTATTTCAAATGGGCTCCAAATCAGCGGGTTTTCTCCGAGGTCCCTGTCCATATCATAGGAAACAGCAGAAAAACCCATCTTTTTCCAAAAGTCTTGTGAATGAACTCTTGGATTGGTTTTGATAGGCATGTTCAGGCTTTTGGCGAATTCGACCAAAGCTCTTCCATAACCTTTTTTCTGATAGTTAGGCAGGACTTCAAGTTTCCAAAGAACAAGGAAGTCCCTGGACTTGTCAAAATACTCGTCGAATTTAGCGCTTCTTTTATACAGGCTCATGCGTGCTACAAGTTTGTCGCCATAAAAGATTCCGTAAAAAGGGGATTGGCTGTCATTTTCGATGATGTTACCTTCTAAATCATCTAGCATTGACAGTTCCTGTATCCCGTATTCTTTGAATTTTTTGAATTCCTCAAGCGTTTTAAAATTTACAAGTAATCGTTCCACCTTGTATTCCATAAAAAAGCTCCCCCTTAATTCTGATAAACCTCTTCCGATAGTACCCTTTGAAAGTCATCCCACTGATCTTTACCATGTGGAATTCCAGCTTAGGTCAAATCTAGTATGACATCATCGACTAATCCTAGCTGTCTAAATGCTTATAGCCTTTTATCCCCCGTCCTTTTCCCTTAAATTTCCCGTGGGTTGAGTTTGGAGTTATCTTTTGTTCCTAAAAGTATTCAAAATGGCTAAGCTTTTCGTATCTAATATACCATTAAATTAACGCTTAAAGAAGAAAATATATCTTCAATGGCGTATTAATAGTTCTTTCCATTGGTATTTTATGACGAGCCATTGTTAATGGCAGTTCAATTTCATTCAAATAGGTGTGCTGTGTTTTCCAACGATGGGAAAATTGATGCAGGATAAAAAAGATAATGTGATAAAATAGGGAATATATTTCAAAAAGTAAGGAAGGGTATTATGAGAATTGGAATCATTGGGGGAGGGGCCATAGGGCTGCTGTTTGCGTCTCATTTAAGTGAAAAACATGGTGTGACACTTTATACTCATACTGCGGATCAGGCGTCCATCATCCAACGTGATGGGATCCGTCTTATTACGGATGGTGAAAGCAGGCTGCTGACAGGCATCATTTCCAAGGGCCTGGATGATGGGATATCGGATGTGGAGCTTTTAATATTGGCCGTCAAGCAATATCACCTGCCGCAAATATTGCCTAGGATCAAAGGTATTCAGGTTCCAATGCTATTCTTGCAGAATGGCTATGGGCATATTTCTTATTTAAAGCAGCTTCAATCCCCGACCATATATGTGGGGGTAGTGGAGCATGGGGCAATGAAACATGACGGGAATACCGTGGAGCATACTGGGCACGGCATTACAAGGGTCGCTTCCTTTAAAGGGGAACTTGAGCAACTATCGTTAGTGAATGAAAGGATTGACCATTTTCCTTTTGCGAAGAGTGAGGATTTTCACTCGATGCTTATCGATAAGCTTGTCGTTAATGCAGTGATAAACCCGTTAACGGCGATACTTGGTGTGGAAAATGGCGGTTTAATCACTAACCCCTACTATTACCAATTATTCCAAGAACTTTTCGGGGAAATCTCCAGTATTTTGGAGGTTCATAATAAGGATGAGTCATTTGAACATGTGAAATCCGTTTGTATGTCAACTGCAGAAAATCGATCGTCAATGCTGAAAGATATAGAAAATGGCCGCAAAACGGAAATTGATGCTATTTTGGGTCATATCCTCTCGGAGGCAAAGAGTAAAGGGAAAAGTGAATGCCTGACATCTTCTCTATATAAGATGGTCAAAGGAAAAGAATCTCAGGGGGGATGAGAATGTGCCGTACGTAGTTTCAAGCCTTGCCGCGATATTTATTACCTTGCCTTTCGTAGGGTATTTACTTTTTTTTATCAGTGCCAAACAATTTACTGGAAACCATAGGCGCTCCGTTCAATTTGCTATGGACATGAGTACGCTGCTGTTCGTATTATCCGTCCATTATTTGATCATTACGATTTGGGATAAGCAAATTCTTTGGGTGATCATGCTGATCATGATCATCAACGCATTCGTGGTGGTCCTTGTCCATTACAAGGTAAAAGAAGAAATCATTTTCCATAAGGTATTAAAGGGTTTTTGGAGAGTGAACTTCGCCTTCTTTTTCGCAGCTTACCTTCTATTATTTTCCATTGGAATAATTACAAGTATTACGAAGATATTTACTACATAACATAGAACATCGCATCAATTTTCTGCTGCTGGGCAACTTCTTTTGTTTTCTTAAACCGGAATGTTATACTCTAAAAAGAATTGTAGTTGCAGAGAAAGGGAGAACAGAAATGGAGATGAAAGATCTCGCGTTACCATCTTTAAACCGTTTTGCATCGGACTATTTACAAAACCGTCTTGAAACGGAGGATTATTTTCACTATGACTTGTCTAAGCCTGACATTTATCTCAATAGATATAATGAATTGATGAACCGCTCTTTTTTACGTGATGAATTGTCGGATTACATACAACAATACATGTCTCGTTTTTCAACCAGTGAGACAGTTAAGGCGAATATTGCAAGGTTGCGCAGGGATGATTCCGTTGTGGTGATTGGAGGACAGCAGGCTGGGTTATTATCAGGGCCGCTGTATACCATTCATAAAGTGATTTCGATCATTAAGCTTGCGGAAGAACAGGAAAAAGAACTGGGGCAGCCAGTCATTCCAGTTTTTTGGATAGCTGGAGAAGATCATGATTTGGCTGAAGTCAATCATGTTTATGTTATGAAAAACGGTAAACCCGATAAGAAATCCTATCCTTCCTATCAGCCTTATAAAACAATGGTTTCTGATGTAGAGCTGGAAACGGATAAGGCTGAGAAGTGGCTTGAGGAAATCATTGAAACTTATGGAGAAACGGCCTTTACGAATAAACTCCTGATTGATATGAAGGAAACCATTAAGCAATCGAATACTTTCGTTGACTTCTTTGCCAGACTGATTCATGAATGGTTCAAAGAATATGGCCTTTTACTAGTTGATGCCGGAGATCTGGAGTTAAGGAGAATTGAGAAGGCATACTTTGAATCGATGATCAATGAAAGTGGACGGATTGCTGAAGTGGTCGAGGAACAGCAATCATTCATGCGTGCGAAAGGGTATGCAAAAATGATTGAAATGGATAATCGGGCAGCTAATTTATTTTATTATGATCCAGAAAAAAAAGATCGATGTTTACTCGAACGTGTAGAAGGCGGTTTCAGCGGTAAAAACGGTGAGGTATCATTTACCAGGGAGGAACTCTTGCAGATTGCCAAAAATCATCCAGAACGATTAAGCAACAATGTCATTACACGCCCGCTCATGCAGGAAATGCTTTTCCCTGTATTGGCTTTCGTTTCTGGACCAGGGGAAATAGCCTATTGGGCAGAATTAAAAAAGGCATTTGAGTTGTTTTCCATGAAGATGCCCCCAATCATTCCTAGGTTAAACATCACGCTGGTAGAGCGCAATATCCATAGCGACCTTGAAGAAATGGAACTCAGTTTGGAAACTGTTCTGACCGAAGGAACCGCTAATGCTGTGAAAAGTTACCTTGATTCGGTGAAAGATGAGACGATTGACACCCTGTTCGGGACACTGAAATCACAGCTTGAAGAGAACCATGAAAAGCTATTTGCCCACGCTGTCTCTTTAGATAGAGCACTTGAGCCGATGTTGAACAAAAACATTGAATTCATTCAAAAGCAATTGAATTTCATGTATGGCAAAATCGGTGACCGTACAAAGGAACGGCATTCTGTCACATTGAAAAAATATGAACGGATCGCAAATTCACTGTACCCTCTTGGATCACCCCAGGAGAGGATTTGGAATGTGGTTTATTACTTAAATCAATACGGGCCAGAGTTCGTACGGGATATGATGAAACTGGAATACCGGTTCAATAATCAGCATAAATTGATTTTTATTTAGAAAAACCATCCGTTTTGGGGAAAAGTGGCGGACACATCATTTTGAATAAGGTTGCCACAAACCAATCCTGCCGGAGGGATTAAAAATGTAAAAAAGACAGGTGCTAAAGCCTGTCTTTTTTTCTGTTTCCTGGGCACTTATCAGGTAGTCTCTTCGACAGGAATGGTGGGGCTGCGTCTTAGTCTGAGTCCGTTCGAGGGAAGTGCACGTTTCTGTAAATAATTTGGCTAAATAAACTTAAGTAGAAAAGAAGGGAATTTTTACTTGGAAGGAGAAAGTAAAAACAAGTGGAGAAAGGTGGGGGAATGTGGTACATTGAGATTAGAATGTGGGGGTATTGGGTATGTTCATGGGAGAGTACCATCATAACATCGATATAAAGGGCCGTTTGATAGTCCCAGTGAAATTCAGGGAAAATCTCGGGGAGCAATTTGTCCTTACCCGCGGACTCGATCAATGTTTATTTGGTTACCCTATGGAAGAGTGGAAGCTGCTTGAAGAAAAGCTGAAAGCCCTGCCTTTAACAAAAAAAGATGCCCGAGCCTTTACCCGTTTTTTCTTTTCTGCAGCTACAGAATGCGAAATTGATAAACAAGGGCGAATTAATATCCCCACGCCGCTTACTTCATATGGCCAATTGGAAAAAGAATGTGTAATTCTTGGTGTTACCAATCGTATTGAGATTTGGAGCAAATCCCTTTGGGAAAACTATTTTTCAGCTTCTGAGGATTCTTTCGCTGAGATAGCAGAAAATATGATTGGCTTTGATATTTAAGGCTGCCCCCAGAAATAGGGTCACTCAATAACCGATTGGAAGGATGTCTAACATGTTTCAACATACAACAGTGTTATTAAAAGAGACGGTTGATGGATTGAACATCAAACCTGATGGAATTTATGTGGATTGTACTTTAGGAGGAGCCGGTCACAGCGAATACTTACTTTCACAGCTCTCTGACAAGGGAAGGCTTTATGCTTTTGATCAGGACGAAACGGCGATTCGGAATGCTAAGGAAAAATTGGAAAGCTATGGCGAACGTATTGTTCTTGTTCCTAATAATTTTAAATACTTAAAAGAAGAGTTGAATGCCCGCGGAATCGAGAAAGTGGACGGGATCCTATATGATTTGGGTGTTTCATCCCCACAATTGGATACACCAGAGCGTGGTTTCAGCTATAACCATGATGCACCATTGGATATGAGGATGGACCAAAGTGCTGCCATTTCTGCCTACGATGTCGTGAATACTTGGTCATTCCATGATTTGCTTAGAATTTTCTTCCAATATGGCGAAGAAAAGTTTTCGAAACAAATTGCCAGGAAAATTGAAGCGGCACGTGAAATAAAACCGATTGAAACGACCTTCGAGCTTGTGGAGTTAATTAAGGATGGGATACCAGCCCCGGCAAGACGTAAAGGCGGACATCCTGCGAAACGAGTGTTCCAAGCTATAAGAATCGCTGTGAATGACGAACTTGGTGTCTTTGAAGATTCCTTGGAGCAAGCCATATCGCTTTTGGATAAAGAAGGAAGAATATCTGTCATTACATTCCATTCACTAGAAGATAGAATTTGTAAAACGGTATTTAAAAAAGCCAGCAGCATGCCGGACCTTCCGCCTGGACTTCCAGTTATCCCGGATGAATTCAAGCCAACTATGAAAATAATTACGAGAAAACCGATTTTGCCATCAGAAGAAGAATTGGAAGGGAATAATCGTTCCCGGTCGGCTAAGCTAAGAATCGCCGAAAAGCAATAATCACAGAAAAAATCAGTAGAGGGGGAACATGAATGAGTTCCATAGCCAAAAAAATACAAGAACAGCAATATGAAGACCAACAGCAGCAACAGACGCACCAAACAGTGGTCATCCGTAAAGCGAAGATATCCATTGGTGAAGTTTTCTTACTATGTGCCCTTGCTATCATGGTTACCTTTATGGGAGTGAAAATAGTCTCTAATCAAGCGGCCATCTATGAAACGAATAAAGAAATCCAGCTAGTGGAAACGTCGATTGAAGAACAGGGTAAAGTGAATGATGATTTGAAAGTGCAGGTTGCTGAACTTAGTACATACGAAAGAATCTGGAAAAAAGCTGCAGCGCTAGGGTTCAAGTTAAATGAGAATAATGTGAAGGGTGTGCAGTGATAATGCAGAAACAAAAAAATATGAAGCATGGGGCAGCCGGATTATTCTTCTTATTCGGCCTGCTCTTTTTTGTGTTAGTCTGCCGCTTTTTGTATATTCAGGTGACAGGTACAGCAGGCGGGGAGGTATTGGCTTCAAAAATCGACAAGAAATATGAAAAAAAACAGGTCATTGAAGCAAAAAGGGGAAGCATACTCGATACTAAAGGTGAAGTCATCGCCGAGGATACTTCCTCCTATATCTTAAGGGCGGTACTCAGTGAAAAGGAGCCGGAGCATGTCAAGGATCCGGAGATGACTGCGAATAAGCTTGCTAAATATATCGACATGGATGAACAGGACATCTATGAAAGACTTACGAAAAAAAAGGCATACCAGGTGGAGTTTGGCAGTGCCGGCAAGGATTTGACTCAGGTCACAAAGCAGAAAATAGAAAAATTGGAACTACCGGGTATTACATTCGGAAGGACCAATAAACGTTTTTATCCTAATGGGATTTTTGCTTCCCATCTGATTGGCTATGTAGAAAAGGATGAAAAAACGGGAGAAATGGCTGGTAAATTCGGCATCGAAAGGTACCTCAATAAAGAATTGCAGGAAACGGATGGGAAGCTGACATATGACAGTGACTCATGGGGCTTCCTCTTACCTGATAAGGAAGAAAAGGTTGTTGCTCCGGATAATGGCAATGATGTCATGCTTACAATCGACAAGAAAATACAAACATTCTTGGAAGACTCGATGAGCAAAGTGCAGGAAAAATACGATCCTGAACAAATCATAGCGATTGTCTCCAATCCGAAAACGGGGGAAATCGTGGCGATGGGGCAAAGGCCTACCTTCCATCCGACAACGAAAGTCGGTCTTACGGATACTTGGCGGAACCTGGCTATTGAAGAAACCTTCGAACCGGGATCAACCATGAAAACATTCACCCTTGCCGCGGCTGTTGAGGAAGGGGTCTTTAATCCGAATGAAAGCTTTGTCGCTGGAACCTATAAAGCCGGATCAGGGAAAATCGGAGATCATAGCGGAATCGAAAGAGGGAAGAGCATGACCTTTCTTGAAGGGGTTCAACGTTCCTCCAACGTCGCTTTTGCTACTCTTGCAATGGATAAGATAGGAGCGGATACTTTCCGTGAGTATTTGACTAAGTTCGGATTTGATAAAAAAACGGGAATTGACCTGCCGAACGAGATAACTGGAAAAATTCAATACAAGTATAAGCTTGAAAAAGTTACTACTTCCTTTGGACAGGGTTCGACCGTTACACCGATTCAACAAATCCAAGCTGCATCCGCAATAGCCAATGACGGGAAAATGATGCGGCCGTACGTGATAAAAAGCATTTCTGATCAGGATACTGGAAAAATTCTGAAAACAACTAAGCCGAAAGTTACAGGGCAACCGATTTCGGCAGAAACTGCAAAACAAGTGCGTGATTATTTGGAAACGGTAATTTCCGCGAAAAAAGGAACAGGGAAAAAATATGCCATTGAAGGATATGAAGTAGCGGGGAAAACCGGTACTGCACAAATTGCGGGGCCGACAGGTAGATATTTAGAAGGGAAAAATAACTATGTGTTCTCCTTTCTAGGCATGGCTCCAAAAGATGATCCACAGTTGGTCATGTATGTGGCGGTCAAGCAGCCGAAGTTAGGTGTATCTTATGTTGGGGCTGATCCATTGTCTGAGATATTTAATCCTGTCATGCAAAATAGCCTGCAATATCTAAACATAAAACCTTCTGAGGTGAAAAAACAAAAAGCAAATAAAATCGTGGACTATGCGAATCAAACCGAGAGTTCGGCTGTCAAAGAACTGAAGGAGCTTGGCTATGATGTAATTACGATAGGAAGTGGACGTAAAGTGCTCGATCAATCCCCAAAAGCGGGGAGCGTACTCTTACAGGGTGAAAAGGTAATCCTCAGGACGGAAGGCGAAATGAATGTTCCTGACATGAAGGGATGGTCCCTGCGCGATGTTATGAAGTTGGCTAAGGTTGCAAAACTGGATCTAAAAACTGAAGGTACTGGATATGTGAGTAAACAAAGTCTTGAGCCTGGGAAAAAAGTAAAGGAAGGAGAGACATTCAATATTGAATTATCCCAGCCTGAGGGGGCTGGTGAAGATATACCGACAAAAGGGAAAACAGAGTGAAGATAAAGAGGGGATCCAAATGGATCCCCTCTTTAATTCTTTCAAACAAAGTTTGTAGTCTAGCATCGAGTAGACAAGCATATATTGAAGCATGTATGAAATGGAGGTGCCTGTTTTTGCGTGTTTCGAATGTTACTGTCCGAAAACGGCTGGCAATCGCATTGGCGATCGGTATCGTTGTTTTTTTTATCATTGATATCCGATTGGGAATTGTACAGTTTTATCTAGGGGATAAGTTGACGGGGCTGGCTAAAGATTCCTGGAGCAGGAATATTCCTTTTGAAGCCAAACGAGGAGAAATTCTGGATCGGAATGGTGTTGAGCTGGCAACGAATATATCTGCACCAACAGTCTATGTCATCCCAAGACAGATTGAGAATCCTGGGGAGACTGCGGAACAGCTTGCTTCAATATTGGATATGACAAAGGAAAAGGCTTATCAATGGTTAACGAAACAGGCGATGAGCGTCAGAATTCCGGAAGGCAGAAAGATATCTCATGAAAAGGCGAAGGAAATTAAAGCATTAGGGATAAAGGGCGTTTACATCGCTGAGGATTCAAAGCGTCATTATCCATTTGGTGAATACCTTTCGCATGTTCTTGGCTTTACAGGCTCTGACAATCAAGGGTTGATGGGTATTGAATTGTCATATGATAAGGAACTAAGCGGGGAAAAGGGATTCGTGAAATTTTACTCCGATGCTAAAGGGAAAAGACTTGAAAATATGGCCGATGACTATAAGCCCCCTGTTGATGGTGATAACTTGAAGCTAACCATCGATAGTAAAATCCAGACAATTGTGGAAAGGGAGCTCGATAATGCGGAGGCGACATATGATCCCGATGGTATAATTGCCATTGCGATGGACCCGAATACAGGGGAAATACTGGCAATGTCAAGCAGGCCAACCTTCGATCCGGCCAACTTCCAAAATGTACCTTCAGAAGTGTATAACCGTAATTTACCAGTTTGGAGTGTATATGAACCAGGTTCGACTTTTAAGATCATCACGCTTGCTGCGGCGCTTGAGGAAGGGAAGGTCGACTTACAAAAGGAACATTTTTACGATTCCGGACATGTGGAAGTGTCAGGGTCTACACTGCATTGCTGGAAAAGAGGAGGACATGGGGACCAGACTTTTCTTGAAGTCGTCGAGAACTCATGTAACCCTGGTTTTGTAGAATTAGGGAACCGGCTTGGTAAAGACAAGCTGTTTAAATATATAAATGATTTCGGGTTTGGGCAAAAGACAGGGATTGATTTAACCGGAGAAGGAAAAGGAATCATGTTCAACATGGATCAAGTGGGTCCGGTTGAGCAGGCAACGACAGCGTTTGGACAAGGTGTAGCCGTAACGCCCATTCAGCAGGTGACAGCGGTATCGGCGGCTGTGAATGGCGGAACTTTGTATACACCTTATATCGCGAAGGAACTTGTTAATCCAAAAAATGGGGAAGTACTGATGCGAAAGACCCCACAGGCGAAGAGAAAAGTGATTTCAGAAGCGACCTCGAAGAAAGTCCGTGAAGCACTTGAATCCGTTGTCGCCCAAGGTAGCGGTAAAGGAGCATTCGTGGAGTCGTACCGAGTCGGCGGGAAAACGGGTACAGCCCAAAAAGCTGAAAATGGCAGATACCTTGAAAATAATTATATTCTCTCATTCATTGGGGTCGCTCCAGCGGATGATCCGCAAATCGTCGTTTATATAGCTGTGGACAATCCTAAAGGAACGGTACAGTTCGGCGGGGTCGTTGCCGCACCGATCGTTGGGAATATCATGGAGGATTCACTTAGGGCCATGGGCGTTAAGCCAAGGAAAAACCAGATTGAGAAGGAAACGGTCTGGACGGATCCGGTCATGGTCGAGGTACCTGACGTTGTGGGTATCAGCAAAAAAGAGTTGCAAACCCAGCTCATCGACCTTAAGCTGGATATTTCCGGAAATGGGGATAAAGTCATAAATCAAGCCCCCGATCCAGGTGTTAAAGTAAAACAAGGCTCCACAATAAGAATTTATCTTGGCGAAAATACAGAATAAGTATAATATAATATATGAATAGTTAAAGCGGCTGAAGAATCATCAGCCGCTTTGTTTACGGAGTCGGGATAACCCCGTATAATTGAAATTGGTTTCTCGACAAGCCAAGGCTAATCACATATAATGAATCCTCAAATTAAGTTGAGAGGGATGGAAAAATGAAGCTTCACAAATTACTATCTTATTTACACTCCTTATTTACGTATGAAGGAGAAAATCCTGAAATCACCTCCATTGAAAATGATAACCGTAAAGTCATAGACGGAAGTTTATTTGTTTGTATAAAAGGTTATACAGTCGATGGTCATGATTTTGCCCGACTTGCTGTAGAACATGGAGCTGCAGCAGTCATTGCCGAAAGGCCGCTTGACCTCGATGTTCCCGTGATCATAGTCAGGGATTCGAGCAGGGCGATGGCGGTGCTTGCCGATGCATTCTATGGCCATCCAACTCAAAAGATGCGCTTGATCGGAATTACAGGTACGAATGGAAAGACGACGACCAGTCACTTATTGGAAAAAATTTTCGAGGATCGACAAGAAAAAACAGGCTTGATTGGCACGATGTATACAAAAATTGCCGATACGGTATATGAAACTAAGAATACGACGCCAGATAGCGTTACGCTGCAGAAGGCTTTTCATGAAATGGCCGAAGCATCCGTTACCACTGCGATTATGGAAGTTTCATCGCATGCACTTGAACTTGGACGCGTCCATGGCTGTGATTATGATATTGCCGTCTTTACGAATCTCACACAGGATCATTTGGATTTTCATAAAACCATGGACAGATACAGGCAGGCAAAATCCTTATTTTTCTCACAGCTAGGCAATGCTTACATAGAAAATCGTCCTAAATATGCTGTGCTTAATGCCGATGATGAGGCAACAGCTGATTTCATTAAAGCGACTGCTGCTACAGTCGTAACATACGGCATAGACAAAGAAGCAGATATCAGGGCCAAGGATATACAAATTGATGCAAATGGCACATCGTTCACCTTGACAGCAGGCAAAGAAGAGCGTTACATTCAGCTGAAGCTAATTGGTAAGTTCAGTGTTTATAATGTGCTCTCAGCAATCTCAGCTGCTTTGTGCGCCGGTAACGATCTAGATGAGACAATTAGATCCATCGAGGATATAAAAGGTGTAGCAGGCCGTTTTGAGCTCATTACAGCGAATCAGAACTTCGCTGTCATTGTTGACTATGCCCATACTCCGGACAGTTTAGAAAATGTTCTAAAGACTGTTGGCGAGTTTGCCAGAAAGAAAATTTTCGTGATAGTGGGCTGCGGCGGGGACCGCGACAAGACAAAGCGTCCCATCATGGCCGAAATTGCATGCAGCTTGGCGACTGACCCGATTTTCACTTCGGATAATCCGCGCAGTGAAGATGCTGCCCAGATCCTCCGGGATATGGAAGCTGGTGTAGCAGGCAAAGAATATACCGTTATTGAAGATCGCAGGCAGGCGATAGCTTACGCTGTTACCAAGGCGGAAGAGGGCGACGTTATATTAATAGCCGGAAAAGGTCATGAAACCTATCAATTGGTCGGTGACGAAGTGCTTCACTTCGATGACCGTGAAGAAGCGGAAAAGGCGATTCAAAGTCGTCTGGGTTCAATTTGAACCAAAGCTGAAATTGCCTTTGCGAAAAATAAGAAAGGCTCTTTTCGTAAAGATTGTTGTTTTTAAAAACTAAACGATTTAAGGTTGATAGAGCGCAAGTGCGAGACTCCTGCGGGAGCAGCGGGACAGGTGAGACCCCACAGGCGTTTACGCCGAGGAGGCTTACCGCCCGCCCCGCGGAAAGCGAGCATCTGGAGGGAAATCAACCACACCGCTTAACATGGTAAATAGCAACAAAGTATGCGAAAACAGCCATAAGAAAAGACATCAAGCAGATTTTTATATTTGAATTGTGTTAGGAATGAGGGAGTAAGGAATGTTGGAACAAGTGATTTTTTATACGATTTTGGTGGCGTTTTTAGTAACCGTTCTTCTTTCGCCGATTTTCATCCCGTTTTTAAGAAGATTGAAATTCGGGCAAAGTATTAGGGAAGAAGGCCCACAATCGCATCTGAAGAAAACCGGCACACCCACCATGGGCGGTTTGGTCATATTATTATCTGTCACCATCGCTACACTAGTCATGACTTTGAAATTTTCGTCACCTTCAACCGAAACGTATTTATTATTATTCGTTACTTTAGGTTTTGGTTTATTAGGTTTCCTGGATGATTTCATCAAAGTGGTCATGAAGCGAAACCTAGGATTGACTTCCAAGCAAAAACTGCTTGGACAAATTGTGATTTCTGTCATCTTTTACTTCGTTTTTAAGCAGACAGACCGTTTTAATCCAGAATTGACGATTCCAGGTACTGACTTTGCTTTTGATTTTGGCTGGTTTTATCTGTTTATCGTTATTTTCTGGCTCGTAGGTTTTTCGAATGCCGTCAATTTGACGGATGGGCTTGATGGACTTGTCTCAGGAACATCTGCCATTGCCTTTGGTGCTTTTGCCATTTTGGCCTGGAGTCAGTCACAATATGATGTCGCTATTTTTTCAGTGGCGGTTGTCGGTGCAGTACTCGGATTCTTGGTATTCAATGCACATCCAGCAAAGGTTTTCATGGGGGATACGGGTTCCTTGGCCCTTGGGGGGGCGATCGCAACCATCGCCTTGTTAACGAAGCTTGAAATCCTCCTGGTGATCATCGGCGGAGTCTTCGTGATTGAGACGCTCTCGGTCATCCTGCAGGTAGGATCTTTTAAGACGACTGGTAAACGTATTTTTAAAATGAGTCCGCTTCATCACCATTATGAGCTTTCCGGCTGGTCGGAATGGCGCGTCGTCGTGACTTTCTGGACAGTGGGGCTGCTGTGTGCGGTACTCGGAATCTATTTAGAGGTGTGGATATAATTGAAAGAGACTGCAAAGTATTCAGAGAAAAAGATATTAGTATTGGGGTTGGCAAAAAGCGGAGTGATTGCAGCTTCGCTTCTACATAAATTAGGTGCTTTCGTGACGGTTAATGACATGAAGCCATTATCGGAAAATCCTGAGGCTCAAGGACTTCTTGAACAGGGAATCAAAGTCATCTGCGGCAGTCATCCGATCGAGCTTCTTGATGAGGGTTTCGAGCTGATCGTGAAAAACCCGGGAATCCCCTATCGGAACCCTATCGTAAAAGGGGCATTGGAAAAAGGGATCCCTGTTATCACGGAAGTTGAACTGGCCTATCAGATAAGTGAGGCACCTTTCATAGGAATCACTGGTACAAATGGGAAAACGACCACGACAACATTGATATACGAAATGTTGAAGACCGGTGAAAAATCCCCGCTGGTTGCCGGTAATATCGGGACAGTGGCTTCTGGTGTTGCTGAAAATGCAAAACCCGATGATTCGATCGTCATTGAATTATCATCGTTTCAGTTAATGGGAATAGACGAATTTCGTCCTGAAATCTCAATCGTGACAAATTTGTATGATGCACATTTGGATTATCACAGTTCCAAACAGGAATATGTCGAAGCAAAAGCTGCCATTACGAAAAATCAAATAGCCTCAGATTTCATGATTTTTAATGCAGATCAAGATCTGGTTTTGTCCATGGCGAAAAAGACCAAGGCTGAACTTGTTCCTTTTTCAGCTGAAGTGAAACATGAGAATGGAGCCTATGTGGAAGATGGTGCCGTCAGTTTCCGAGGAGAAAAAATCATTGAAGTTTCTGAGATAGCCCTTCCTGGTAAGCACAATTTGGAAAATGTGCTTGCGGCCATCTCAGCGGCCAAACTGAAGGGTGTAGCTAACGAAGCCATTCAGACTGTACTGAAAACATTTTATGGTGTGGAGCACCGTCTGCAGTTTGTGGCAACGATCGATCACCGTAGATTTTATAATGATTCGAAAGCGACGAACATTCTAGCAGCATCCAAAGCGCTAACTTCCTTTACGGAACCTGTCATCTTATTGGCGGGCGGTTTGGATCGCGGAAATGAATTTGATGAGTTGAAACCGGCGATGGAAAATGTCAAAGCCGTGATAACTTTTGGTGAAACGGCAGAAAAAATTGAACGGGTAGCCAAAGAATTAGGAATAGCGAATATAAAACGTGTCGATAATGTAGAAAAGGCCGTACCTGCTGCATTTGAATTTTCAGATGAAGGCGACTGCATTCTTCTCTCCCCGGCTTGCGCAAGCTGGGATCAATATAAAACTTTTGAGCAAAGAGGAGACATATTTATGGAGGCCGTGCATAAACTTAAGTAAGAGCTTTCGCAGAGAGAAGTTAACTTGCTTCTACGTTGACACCATGGAAAAAAGCGATAATGAGCCGTTATCGCTTTTTTTTTGACTAAAGTGCTGACAAGCAATCAGCATTGATGTTTTATATTCGCAGGCTCGAAAAACTTCCTAGAGGTGGATGTCCGTGCCATTAAAAAAATCGAATCCTGATCTCATTCTCATTATCGTCACCTTAAGTCTTTTGACTGTTGGATTAATCATGGTTTACAGCGCGAGTGCCATTTGGGCAACATATAAATTTGATGATTCGTTTTATTTTGCTAAAAGGCAGTTGCTATTTGCCTGCGTTGGTGTCATAGCCATGTTTTTCATCATGAATGTGGATTACTGGACGTGGCGGACATGGGCCAAAATCCTTATCATCATTTGTTTCATTATGTTACTGGCTGTGCTTGTACCAGGTATAGGAATGGCGAGAAATGGTTCGAGGAGCTGGATTGGTGTAGGTGCCTTTTCGGTGCAGCCCTCTGAGTTCATGAAGCTGGCGATGATCGCTTTTTTAGCTAAGTTTTTATCAGAACGGCAAAAGTTGATCACCTCCTTTAAAAAAGGGATGCTTCCATCCTTGGGTTTAGTGTTTTTGGCATTTGGATTGATCATGTTACAGCCGGACCTTGGAACGGGAACGGTGATGGTTGGAACGTGCATCGTTATGATTTTTATATCCGGGGCAAAAATCAGTCATTTTGTCGGCTTGGGGCTAATCGGGGTAGCAGGTTTTGTCGGTCTGATTTTATCAGCGCCTTACCGGATAAAAAGGATCACGTCTTTTCTGGATCCTTGGGAAGACCCTTTGGGCAGTGGATTTCAAATGATTCAATCATTTTATGCAATCGGACCCGGGGGATTGTTCGGATTGGGACTCGGGCAAAGCCGCCAAAAGTTTTTCTACTTACCAGAACCGCAGACTGATTTCATCTTTGCCATACTTTCCGAGGAACTTGGCTTCATCGGGGGTTCTCTGGTCATTTTATTATTTGCGCTCATGCTTTGGCGGGGCATTCGGATCGCACTTGGTGCCCCTGATTTATATGGGAGCCTTGTAGCGGTGGGGATCATTGCAATGGTCGCCATTCAAGTGATGATCAATATAGGTGTGGTAACGGGTTTGATGCCAGTTACGGGTATCACCTTGCCCCTCTTAAGTTATGGCGGTTCATCATTGACGCTCATGTTGATGGCGATTGGGGTGCTCCTGAATATTAGCCGTTATTCAAGGTTCTGAAAATAAGTGAAATATAGGGTTTGGCTAAAGGGAAGTTCTGTTAAACGCAGGGCTTCCTTTTTTACGTTGAAAACCTTTGCAGGAAAATGATTTTGGATTGTGCTTTGCCGAAATTTAGAAATAAATGAAATGCCGCTTAAATATTACCATGTATGAATGTTGAGGAATCCACAATAAATATTGGCAATACGTCTTTGTTTAGACTATAGTATAAGAGGGTTAGGCCGTACTGGGGCTTGCTTCTGCTCATTTTCTGCTAAAAAGGCGTAATTAATCTTGTCATATAAGTGACCTCATGGAAGAGGAAATGAAAATTATAACTCGGAATTTTTGGAACAACAAGGAGGTTTATCATGGATAATGTGATAAAGCAATTAACTGAAATGAAAATCGGCAAAGTTCTTGAACAGGAACCGCTTGCAAATCATACAACTATGAAAATTGGGGGGCCGGCTGATTTATTCATCGTGCCGTCATCCATTGAAAATATAGAAAAAACAATGAAGGTCATCAAAGAAAATGAGATTCCATGGACGGTGATCGGCAGGGGCTCGAACCTACTTGTCAGTGATGGCGGAATTGAAGGTGCCGTGCTTAAATTGGGTAAAGGACTTGATCATCTCGAGATAAATGGGCCGGAGATAAAAGCAGGAGCTGGAGTATCACTTGTCAGCCTGTCCGTACAAATCAGTAAAAAAGGATATGCAGGATTGGAATTTGCCAGTGGGATTCCCGGTTCAGTCGGCGGAGCAGTCTATATGAACGCTGGTGCACACGGTTCCGATATGAGTGAAATTCTCAAGGAGGCACATGTTCTATTTGATGATGGAACCCTAGCTTGGCTTTCAAAAGAAGAAATGGAGTTTTCTTATCGAACTTCCCTGCTTCAGAAGAAAAGACCTGGTATCGTACTGGAAGCAATTTTTCAATTGACAGAGGGTGATAGAACCGAAATCGTTGAAAGAATGCAGAATAACAAGAATTATCGTAAAGATACCCAGCCGTATAATCTTCCATGTGCCGGGAGCATATTTAGAAACCCACTTCCACACCATGCTGGTAAATTGGTCGAAAATGCAGGCCTGAAGGGACATTCTATTGGCGGAGCTCAGATTTCACCAATGCATGGGAACTTTATCGTTAACACAGGTAATGGAAGCGCAGCGGATGTTCAAGCGCTGATACAGCATGTGAAGGATACTGTGTTTGATAAATTTGAAGTTGAAATGGAAACAGAAGTGGAAATTATCGGCAGAAAATAATAGATTCATTATATCCAAATATTGTGATATAATGTGTTACCTTTTAAAGTTTGTTAATAACCAAATATAGAGTTTGTCTTGATTTCGCACTGTCAAGAACCATCCATTTTTTCAGGAAGAGGTGAAGGGGATGGAAAAGGGGAAAATCGTTTCCATTGAGGACCGCATCCCGAAATTAAAACAATTAAGAAAAAGCAAAGCAAACAGGCGGCTTGTTCTTTTGCTTTCCCTTTTCTTCATTCTGGTTGCTTGTGTGCTATATTTCTTATCTCCGTTAAGCTATGTGAAATCCGTGCAGGTGGAGGGAAATCGTTATATTACTTCCAAACAGATCATTAAACTGAGTAAGGTGAAGAAGGATCGAAGCATCTGGAAGGTTGATACAGGGGAAGCTGCAGCCAATATCAAAAAAAATAAAGAAATAAAAAGCGTTAAGGTGACTCCGATATTTCCTAATTCCATAAAAATTACGGTTTCGGAACATAATAGGATGGCATATCTGTCCAATAATGGGAAGATTGCACCCATTTTGGAGAACGGGTCCGTTTTAGAGGAGCTGGCAACAGGCGAAATTCCAGTATTTGCCCCTGTTTTAATTGGTTTCAAAGAGGGTAAAGCATTAAAGTTACTTTTAGAAGAGCTGGACAAGCTTCCTGTCGAGATTCAGAATGCCATTTCAGAAATTCATTACGCTCCAACCAAAACTGATGTCTACCATATCGTCATGTATATGAACGATGGGTTTGAAGTAAGTGCGACAAGCCGGACTTTATACGAGAAAATGATTCACTATCCATCAATTGTCAGCCAGTTGGATCCGAATGTAAAGGGAGTCATCGATCTGGAAGTGGGTTCTTATTTTAAGGCATATGAAGACGCTGAACAAAAGGAAGACACTAATGAGGAAAATTAATGGCAAACGAGTGATTTTACCCCTGGTTTGCGTGGTTCTCGGATTCATGATTGCCTTCTCTTACAATCTGACCAAAGAAGGTAAGGGTGCAGGGGAGGACAAAGCCTGGGATCAGGAATATGAACTCAGGCAACAGCTGATCGAACAAGAGAAGCAGAACCGGGAACTTCAGAAGGAACTCCTTCAGAAGCAAGAAAATGTATCCCAAATAGAAAAAGACCTAGCGCAGGAAAAGCAGCTTTTTTTCAATTTGGCAAAGGATACGGAAAAATACCGTATGTTTCTCGGGAAAGTGAAAGTAAAAGGCTCAGGCCTGCAGGTGACTCTTGAAGATGGTACGGATATGGATTCAAAAGCCAATGTTAATAATTACCTCGTCCATGAACAGCATGTCTTCAAGGTCGTCAATGAACTATACATATCAGGTGCAGAGGCTGTTGCGATTAACGGTCAAAGGTTAAATCATGATTCATACATAATCTGTAATGGGCCTGTGATTACAATCGATGGTCATCAACATCCTGCTCCCTTCATCATTTCTGCGATTGGGGACCCGGATGTCCTGCGTGCTTCACTGGACTTACCCGGTGGCATCAAGGAACAGCTGGTTAATGAGAATATTATCTTTACAGTGGAAAAGCAAAAGAATATCATTTTTGATCCAATTATTGGAGGGTGATCAGACCGCCGGATTCGATGAAAGATTGGTGAGAAACTGGAAATGAAAAAAAAGCTTTCTTTTAGTTTGGTTACGTTGATTGCTGGCTTCATGCTCGCTATTCAATTCAATTTGGTGAATCAGCCTGTCGTTTCCGATACAAGGGATATGTGGGAGCTGAAAAGTGATTTATTGAAAGAACAGCAGACCCAGGCGGATTTAATAGAGGGTATCAGAAAGCTTGAGGGAAAAATAGCATCCTATGAAACAAAGAAAAATGAGAGTAAAGAAGAAGTATTGCGTGACACCCTGACCGAATTAAAGACAGACGCAGGTTTGACCGAAATTAAAGGTAATGGCGTCATCGTATCTATACAGCCCATCAAAGCAGATATCCTACTTGGTGAGAAGGTCGATTATATTTCACCTGTTTTGATCATACGGCTCATTAATGAAATGTATAGGTATGGCGCTGACGAAATTTCCATTTCAGGACAAAGGTATATATCAACATCGGTTATTCGTGATATTAATGGGCAGCCGAAAATGGACGGTTATCCTCTTGTTCATTACCCGGTCGAAATAAAGGCGATAACCGATAATCCAAAGAAACTGAAGCAACGCATTGAAGGTTCCGAACTTATGGATGATTTCTTTATAGATAATTTTGAAGTGCAGATCGATGTACCTTCCGGTGAGTTGACTTTGCCGGCTTACCAAAATGCTATTAATGTGGAACATATGGAACCCATTATGGATGGGGGGGAATCGTAATGTGGCTTCCGGTTTTTGGGTTATTAATTGGAATCACCCTTGGCTTTTTGGTGGATTTTGATATTCCCCATGAATATTCAAATTATCTTTCCATTGCCGTACTTGCTGCTTTTGATACCTTATTTGGGGGCATACGGGCTCATTTGCAAAATCTTTATGATGAAGTTGTATTTGTAACAGGATTCTTCTTTAATATTGTTTTAGCCGCAGGTTTGGCTTTTCTAGGTG
Source organism: Peribacillus aracenensis (assembly GCF_025175645.1). Taxonomy (NCBI): domain Bacteria; kingdom Bacillati; phylum Bacillota; class Bacilli; order Caryophanales; family Bacillaceae; genus Peribacillus; species Peribacillus aracenensis. The sequence continues at coordinate 341,972 of NZ_JANZMJ010000001.1, forward strand.
TACATCTTGGTGTAGACTTATATTTAGCCGCAATCTTTGTGTTCGGTGTAAGGCTCTTTCAAAATATCGCCCTGATTAGAAGGATCCTAATTGAAAAATGGTCCATTTCCCGGAAAAAGCAGAAAAAAAATCTATAATTTTAAAGGGAATTAAGTTATAAATGACGAATAGTTTATGGCAGTATCTAGTTTATTAAGTGTATCAGTCTCGTTGAGAAACGAACAATAAGCACCATAAAGTGGGAAATCTACGAGTTTTGTTCGTGAAATATAAAATGAACCGAATATCCATGAAATTCGCGAGTTGTTGTAATCAGTTCTGTTATTCTATAATGTATAAGACTTCGATATAAAAATGTTATTCTACTAATACATGTATAAAACTGAAGGAGGTGCCATGGAATGAACAGCAACGAAATATACGTAAGTCTTGACATCGGTACATCCAGTGTAAAAGTTATCATTGGGGAAATGGTCAATGACACATTAAATATAATCGGCGTAGGAAATGTTAAATCAGAAGGGCTCAAAAAGGGTTCGATCGTCGGTATAGATGAAACCGTCCAATCCATTCAAAAGGCTATAGAGCAAGCAGAACGGATGATAGGGATGGAGATAAAGAAGGTAATCGTCGGCATAAGCGGAAATCACGTGACGCTTCAGCCGTGTCATGGGGTAGTAGCGGTATCCAGTGACAATAAAGAGATTACCGAGCATGACGTTTTCCGTGTTAGGGAAGCAGCGGAGTTAATAACGATACCATCCGACAGGGAAATCATCGACGTGGTGCCGATTCACTACAAAGTTGATGAACTTGATGAAATCAGTGATCCAAGGGGCATGATAGGTGTCCGGTTGGAAATGAGGGGGATTTTAATCACAGGTCTTCGGACAATTTTACATAACACACTGCGCTGTGTGGAAAGGGCAGGGTTGGAAATAACCGATATTGCCCTTCAGCCGTTAGCCGCAGGTTCCCTTGTTTTATCCAAGGATGAAAAAGAACTTGGTGTGGCACTTGTCGATATTGGCGGTGGTTCCACGACTCTCGCAATTTTCGAACAAGGCTATTTACAATATACGTCTGTGATACCTATAGGCGGGGAAACACTTACGAAGGACCTTTCCATCGTTCTGAGGACAACGATGGAGGAAGCTGAGAAAATAAAAGTAAAGCATGGACATGCCTTTTATGATGACGCGTCTGAAGATGAAGTATTCCAAATACCGATCATCGGCAGCGATCAGCAGCAGACCTGCAACCAGTTAATGCTTTCGGATATCATTGAAGCGCGGGTGACCGAAATATTCGAGTTGATTCAAGATGATTTGAAGAGACTTGGCTTCCAGGATATACCTGGTGGTTTCGTGTTGACCGGGGGCGTCGTCAAGATGCCGGGAGTTCTGGAGCTAGCTCAATATGTGTTCCAAAACCGAGTAAGGACAGCTGAACCGAATTACATCGGTGTCAGGGAACCCCAATACACGACAGCTGTTGGTTTGATTAAACACGCATGCAAGAAAGAGAGAATGCAAAAAAACACCGCTAATAAAACTCCTGTAGCAGCTGGACAAGCTCAAGAAGATAACGACCAGCGCAGCCAGAAGGTTTCTCAGAAAAACAAAGAGAACACGGCTAAAAAACAAGGTGAAAAAGGTGAATCTAAATTCAAAAAAATCCTGGGTTACTTTTTTGAATAACAATCATTAAGAATCGGGAATTTCGTCAAAATAGGAGGATTGTCATGTTGGAGTTTGATTCTAATCTAGAACAATTAGCAACGATAAAAGTAATAGGTGTTGGCGGCGGCGGAAACAATGCAGTAAACAGAATGATCGAGCATGGTGTACAGGGTGTTGAGTTTATTTCTGTCAATACTGACGCACAGGCTCTTAATCTATCTAAAGCAGAAATCAAAATGCAAATCGGTGGGAAACTTACTCGTGGTTTGGGAGCAGGTGCCAATCCCGAAGTAGGAAAAAAAGCTGCCGAAGAAAGCAAAGAGCAGATTGAAGAAGCGCTTAAAGGTGCCGATATGGTTTTCGTAACGGCTGGAATGGGCGGCGGTACGGGAACAGGGGCTGCTCCTGTCATAGCGGGCATCGCTAAAGATCTAGGGGCTCTTACAGTGGGTGTAGTTACACGTCCGTTTACTTTCGAAGGCCGAAAACGTGCAACACAGGCACAAGGCGGGATTTCATCCATGAAGGAGTCGGTTGATACACTGATCGTCATTCCGAACGACCGCCTCCTTGAAATCGTCGATAAAAGCACGCCGATGCTTGAAGCATTCCGTGAAGCCGATAATGTACTTCGCCAAGGTGTACAAGGGATTTCAGATTTAATTGCTGTTCCAGGTCTTATTAACTTGGACTTTGCCGATGTGAAGACAATCATGTCCAACAAAGGTTCCGCACTTATGGGAATCGGGATTTCCTCAGGGGAAAACCGTGCGGCGGAAGCGGCGAAAAAAGCCATTTCCAGTCCGTTGCTTGAAACATCGATTGATGGTGCCCAAGGCGTACTGATGAATATTACAGGTGGCACGAACCTAAGTCTTTTTGAAGTCCAGGAAGCGGCCGATATCGTGGCTACTGCATCCGATCAAGACGTAAACATGATTTTTGGTTCGGTTATCAATGAAAACCTTAAAGATGAAATCGTCGTTACGGTAATTGCAACAGGTTTTAACGAGGTTGAAGCTTCAATACGGCCTACTGGACGTCCAACACTCGGACAACAGCAGCAATCAAGACCTCAGACACAACAAACGCCACAGCCAAACGTGAAGCGTGAAGTGAAGAGAGAAGAAGTCAATGAACAGCCTGCACGTAATGCCAATCAAGGTGATGAGGCCTTGGATATTCCAACCTTCCTCCGTAACCGTAATAGACGCCGTTAATACCGACGTCATATGCCGTTCCCATTTGGGGACGGTTTTTTGTCGTTAATAATGTGAACTCTTAAAAGCAATTGGTGTCAATTGACCTTATAATAATGGGGCGTTTCACTCGGACCGGACCGAAGTGATGAATGAAATCTGCATTATTGGATCCATGATACTTTCTGGATATCCTGTGAGCTGGAAGATGGAATTGTACAGGGTGGAATGCCTTGGCAGAAGGGAGTCCACATCATTTGTTCACTTTTATTCATTAATGTAAAAAGATGAAGAGCAATAAATTATTAAACTTTTATAACATAAATCGACAGAAGTAAAAGGGAGCAGGATAGTCTCTAAGACGGTATTGAAAATATCAATGGCTGTTTTTCTACAAAAAGGGTAAAAATGACTGAAAAACTCTTAAGTTTTCAGTACAAAAAGTGACACACTTTCTAAGGGCAGGTACGCTATACTTTTTGCTAGTGGAAGGTTTGTTAATAAAGGGAGGGGAGGGTGTTTGACTTTATATTTAGATGTGATCTGGTTGTTGAATTGGTTATTTGACTGCCTCCTTTTATATTGGACCGCAATCATTCTTAAACGAAGGGTAGCTCTTTGGCGGGTATGCATCGGCGGATTGATTGGTTCCTTCATTATCGTATTGGCATTCACTCCTTTTTATGCAATTGCCGACCGAGTGTACATGAAGATTTTAGTATCCCTTGTCATGGTGCTGGCAACCTTTGGGTTTAATAGGTTGAAGCTTTTCATGAAATCGGTGGCCACTTTATATTTCGTGACGTTTTTATCGGGAGGTATCCTTCTGGGACTTCACTACTTATTTGAATTCCAAATCGTGTCCAAGGACCCTGGTCAATATGCAGGAATCAACCGTTTTGGCGACCCTGTCAGCTGGATATTCGTAATGATCGGGTTCCCGCTCGCATGGCAATTTTCCAAGCGAACACTAGAAGGGATGGAGATGACCAAGCTTACTCATGAGCAAATGGTTTCGGTCTCGGTTAAAATCTCTGACTTTGAAGGAAAATTTCATGGATTGGTGGATAGCGGCAATCAACTATATGATCCGATTACACGCTCCCCGGTCATGATCATCTCTCTTTCAGGAGGGGAAGCAGGAATTCCGGACGATATGCTAGAGCTCTTTAAAAATCCTGATAACCTGATAAGTCAGGAAACGCAGCCAGAATATTCATGGACAGGAAGAATGCGTGTCATCCCTTATAAAGTCGTGGGCCATGAACATCAGCTGTTAACCGCAATCAAACCGGATTACATTAAAATCATTAAAGGAGAAAAAGAATTTCATGTCAAGCAGGGTCTCGTTTCGTTTACCTTTCAGCAACTCTCTCCCGACAATAGCTATCAATCTATCGTTCACCCGAAAATGTTAACCGGGATACCGGTGCAAAATGCCTCCTGAACCATCAATTCACTCTTTAATTTGACCCATAATCCGTTTATTAGAAGGGAGAATTATTTTGAAGAAATTCATTCTTCGGCTCACTTATTTTTGGTACAAACTATTGTTCAAGCTCGGATTGAAAACGGACGAAATATTTTATATAGGAGGGAGTGAGGCACTGCCCCCGCCCCTTTCGAAGGAAGAAGAGGCAATACTGATCAATAAATTACCCAATGGCGATGAAGCTGCACGTTCGATCTTGATTGAACGTAATTTAAGGCTGGTGGTTTATATTGCCAGGAAATTCGAAAATACTGGCATCAATATTGAGGATTTAATCAGCATTGGAACCATAGGTTTGATCAAAGCTGTGAATACATTCAATCCTGAGAAGAAAATAAAACTCGCTACATATGCTTCGAGATGCATCGAGAATGAAATATTAATGTATTTACGCAGAAATAACAAAATCCGTTCTGAAGTTTCTTTTGATGAACCCCTGAATATTGATTGGGATGGAAATGAACTTCTGTTATCCGATGTACTTGGAACGGACGATGACATTATCACGAAAGACCTTGAGGCAAATGTTGACCGTAAGCTGCTGACAAAAGCACTTACACAGTTATCCGAACGTGAAAAACAGATAATGGAACTCCGTTTTGGGCTTGCAGGCGGAGAAGAAAAAACCCAAAAGGATGTTGCCGACATGCTGGGGATTTCCCAATCTTACATTTCACGTTTGGAAAAAAGGATTATTAAGAGGCTTCGTAAAGAATTTAATAAAATGGTGTAAAAAAATAAAGTGCTTAAATGTCAATCAAATCAATACTTTGATACCTATATTGAAAAATAATGGGGATTTTCTGTTCTAGCCATGTGCATATTTTTTCCTCCCGCGGAAATACTGTTTTTTGTACAGCGCTCCTGTGAGGAGGGAATAATTTTGTCTCGTAATAAGGTTGAAATCTGCGGTGTGGATACATCAAAATTACCGGTTTTAAAGAATGAAGAAATGAGAAAACTCTTTAAAGAACTGCAAGATGGCGATATTTCAGCAAGAGAGAAACTGGTAAACGGGAATCTTCGACTCGTTCTAAGCGTCATTCAACGCTTCAACAATCGGGGAGAGTATGTAGATGATCTATTTCAGGTAGGCTGTATAGGGTTGATGAAGTCGATAGATAACTTTGACCTAGGTCAAAATGTTAAGTTTTCAACGTATGCTGTTCCGATGATTATTGGAGAAATCAGAAGATATCTTCGTGACAATAATCCGATTCGGGTATCCCGTTCTTTAAGAGACATCGCTTACAAAGCTTTGCAGGTAAAAGAAAAGCTCATAAGCCAGACCCTTCGTGAGCCGACAGCTGAAGAAATCGCCAAGGTGTTGGAAGTGCCTCATGAAGAAATTGTTTTTGCACTAGATGCTATACAAGATCCAGTTTCACTTTTTGAACCGATTTATAATGATGGCGGGGATCCGATTTATGTACTCGACCAACTGAGTGATGAAAAAAATAAAGATAGTACCTGGATTGATGAAATAGCTATAAATGAAGGCATGAGACGGTTGAATGACCGGGAAAAAATGATCCTTCGCAAACGGTTTTTCCAAGGGAAGACGCAAATGGAGGTAGCCGAGGAAATCGGCATTTCACAAGCACAGGTCTCCCGATTGGAAAAAGCGGCAATCAAACAAATGAATAAAAATATCCAACAGTAGAAGCTGAGCATGAGAAAAGTTAGCTGAAGCGGGTAGGGCAAAAATGTCAATACCCGCTTAACGCTACTTATCCATAGCGGCTTTTTTATTTTGTTGAAAATCTCTTCCGGAAGGGATCATGATCGAATGGACGTTTATTTATCGTATTCTTCATCCTTGAGCGCATCATGTCATATACATAGGAATAGGACCTTCATCTATGATGAAATTTTGAGGAGCTGAGTGATGTGACCAGGATTTCCGAATTTCAAATTAAGGATATCGTCAATATAGCGGATGGCAAGAAATTAGGTAATATGTCAGATCTTGAAATCAATACGGCCACGGGGAAAATAGAGGCCATCATCGTTTCTAATGGAACTAGATTGATGGGTTTTTTTGGCAGGGAACAGGATATTGTGATCCCATGGCGTAAAATAAAAAAAATCGGTGCAGATGTCATCCTTGTTGAGCATCAGACTGTTTTTCAAGCAGAAGTGAAAGATGAACGGTTTTAAAGGTGCGTGGTCCAAATATATGATACACTAGACTAAAAATAAAGAGGTTTATAGCATGAAAGAGCCATTTGTTTTAATCAAAGATCAATATATGCTCATTGACAGCTGGAGACAAAAAAATCTCCAGCTCGTAGCGGGCTTCACCACAAAAAATGGGGGAGTCAGTACAGGTGATTTTCAATCATTGAATACCGGTTTTCATGTCGGTGATAAACTTGAAGATGTCCAGGGAAACCGCAGGATTATAGCTGATAAGCTGACGTTTCCGCTTAATGAATGGATAGGTGCCGAGCAGACACATGAAACGAAAATCCATCAAGTTACCAGCCGCGATGGCGGGAGAGGTGCTACGGATTATGATTCAGCCTTTAAAGCGACTGACGGATTCTATACGAAGGACCAAAACGCTCTATTGACCCTTTGCTATGCAGACTGCGTGCCCTTATACTTTCTTGCTCCGGCACATGGTATGATTGGGGTGGCACATGCCGGCTGGAAGGGTACGGTTAATGGAATTGCACGAAAAATGGTTGAGGCATGGCTGAGTGAGGGTATAAAAGCTAGTGAGATATTTGCTGTTATTGGACCGTCGATTTGTTCGAAGTGCTATGTAGTTGATGATTATGTCATGGATTTAGTGCAGAATATGCTGGTAGATATTGACGAAAAGCCCTATAATTTAATCAGTGAAGGACAATATCAGTTAGACCTTAAGCAACTTAATGCATTGATTCTTCAAAAATCAGGAATTCCAAAAAGTCAGATCGACGTTACATCATACTGTACCAGCTGTGATCATGAATTGTTTTTTTCACATCGCCGTGATAACGGGAAGACAGGCAGGTTGATGAGTTTTATCGGTTGGAAGGAGGATTTAGAGTAACAGTGAAAGTAGTGGACAATTTAAAAAACATCGAAGAAAAGATAAATAGAGCATGTGAGAATAGCGGAAGGGACCGTGAAGCGATAAAGTTGATCGCGGTGACGAAATATGTTTCGGTCGAGAGAGCGAATGAAGCATTGGAAGCGGGAATACTTGATTTAGGTGAAAACCGTGACGAAGGGCTTTTGACTAAATATGAAGTGCTGAAGGACAAGCCAAACTGGCATTATATCGGTTCCATGCAAACACGCAAAGTAAAGAATGTCATCGATAAAATTTCGTATATCCATTCATTGGATCGCATTTCTTTGGCAGAAGAAATTCAAAAACGTGCAGATGAGCCGATAAACTGTTTAGTGCAGGTGAATGTTTCTGGTGAGGAATCAAAACATGGCCTGGGTCCTGAGGAGACGATGGATTTCATCAAAGGATTATCCAAGTTTGATAAGGTGAATGTTGCAGGATTGATGACAATGGCTCCACTGACCGATGATGAACAGGTTTTGCGGGAATGCTTCCGAAAACTGAAAGGCATCCAGGTTGAAATACAAAATTTAGAGTTGAAGCATGCCCCCTGTACTGAATTGTCCATGGGGATGTCCAATGACTTCATGATTGCCATTGAAGAAGGCGCTACAATGATCAGGATTGGTACAGCACTTGTAGGCGAATAATTTTAAGGAGGTACCCTATAGATGTCGTTCGTATCAAAATTTAAATCTTATTTCGCGCTGGATGATGAGTATGAGTACAAGGATGAAGTGATGGAAGAAGAGGAGGCTGAACCAAAAGTCGTGAAGTCAGCTAAACAGCATCAGTCCGCTTCTGCAGGGAATCATGCCAATCAGAATATCGTAAGTTTGCAAAGCGTACAGAAATCTTCTAAAGTAGTATTATTGGAGCCCCGAGCTTATGCAGAAGCCCAGGAGGTAGCCGACCATTTAAAAAACAGGCGTGCTGTAGTCGTGAACCTTCAACGGATCCAGCATGACCAAGGAAAGCGAATCATTGATTTTCTAAGTGGGACTGTTTATGCAATCAGCGGGGATATCCAAAAAATCGGAACAGATATATTCTTATGTACCCCGGACAACGTCGATGTTTCCGGTAATATTACCGGCTTCGCCGCCGAAGAGGAGTACGAAGAAGCGAGGTGGTAATGGTTAATGGGTTTAGTGCTTCAGGGTTTATATTATTTAATTGAAATTTATTCAATGGCATTAATCGGTTACATATTGATGTCATGGTTCCCTAATGCAAGGGAGACATCGATCGGTCAATTTCTGGAAAAGATTTGCGAACCGTATTTAGAACCGTTCAGAAAGTTCATCCCGCCACTTGGCATGATCGATCTTTCACCTCTTGTGGCTTTGCTGGTACTTAATTTTGCCAGCGGTTATGGAATCTATTACTTACAGACTTTAATAGGATGATCAACAACTAACCTGACATGATCTTACTACACAGTCGGAAGATTCTCCGCTGTGTAGTAGCAACGCAGAGGCGTTTAATCAATTTCTTATGATCGTTCATTAATTTGATAACTAAGGAGCATTTATTCAATCATGAGTATTTATCAGCATTTCAGGCCGGAGGAAAAAGATTTTATTGACCAGGCTATGAATTGGATCGATCAGGTTAAAAATTCCTACGCTCCGAAACTATCTGATTTTCTTGATCCGCGTCAGCAGGAAATCCTTACTTCCTTATTGGGGAATGATCCGGATGCGAAACTGCAATTCAATGGCGGGGGCGATTTCGTAGAGCGAAAACGTGCGCTCATTTACCCTGATTATTATTCTCCTGAACCATCGGATTTCAATATCTCCTTATACGATATCTCCTATCCAAAAAAGTTTGTTACGCTTGAACATAGGCAAATACTTGGAACCTTAATGTCACTTGGGGTAAAACGTGAAAAATTTGGTGATATAATAGTGACGGAGGAGCACACTCAGTTTATAGCTGCCGAGGAGATGGATTCGTATCTCACAGGGAATCTGGAGAAGATAGGCAATGCTTCTGTTTCCATCAGACGGCTTCCAATCGAGGATATCGTCCAAATTAAAGAAAAATGGGAAGAGCAAGTAACCACCGTCAGTTCTCTTAGGATTGACAGTGTACTTTCGTCCGTCCTGAACATGTCCCGTCAAAAAACGCAGGCCTTGATAGCGTCAGGTAAAGTAAAGGTGAATTTCAAGCAAACGGAAAACGTCTCGGAAGAATGCCGTGAAGGTGATACACTTTCCATCAGAGGTTTTGGCAGATGTAAAATAGCTTCAATCGATGGAAAAACCAAGAAGGATAAGTGGAGAATCTCGTTAGGCAGACAAAAATAATTCAATAAAAAGCAGGATTTATAAATTTATTGTCGAATATAGAGTTTTAACATACTAGAGTAGAAACCGTTCTGGAGGTGCCGTAATGCCCTTAACCCCGATAGATATACATAACAAGGAATTTAACAAAGTATTTCGTGGGTATGATGAAGATGAAGTTAATGAATTTCTCGACCAGGTCATTAAGGATTATGAACTGATTTTGAGGGAGAAGAAAGAACTTGAAGATAAACTGAACGAGACTTTTGATCGTTTGGGACATTTTACGACAATTGAGGGTACACTTAACAAGTCGATTATTGTCGCTCAGGAAGCAGCCGAAGAATTAAGGCGCAATGCCCAAAAAGAAGCGAAACTGATCATAAAGGAAGCAGAGAAAAACGCGGACAGGATCGTCAATGAGTCACTCGTGAAAGCAAGGAAAATAGCGATGGATATTGAGGATTTGAAAAAGCAATCCAAAGTATTCCGGACGCGTTTCAAAATGCTTGTCGGTGCACAGCTCGATTTGCTGGACAATGACGATTGGGATCATCTTCTGGATTATGAAGTTGATGCGACTGAAATAGAATTAAATGAGAGAGTGGAAGAGGAAATTTAAACGATTCCTTGACTTTGAACACTTTTTTCGCATATAATTTTTTAACAATACTATTCATTATGAAATTAGACGATGACAGGGAAAGTAAATTCTTCACACACTTATTTTTAGCGAACCGGGGATGGTGAAAGCCCGGAATAAGCGAAGATATTGAAGATCACCCTTGAGTTCTGAGTTGAACCTGCTTTTGCAGTAAGTAAATGAAGCGTTTCATTCACGTTACGAATGCTCGAGAGGTTGGATTCACTTTGTGAATCTTTCTAGCCAGGGTGGTACCGCGGGAAGCTAAGCTTTCTCGTCCCTTTTTTAGGGATGAGAGGGCTTTTTATTTTGGCCGGATATCAAGTCATCGGTTCGAATGAATTTATGTAAAGACGGATGGAGGATTTTATGATGGAATACAAAGATACCTTATTGATGCCTAAAACTGAATTTCCAATGCGGGGGAATTTGCCGAAACGTGAACCGGAAATCCAAGAAAAATGGAATGAAATGAACATCTATAAAAAAGTGCAAGAACAAACGGAAGGGCGTCCTTTATTCATTTTGCATGATGGACCTCCGTATGCAAACGGCGATATCCATATGGGCCATGCAATGAACAAGGTTTTAAAGGATTTCATTGTCCGATTTAAATCAATGAGCGGTTTTCAAGCACCGTATGTACCTGGCTGGGATACGCATGGGCTTCCGATCGAAACGGCATTGACAAAAAAAGGCGTGAAACGGAAAGAAATGAGCGTTGCCGAATTCAGAAAGCTTTGTGAAGAGTATGCTTATGGTCAGATTAACAATCAACGTGAGCAGTTTAAGAGAATAGGGGTCCGTGGTGATTGGGATAATCCTTATATCACATTAAAGCCTGAATATGAAGCGCAGCAAATCAAGGTATTCGGTGAAATGGCGAAAAAAGGCTATATTTATAAAGGGAAAAAACCTGTTTATTGGTCCCCGTCAAGTGAATCAGCTCTTGCCGAAGCAGAAATTGAATATCAAGACAAACGTTCTGCATCCATCTATGTTGCTTTTGAAGTCACAGATGGCAAAGGTGTAATCGAAGAGGGCGTCAAAATCATCATCTGGACGACAACTCCATGGACGATTCCTGCTAATCTTGGTATTTCATTGCATCCGCAATTAAATTACGTAGTAGTGGCTGTCGAAAATGAAAAATTCTTACTTGCTGAGGCACTGCTTGAGTCGGTTACGGAAACATTAGGCTGGGAAAACCCGTCTATCCTGAATACAGTAAAAGGAAGCGAGTTGGACCGTGCTGTTGCCAAACATCCACTTTATGACCGTGAATCTTTAGTGATGTTAGGTGAACACGTAACGACTGAAGCTGGAACGGGTTGTGTTCATACTGCGCCTGGCCATGGTGAAGATGACTTTATCGTTGGGCAAAAATATGGCTTGGACGTACTTTGTCCTGTAGATGAAAAAGGAGTCATGACGGAAGAGGCAGGGGAATTTGCCGGATTATTTTATGATCAAGCGAATAAACCTATTACTGAAAAATTAACTGAAGTAGGCGCGTTATTGAACTTGACGTTCATTACACACTCTTACCCACATGACTGGCGGACGAAGAAGCCAACGATCTTCCGTGCAACAGCACAATGGTTTGCGTCAATCAAAGACTTCCGCAATGAACTACTGGAAGCAATTGAAGAAACCAAATGGGTACCGGCTTGGGGCGAAACGCGCCTATTCAATATGGTCCGTGACCGCGGGGATTGGTGCATTTCCCGCCAACGCGCTTGGGGAGTGCCAATTCCAGTGTTTTATGCAGAAAATGGCGAGCCGATCATTACGGATGAAACAATCAACCATATTTCAAAGCTATTCCGCGAACACGGTTCAAATATCTGGTTTGAGCGTGATGCGAAAGATCTTCTGCCTGATGGCTATATACATGAAGGCAGCCCGAATGGTATCTTCACGAAAGAAACGGATATCATGGACGTTTGGTTCGATTCCGGTTCTTCTCATCAAGCGGTACTTGAAGAGAGAGACGACTTGCAACGGCCTGCTGACCTTTATTTAGAAGGGTCCGATCAATATCGCGGCTGGTTTAACTCATCGCTTTCAACAAGTGTTGCAGTTACAGGCAAAGCACCATATAAAGGTGTACTTAGCCACGGTTTTGCATTGGATGGCGAAGGCCGTAAAATGAGTAAGTCGATCGGGAACGTTGTACTGCCATCCAAGGTCATGAACCAACTTGGTGCTGATATCTTACGCCTTTGGGTAGCTTCGGTGGATTACCAATCGGATGTCAGGGTTTCCGATCCTATTTTAAAACAAGTTTCGGAAGTTTACCGAAAAATCCGTAATACATTCCGCTTCCTGTTAGGGAACTTGGATGGATTCAATCCAAAAACCGATAAAGTGGCAGTCCAAGAATTGCCTGAAGTCGATCGATACATGCTTGTTAAATTGAATAAACTGATCAAACAGTCGAAGCTAAGTTATGAAAATTATGAGTTTGCTACAATTTATAATATGGTCAATAATTTCTGTACACAGGATTTAAGTTCGTTCTACCTTGATTATGCAAAAGACATTCTTTATTGTGAGGCTCCGAATGGTAAAGAGCGTTTGGCCATTCAAACGGTCCTTTACGAATCATTGGTCAGCTTAACCAAATTGGTGTCACCGATCCTCTCTCATACAGCTGATGAAGTATGGGCGTTCATTCCGGGTGTAACGGAAGAAAGTGTACAGTTGACATTGATGCCTGAAGAAATTCCAGTTGATGATGCTGAAGTCACTGAAGAAAAATGGACAGCGTTCATGGATGTCCGTGATAATGTTCTGAAAGCATTAGAAGAAGCCCGTAACAAGAAGGTCATCGGAAAATCACTGAACGCTAAAGTGATGGTATATGTGAATGAAGAAACGAAGAATCTGCTTGATGGCATCAAGGAAAGCTTTGAACAGCTATTCATCGTATCCGAATTCGAAATCGCTGGCGATGTGGCAAATGCCCCAGCAGAGGCGGTTAAACTTGAGGATATAGCGATCCTTGTTACAAAAGCAGAAGGTGAAACGTGTGAACGTTGCTGGAATGTTTCGAAGGAAGTAGGTCAAGTGGAAGAACATCCAACACTTTGCCCGCGTTGTGCTACAGTCGTGAAAGAGCATTACGTGAATCAATAATACCCGCAAAAAAACCGGTCCTTTTATAAAGGGCCGGCTTTTTTTGTGGGAATGAAACTAAAACCGCAATAGGGAATTTTACCTTTATCCAATCTTCCCGATATCCTTCAGGTACAGTTAGCAGACTAATGCTTTTCGGATTAGTCATTATTTCTAGTTTATGCTACAATTCAAAAGTGAAGATTTGATTAGTTTGGGGGAAAAAATGTGTTTTATTATTTGATTGCCCTTTTGGTCATAGCTCTCGATCAGCTGACAAAATGGATGATTGTGAAAAAAATGGAGTACGGAGAAAGCATTGAAATTATTGAAAACCTTCTATATATCACCTCGCATCGTAATCGTGGGGCAGCATGGGGAATTCTACAAGGTCAAATGTGGTTTTTCTACATCATCACCATCGCTGTCATTATTGGACTTGTCTATTATATTCAGAAAATGGCGAAGGGAAGCATTTTGCTTGGAGTTGCACTTGCTCTCATGCTAGGCGGTGCGATTGGTAATTTCATCGATCGTGTTGCTCGTCAGGAAGTAGTGGATTTCGTTCATGCCTATATTTTCAGCTACAGTTTCCCGGTATTTAATGTTGCTGATGCTGCGCTTTCAATTGGTGTCGGACTGCTCGTGATTCATATGTTTTTAGAAGAAAAAAACGCTAAGGAGAAAGATAATGGATAAAAGGTTATACAGCATCGATGAAACACTAAAAGGAGTTAGGATTGATAAGGCCCTTTCCACTTTGAATGAGGAATGGTCACGTACTCAGGTCCAGCAATGGATTAAGGATGATCATGTTTTGGTAAATGGCACGGCGATAAAGACGAATTACAAAGCTATTCCTGGCGATACAATCGAAGTGACGATTCCTGAACTTGAGGAATTGGATGCGGTAGCAGAGGAAATGGATTTGGATATCTATTATGAAGATAAAGATGTACTGGTTGTTAATAAACCGAGCGGCATGGTCGTCCATCCGGCACCGGGACATGTATCTGGCACGCTTGTAAATGGATTGATGGCTCACTGCAAGGACCTTTCTGGAATTAATGGAGTCATGCGGCCTGGAATCGTCCATCGGATCGACAAAGATACATCAGGTTTATTGATGGTTGCCAAAAATGATATGGCACATGAGAAACTGGTACAGCAGCTTGTTGACAAAACGGTTACCCGTAAGTATCAAGCTGTAGTTCATGGTGTGATCCCTCATGACTTCGGAACGATCGATGCACCGATTGGCCGCGATAAAAAGGATCGCCAAAGCATGACTGTCACAGATTCGAATTCCAAAAATGCTGTCACGCATTTCCGTGTCATCGAACGCTTCAAAGCTTTCACTTTGGTGGAATGCCAGCTTGAAACAGGAAGAACACATCAAATCCGTGTTCACATGAAATACATTAGCTTCCCGCTGGCGGGAGATCCGAAATATGGTCCGAAAAAGACACTGAAATTAGATGGACAAGCGTTGCACGCGGGTCTTCTAGGTTTCATCCATCCACGTACAAATGAGTATATGGAATTCGAAGCTCCGATTCCGGAAGAGTTTGAAAATCTAATTAATCAATTACGTAGAAGTAAGGATTGACAAATTCTTTTTTTTGATATATTATAATAACAACTTAATAAGAACCTTTAACACAGTTCAGAGAGACTGAGAAGGAAACGGATACGCAAAGTGGGATAACCATGCCCATGGCGAGTAAATCCTCATGCCTTCTTGGCATGAGGATTTTTTGTTGAAATTGACTATCAGAAAAAAGGAATCGGGGTGGCCGACGTGTTGAATGAGAAAGCCATAGTACTTGATGAGCAGGCCATTAGCAGAGCCTTGACGAGAATTGCCCATGAAATTATTGAGAAAAATAAGGGTATTGAGGATTGCGTCTTAATCGGGATACGTACTCGCGGGATTTTCCTCGCTGACCGACTTGCAAAGCGCATCAATCAAATAGAAGGCAAGGAAATAGAACTTGGTGAACTGGATATTACACTTTATCGTGATGATCTTTCGAAAAAGACCAATGATGGGGAACCCATCGTAAAAGGCTCGGACATTCCGGTCAACATCACTGACAAGAAAGTGATTTTAGTGGATGATGTTCTTTTCACAGGCAGAACCGTTAGAGCGGCAATGGATGCTCTGGTGGATTTGGGAAGACCTTCGCAAATCCAGCTCGCCGTATTAGTAGACAGGGGGCATAGGGAATTGCCGATTCGCGCGGATTTTGTCGGTAAAAACGTTCCGACTTCCCAATCTGAAAAAATTACGGTTACTTTAACAGAAGTAGATGAAGTAGATCAAGTTACTATATTAGAAAACTAAACAACATGAAAATTTCATATTACCCTTTTAAAGACAGTCCAGAGAGGCTGGCAAAGGGGAGTCAATCGGGAGAGCTGTGTCTACGCATGGACATTTGCCTTCTGAGAAACCCTCTTTGTATATTGCAAAGAGGGTTTTTGCAGTTTTGATGGGATTTTCATGAGGGGGATACGGAAATGGAAGAAACTAAAAGGGACATCGTACTGGATGTCGAAGACGTGCCAAAGGCTGGCCAGTGGATAACGTTAAGCATCCAGCATTTGTTCGCCATGTTCGGTGCAACGGTGCTGGTGCCATTCTTGGTAGGATTAAGCCCGGCGGTAGCATTGGTTTCAAGCGGATTGGGTACACTTTCATACTTATTGATAACCAAAGGTAAGATACCAGCTTATCTCGGTTCATCTTTCGCTTTCATTACGCCAATCATAGCAGCTAAGGCTCTAGGAGGTCCGGAAGCGGCAATGATCGGCTGTTTTGCAGCAGGGTTCATATATGGGATAGTAGCTTTGATTATTCAAAAAGTCGGATTGCGCTGGTTAATGAATATACTTCCTCCGGTTGTGGTGGGTCCGGTGATTATCGTAATCGGATTAAGCCTTGCCGGAACGGCCGTGGACATGGCAATGTATGATCCACAAGATAAATACAGCGTCACATATATAGTGATAGCGCTGATCACCTTAGCGGTAACCATCATCTGTAACGTGTTCTTTAAGGGATTCATTAACTTGATCCCCATATTAATGGGAATCATAGTCGGCTACGGCTGTTCGGCTGTTGCAGGAATAATAGATTATGAACCGATCAAGTCAGCACAATGGTGGGAAATGCCTGAATTCATGTTTCCATATGTAACCTATACACCGTCCTTCTCATGGGAAGTCATTGCCATCATGGTACCGGTTGCCATCGTAACTTTATCAGAACATATCGGACACCAGATGGTACTGAGCAAAGTAGTCGGCAGGAATTTTTTAGAAAATCCTGGTTTGCATCGCTCGATTTTAGGAGATGGAGCAGGAATCATGATCGGTTCCTTAATCGGTGGGCCGCCGCTGACTTCATATGGCGAGAATATTGGGGTCCTGACTATGACAAAGGCGTACAGTGTGTATATCATCGGTGGGGCAGCATTGACTGCAATCATCTTTGGCTTTAACGGTAAGATTTCAGCAGTCATCAGCTCGATACCTACAGCTGTGATGGGCGGTATTTCCATCTTGCTCTTCGGAATCATCGCATCCAGTGGATTGAGGATGCTGATTGATAATAAGGTTGATTTTGACAAGAAAAGGAACCTGATGATAGCTTCAGTCATCCTGGTGTTAGGAATAGGAGGGGCGTTCGTACAACTATCGGAAACGGTATCGCTTTCCGGAATGGCACTTTCAGCCATCGTCGGAATCCTTCTTAACTTGATTCTTCCGGACCGTGAAAAAATATCCGGAGATATATTTGAAAAATAAGATATTGCATCAAAACAATAAATCACCTTTTAAAAGAAGTCCAGAGAGGCTTAAAAGGGTGTTGCTGTAAAGAGAATGAGAACGGGATAAAGTGTAAACCATTCCGTGTCCGCACACTCTTTATGACCTACACCCTGTCCTTAATGACGGGGTATTTTTTATGCCCCGTATCACAAATGTGAAAGGAGCAGGATCGATGAAAAAATTATTGACCATGAATGAATTGGCTTTAACTGATATTGAAAGGATTTTACATGAGGCAGAGGGTTTTGCCAAGGGATCTAGCTGGAATCCAAAGCAGCAGACCACAGTTGCCAATCTCTTCTTTGAACCTAGTACACGTACAAAATCAAGCTTTGAAATGGCTGAAAGAAAATTGGGGCTTGAGGTCATTCCTTTTGATGCGGGTACATCATCCGTGTTAAAAGGTGAAACCTTATATGACACTGTTAAAACGTTAGAAGCAATAGGTGTGAATGCCTTGATCATCCGTCATGAACAGGATAATTATTTTGATGAATTGAATGAGAAGATCGGGATTCCAATAATCAACGCAGGGGATGGCTGCGGAAATCATCCAACCCAATCATTACTGGACTTATTGACGATAAAACAAGAGTTTAAAAGTTTCAAAGGTCTGAAGATTGCCATAATCGGTGATGTAAGGCATAGTCGGGTTGCGAAATCGAATGCAGAAGCATTAACCCGTTTAGGAGCGAATGTCGTATTTTCGGGTCCGCCTGAATGGTTTGACAGAACAAACAGTTTGGGAAGGTATGAAGACATCGACCATGCGGTAGCTACCTCGGATGTGGTCATGCTGCTCAGAATACAGCATGAAAGGCATATTGAAAAATACGATCAGGCAAATGGAGATTATCTGGAAAGTTTCGGCCTGACCAAACAACGTGAAAAAAATATGAAACCGGGTGCGATCATCATGCATCCTGCACCAATAAACCGCGGTGTTGAAATAGACAGTGATTTAGTCGAATGCAGCCGCTCAAGAATATTTAAACAAATGGAAAATGGCGTGTTCATTAGAATGGCCGTATTAAAAAATGTGCTTGAACAATCCGGAGGGGGAAACATTCATGAAAACAGTAATCAAAAATGGAGTATTGCTAGATAATCAAAACTCATTCAAAAAAGCGGACATTGAAATGGAAGGCAAGGTCATCACAAAAATCGGCGAGAACTTGGCAACGGAAAATTGTAAAGTAGTTGACGCTGAAGGGTTACTTATTACATCAGGATTCGTTGATCTGCATGTCCATTTACGCGAACCGGGCGGTGAACATAAAGAAACAATCGCTAGTGGAACGCAGGCAGCGGCAAGAGGCGGTTTCACTACGGTAGCGGCAATGCCCAATACAAGGCCAGTTCCCGATACAGTGGAAAACCTTGAAGCGCTAAACAGGAAAATTGAAGAAACGGCTCATGTAAGGGTACTCCCATATGCATCCATTACAATTAGGGAAGCCGGCAAGGAGTTGACCGACTTTTCTTCATTAAAACAAACGGGTGCTTTCGCCTTTACGGACGATGGCGTGGGAATTCAAGAAGCTGGGATGATGCTGGAAGCGATGAAACGGGCAGCCGCTCAAGATGTGGCCATAGTTGCTCATTGTGAAGACAATAGCTTAATCAATAAAGGCTCCGTCCATGAAGGAAGGTTCTCAAAAGAACAGGGAATCAATGGAATTCCGTCCGTATGTGAGGCTGTACATATTGCCCGGGATATCCTCCTTGCTGAAGCTGCGGATTGCCATTATCACGTATGCCATATATCCACGAAGGAATCGGTAAGGACGGTAAGGGATGCCAAACGCGCCGGTATTCGCGTCACAGCTGAAGTTACACCGCATCACTTATTATTGTGTGAAGATGATATACCGGGACTTGATACGAATTATAAAATGAACCCGCCATTAAGGGGCCGTGAAGATCGGGATGCATTGATAGAAGGACTGCTTGACGGAACCATCGATTTTATAGCAACAGACCATGCCCCGCATGCGGCAGAGGAAAAAGCGCAGGGAATGCAGCTGGCTCCTTTCGGAATAGTGGGATTGGAAACGGCCTTCCCGCTGCTTTACACCGAATTGGTTAAAAAGGGCGTCATTACATTAAAGCAATTGATCGATTTCATGACAATTAAACCCTCTGAAAGTTTCTCCCTTCCTTATGGAGAGCTAAAGGAAGGTGCTATTGCGGATATCGTGCTCATCGATTTGGAAACAGAAAAAGAAATTAATGCTGAAGAGTTTGCTTCAAAAGGAAAAAATACACCTTTTAATGAAAAGAAATGTTATGGCTGGCCAGTCATGACGATTGCGGAAGGAAAAATAGCTTGGGAAAAAGGACGTGTTCAAGGATGAAAAGACAGCTAATTTTAGAAGACGGGACAGTATTCCTTGGGGAAGCATTCGGAGGGGAAGTAGAAAAAATAGGTGAAGTCGTTTTTAACACAGGAATGACAGGGTACCAGGAGATTCTATCCGATCCATCCTATTGCGGTCAGATCGTTACACTTACGTATCCATTAATCGGGAACTACGGAATAAACCGGGATGACTTTGAATCCATCAATCCAGCTATATCGGGATTCGTCGTTAAGGAAACAGCAGAACTTCCTTCCAACTGGAGAAACCAATTATCACTTGATGAATATCTGAAAATGAAGAACATACCTGGAATAAGCGGAATCGATACGAGAAAGCTGACAAGGATCATCAGGAAATCAGGTGCACTTAAAGGGGCGCTCTGCAATATCAATAAGGATGCAAAAGAAGTGGTTTCCCAGTTGAAAGCAACGGTGATTCCTTCTAATCAAGTGAAACAGGTTTCAACAAAAGCACCATATTCCAGCCCGGGCAGAGGCCCGCGGGTAGTTCTTGTAGACTATGGCATGAAGCATGGGATTTTACGTGAGTTGACGAAGCGCGGCTGTGATGTCGTGGTTGTGCCTTATAACGTCACGGCCGAAGAAGTGATGCAATATCATCCGGATGGCGTGATGCTTTCAAACGGTCCTGGAGATCCGAAAAGTGTTCATGAGACGCTTGAAATGATCCGTACAATCCAAACGCAAGTGCCATTATTCGGAATCTGTTTAGGTCATCAATTATTCGCACTTGCAAACGGGGCGGATACGGAAAAATTAAAATTCGGCCATCGAGGATCTAATCATCCGGTTAGGGACCTTCGAACCGGAAAGGTATCCATCACATCTCAAAATCATGGATATACAGTAGAAGAGCTTTCCATTGAAAATACAGATCTTATTGTGACACATACAGCATTGAATGATGATACGATTGAAGGCCTGCGCCATAAAAAGTATCCGGCTTTCACCGTACAATATCACCCGGAAGCATCACCAGGGCCGGAAGATGCCAACTACTTATTCAATGAATTCTTACAAATGATTGAAGCTGCAACCAACAAGGGGGAAAAAACATGCCAAAACGCACTGATATAAAAAGCATCCTAGTAATTGGTTCCGGTCCGATCGTCATCGGACAGGCCGCCGAGTTCGATTATGCAGGAACTCAAGCGTGTATAGCCTTAAAAGAAGAAGGTTATCGAGTGATCCTGATTAACTCTAACCCTGCTACAATCATGACAGACAGTGAAATGGCTGACGCGGTTTATATCGAACCGATCACATTGGAATTTGTCAGCAAAATCATCCGTAAAGAGCGCCCGGATGCACTGTTACCCACCTTGGGCGGACAGACCGGCTTGAATATGGCAGTCGAGCTTGCTGAAGCAGGAATCCTGGAAGAATGCAATGTACAGATTCTTGGGACCAAACTTTCAGCTATCCAACAAGCGGAAGACCGTGACCTTTTCCGTACGCTGATGAACGATCTAGGGGAACCGGTACCTGATAGCGACATTATTCATAACTTGGAAGAGGCATATACATTCGTTGAACGGGTCGGGTACCCAGTCATTGTTCGTCCTGCCTTCACGCTTGGCGGAACAGGCGGTGGGATTTGTGATAACGAAGAGCAGCTGATCGAGATTGTTGAGGGTGGCCTGAAAAGCAGCCCGGTACACCAATGTCTGCTTGAGAAGAGCATTGCCGGTTTCAAAGAAGTTGAATATGAAGTGATGCGTGATTCGAATGATAATGCGATAGTCGTTTGTAATATGGAAAACTTCGATCCTGTCGGTGTGCATACAGGCGATTCAATTGTTGCCGCACCAAGCCAAACATTAAGTGACAGAGAGTACCAAATGCTTCGAAATACGTCCTTGAAGATTATCCGTGCCTTGAAGATTGAAGGTGGATGTAATGTTCAGCTGGCGCTAGATCCAAACAGCTATCAATATTATGTCATCGAAGTGAACCCAAGGGTCAGCCGTTCGTCGGCACTTGCCTCAAAAGCAACAGGATATCCAATTGCAAAGCTTGCAGCAAAGATAGCCGTTGGTTTGACGCTCGATGAAATGATGAACCCTGTCACTGGCAAAACCTATGCCAGCTTCGAACCGTCACTGGACTATGTCGTTACGAAAATTCCGCGCTGGCCTTTCGATAAGTTCGAAAGCGCCAACCGTAGACTCGGGACCCAAATGAAGGCGACCGGAGAAGTCATGGCAATCGGCCGTACATTCGAGGAATCAATCCTAAAAGCTGTCCGTTCCCTTGAAGCGGGTATATACCATCTTAATTTGAATGACGAGTTTGAAGATGGAAAAATAGAGAAACGGATCAGGAAAGCGGGAGATGAACGGTTATTCTATATCGGTGAAGCGTTAAGAAGGGGAATAACGATCGAAACAATACACGATTGGAGTCAGATCGATTTATTCTTCTTGCATAAGTTGAAAAAAATAATCGACTTTGAAAAGCAGCTTAAAGAACAATCTTTCGATTGTGAAGTATTGCAAAAGGCTAAAGAACTAGGGTTTTCTGACAAAACGATTGCAGAAATATGGGGAGTTCCCGAAATTGACGTCTATGAGTACCGGAAACAGCAAGGAATCATCCCTGTTTATAAAATGGTTGATACATGTGCTGCGGAATTCGAATCGGAAACACCGTATTTTTATGGGACATACGAAGATGAGAATGAATCCATCGTTACTGACAAGAAAAGTGTCATTGTTCTGGGGTCAGGCCCAATTAGGATCGGGCAAGGAGTAGAGTTTGATTATGCGACCGTACATTCGGTATGGGCCATTAAAGAAGCGGGATACGAAGCGATCATCATCAACAACAATCCAGAAACAGTTTCGACGGATTTCAGTATCTCCGACAAACTTTATTTCGAACCATTGACTATTGAAGATGTCATGCATGTCATCGATTTGGAAAAACCGGAAGGGGTCATCGTCCAGTTTGGTGGACAGACAGCAATCAACCTTGCAGATGGTCTTGTTGAAAGAGGAGTGAAGATCCTTGGTACTTCACTTGAAGACCTGGATAGGGCGGAAAATCGCAATAAATTCGAAAGAGCACTTAAGGATTTAGGCATTCCGCAGCCAAAGGGTAAAACCGCAACATCGGTTGATGAAGCAATCGTCATCGCTGAAGATATTGGTTATCCGGTTTTAGTAAGGCCATCGTATGTTCTCGGAGGAAGAGCGATGGAAATCGTCTATAAACAAGAGGAATTGCTGCATTACATGAAAAATGCCGTGAAAATAAATCCGGATCATCCTGTCCTGATCGACCGCTACTTAACGGGTAAGGAAATTGAAGTTGATGGAATTTCCGATGGCGAAACCGTCGTTATCCCTGGAATCATGGAGCATATCGAACGTGCCGGCGTCCATTCAGGTGATTCGATTGCAGTCTATCCGCCTCAAAATTTAACGGAAAAACAAAAAGAAGTAATCATCGATTATACGACCCGGTTGGCAAAAGGTTTGAATATAATTGGTCTCTTGAACATTCAATATGTCATCAGCAATGAAGAAGTGTATGTGATTGAAGTAAATCCACGTTCAAGCCGGACCGTTCCATTCTTAAGTAAAATTACGAACGTGCCGATGGCCAACTTAGCCACGAAGGTCATTTTGGGCCACACACTTGAAAGCCAAGGTTACAAATCGGGGTTAGTGCCAGAACAAACTGGGGTCTATGTGAAAGTGCCGGTCTTCTCTTTTGCAAAATTAAGAGGTGTGGACATCTCACTCGGACCTGAAATGAAATCGACTGGTGAAGTAATGGGGAAAGATAGCACCCTTGAAAAGGCTTTATACAAAGGGCTGGTCGCTTCCGGTTTCAAAATTAAGGGGCATGGTTCGGTGTTATTGACGATATCTGATAAAGATAAGCAAGAAGCGCTACTTTTAGCAAAACGTTTCCATAATATCGGTTTCAAGCTGATAGCCACCAGCGGAACTGCTGCCTTATTGAAGCAATCCGGCATCCCGACTGCGATTGTCGGTAAAATTGGCGAAGAAGGTACAAACCTGCTGGATGTTATTCGGAACGGGGAAGCACAATTTGTCATAAATACTTTGACAAAAGGTAAGCAGCCTGCCCGAGATGGTTTTAGAATCCGACGTGAATCGGTTGAAAATGGAGTGACATGCCTAACATCACTTGATACGGCAGAAGCTATTTTAAGAGTGATAGAATCGATGACTTTCTCGGCAGAAGCAATGGGAAAAACGGAAATAAGTCGTGAGGTGAGCTATATATGATCAAGAAGGAAAGAATGAAGGTGTTAAATCATAAGGAACTGGCCCCATCCATTTTTGAACTTACTCTGCAAGGTGAATTGGTTTCAGAGATGAATCAACCAGGCCAGTTTGTCCAAGTCAAGACAACAGATGGCACTGAGCCATTGCTAAGACGCCCGATTTCAATTTCTTCTTACGACAACAGAGAAAAGCAGTTCACGATGATATACCGGGCTGAAGGTAAAGGAACGGCGCTGTTATCACAGCGTAAAGAGGCGGAAGCGGTCGATATCCTTGGACCCCTTGGCAACGGATTTCCCGTTCATGAGGCCAAAAAGGGCGAAACGGCATTATTGGTTGGTGGCGGGATTGGGGTCCCGCCCCTGTATCAATTATCACGGATGTTGGTTGCAAAAGGTGTTAAGGTAATCCATGTATTGGGCTTCCAGACCAAGTCAGCCATCTTTTACGAAAAAGAATTCAGTGAATTAGGTGATACCTATATTGCCACTGTTGATGGTTCTTATGGGACAAAAGGATTTGTTACGACTGTAATAGACAACCTCGAGCAAGAGTTTGCAACGATCTTTTCATGCGGGCCTACACCAATGTTAAGAGCGTTGGAAGCGGGCTATCGTGAGAAAAAGCTATACCTGTCCCTTGAGGAAAGGATGGGATGCGGCATCGGTGCATGCTTTGCCTGCGTGTGTCATACAGGGGATGATCCAACTGGTTTCAGTTATAAAAAGGTATGCAGTGATGGACCCGTATTCCGGGCAGGAGAGGTGGTATTATGAGCAGGCTTTCAGTGGAATTACCAGGATTAAACTTGAAAAACCCAGTCATGCCAGCATCTGGATGCTTTGGATTCGGCCGTGAATACAGTCAATTTTTCGACTTGGATATTCTTGGGGCGATCATGATCAAAGCGACCACTCCTGAACCGAGATTCGGTAACCCTACTCCGCGTGTTGCGGAAACCTCATCGGGAATGCTGAACGCCATCGGTCTGCAGAATCCAGGTTTAGAAAAGGTCATCAGTGAAGAATTGGCCTGGCTAGGCGGGTATGATGTTCCCATCATCGCCAACGTTGCCGGTTCGCAAATAGATGACTATGTAAAGGTTGCCAGTGATATAAGTAAGGTGAGGAATGTAAAAGCACTTGAATTGAATATCTCTTGTCCGAATGTTAAAGAAGGTGGCATTGCTTTTGGTACGGTGCCGGAAGTTGCCAAAGAGGTGACCAAGGCGGTCAAGGAAGTGTCTTCCGTCCCTGTGTATGTGAAGCTTTCACCGAATGTCAGTAATATTGTGGAAATGGCCAAAGCCGTAGAAGAGGGCGGTGCCGACGGTTTGACAATGATTAATACATTAGTCGGCATGCGATTAGATTTAAAAACTGGCAGACCGATCCTTTCTAACAGGACGGGTGGGTTATCTGGTCCTGCAATAAAACCTGTTGCGCTCCGGATGATTTATGAGGTAAGCCAGCAAGTGTCTATTCCGATCATCGGAATGGGCGGCATCACTTCAGCGCAAGACGTCATTGAATTTTTCTATGCGGGTGCAAGTGCTGTTGCGGTGGGAACCGCTAACTTCGTGGATCCCTTTGTATGCCCGACCATCATCGAAGAATTACCGAAATTGTTGGATGAGCTCGGATTTGATCATATTTCACAATGTACCGGAAGGAGCTGGAAGCAGAATGAAACAGTCACTAATTATCGCTCTTGATTTTCCTGACCTCATTCAAACAGAAGAATTCCTAAAACAGTTCCATTCGGAAAA
This sequence comes from Peribacillus aracenensis, assembly GCF_025175645.1. NCBI lineage: Bacteria > Bacillati > Bacillota > Bacilli > Caryophanales > Bacillaceae > Peribacillus > Peribacillus aracenensis. The sequence continues at coordinate 367,719 of NZ_JANZMJ010000001.1, forward strand.
ATTGGCAGTAAAAGTGGGGATGGAATTATTTTATCAGAATGGACCATCAATAATTTCTTTCGTAAAAGAGCAAGGCCACGATGTGTTTTTGGACTTGAAGCTTCATGATATTCCGAATACGGTCAAAATGGCCATGACAGGATTGGCAACTTTAGGGGCTGACATGGTCAATGTCCATGCGGCGGGTGGACAAAAGATGATGGAAGCAGCCATGGAAGGTTTGGATAAGGGAACGTCCGCTGGTAAAAAACGTCCATTATGCATAGGGGTTACCCAACTGACGAGCACATCACAGGAACAAATGAATGTTGAGCAAAACATTGCCGGATCTCTGGAGGATTCGGTCCTCCATTATGCAAAACTTACTAGACAGGCAGGATTGGATGGCGTCGTCTGTTCCACCCATGAAGTAAAGAACATACATGAACGCATCAGTCATGAATTCTTAACGGTCACACCTGGAATTCGAAGTGCAGGTGGACAGGCGCATGATCAAAAGAGAATTGCAACGCCTGAACAGGCTAGGGATTTTGGAGCGGATGCCATCGTTGTAGGGAGAGCCATAACGGGGGCTGCAGATCCATTAAAGGCGTATTTGGATATGAAAGCAGCTTGGGAGGGAATATCATGTTAAATAATAAGATAGCTGAACATCTATTGGAAATAAAAGCAGTGTACCTGCAGCCGAATGACCCCTTTACTTGGGCATCTGGAATTCAATCACCCATTTATTGTGACAACCGCTTAACCCTTTCATACCCAGAGGTTCGCAATGAAATAGCGGAAGGATTGAAAGGTTTGATTGAACAGAATTTCCCTGAGGCTGAACTGATTGCAGGCACAGCAACTGCCGGCATTCCGCATGCAGCTTGGGTGAGTGAAAAATTAAATGCACCGATGTGCTATGTTCGATCCAAAGCCAAGGAGCACGGAAAGGGCAATCAAATTGAAGGCCGTGCTGTTCCAGGACAAAAAGTGGTGGTTGTGGAAGACTTGATTTCAACCGGCGGAAGTGTGATTACTGCTGTTAACGCGCTGAAAGAAGCTGGCTGTGATGTTCTAGGAGTCGTTTCGATCTTCACTTACGAATTGGAAAAAGGAAAAGAAAAATTCGATGCTGAGGGCATTATTAACCATTCATTGAGTGACTACTCGACATTGATAAAAATCGCTAATGAAAAAGGGTACATCACAGCAGAAGAATTGGAAAAGCTAAAAAAATGGCGTGAGAATCCGGCTGATACGGCTTGGATTTCTGCATGAAAATAGAGGTGACCCAATCACGAAGGATTGGGTCACCTCTATTTTTTTACCTTTCAATCCTTTACCGCTTCCTTTAAGCGTATGACAGTATCGGCATCAGGTGTAATATATACGGTCTGCTGCTGGTCGTAGATCACGAACCCGGGTTTGGAACCATTCGGTTTCTTAACATGGCGAACTTGTGTGAAGTCAACGGGCACTGAGCTTGATTGCTGTGCTTTACTGAAGAAAGCTGCTAATACGGCTGCCTCTTTTATCGTTTTTTCACTTGGCGATTCATTTCGAATCACAACATGTGAGCCAGGTATATCTTTGGTATGAAGCCATATTTCATCACGGCGTGCAAACTTATTCGTTAGATAATCATTTTGTTTATTATTTTTCCCGACAAAAATGAGATCTCCATCTGTAGCATAATATGTTTCAAGCTGCGGTTTTGCATTTGCAGGCTTTTTCATGCCTTTTTTCTTTTTTTGCCTAATGTATCCTTCTTCCTGTAGTTCTTCGCGAATCTCCTCAATATCTCTGGGTGAAGCTGATTGGAGCTGCTGATGCAAGGCTTCAAAGTAGGACAATTCCAATTTTGTTTTTTCGATTTGTTCTTGGACGACTCCGACTGCATTTTTGGACTTTTGGTATCTGGAGAAGTACTTCTGTGCATTATCTGATGGATTTTTTAACGGGTCAAGCGGGATGGTGACCATACTTTGTTCTTCATCATAATAATTGACGACTTCTATTTCCTTCATGCCTTTTTTCATTTGATATAGATTAGCTGTAAGCAGCTCACCGAACAACTGATACTGTTCTCCGCGTTCCGTATCTTTTAATGTACGTTCGAGCTTCCCGATTTTTTTTGAGTTCTTTTCTATTTCATTAGTAATGAAACGTTCTACATCCTGGCTCTTTTGCTTAACTCGATCTCTTTCTGCCTTTCCGAAGTAATAGCGGTCGAGCATCTCGCTCAATGAAGGAAATGTACGTTGATTCCCAGTCAGATGATCGAGTGAAAGCATATAAAAAACTTCTTTATTTCCATCTTGTTTGATCATCGCGGTATAGTTTTGCTCCGAGATTTCTTGGATAATCTTTAAAAAAGCTGATGGAAGGGTCGTGCTGTTGGCAAGTCCAGCCCGGTAAACGGCTTCCTTTGCAACTAATGGTGAAACTCCAGAAAAATGGGCAACAAGCTGTCGATCCAGCTTTCCTGCATTGAAGTCGATATTCTTTCTTATATCGTCCTCTGTGGCCTCGAAGGGATTCTTCTTTTCTTGTGCGGGCGGGGCCAAATATTCCTGGCCGGGCAATATTGCACGATAACTGTTAACAGCATGTGAAACATGCTTAATGCTGTCCAAAATCATATTTCGTTCTTTATCGACTAAAACAATGTTGCTGTGACGCCCCATGATTTCGATGATTAACTGCTTTTGAGAGACATCACCAAGCTCATTGCGGCCCTTCACTTCTAAAATGATCATCCTATCAAGTTCATATTGATAAATATTTTCTATCGTATAGCCTTCGAGGTGCTTCCTAAGAAGCATACAGAACATGGGTGCCTCTTTGGGATTTTCATAACTTTCTTCGGTCATTTGCACCCTCGAATAACTTGGGTGGGCTGATAGTAAGAGCTTATGGTTCTTACCTCCAGCACGAACAACCAGTATAACTTCATTTTTATAAGGCTGGTGTACCTTATTGATTCGTCCACCTTTTAATATAGAAGCGATTTCTTCCGTCATCGCTTTCGTGAATAATCCATCAAATGACATTCTATTTTTACTTCCTTTACATAAGATTTTCTAAGAACTCATTTTTGCCGGGCGTTATCAAAGCATCAGGGGCTGCCCATTTTAGCTAATCCCAATTTTTTAGAGAACTGGGTGAAAAGCTGGGGTTGTTAGTTCAGATAAATTGAATGGCTGATTTTTTTGTTTCTGAGATTAAATGCAAATTTAGTCCATTCATCATGATTAGCGGTCGTTCATTCATAAATTATCCGGATCGTTCTTCTTTCCGCAATTCTGTTTAATTATAGCATTATTTTGGACGAGTCTGAATAATCATGGAAGAAGAGCAGGTTGTTTTATGTATCGGTAAGCAGGCAGGTGTTGGATGAGTAAAGCAAAAGGCGCCTGTTGAGATGTATACAGGAGCCTATTTCATTCTATTCAAAGGGATGTGTGATACTTGATGGAGTTCAAGGAAATGAATAATCAAGAAATGGAGAAAGCGCTTCAAACAAACGTTACACACGGTTTGGACGATGATGAAGTAAAGGACAGGCTGCGAAAGCATGGTTTTAACGAATTGAAGGAAGGAGAAAAACAATCAGCCATTCTTTTATTTTTCGCCCAATTCAAAGATTTCATGGTCATAGTTTTACTTGCCGCGACCTTAGTCTCCGGGATATTGGGTGAATATATCGATGCGATTGCCATCATGGCGATTGTTTTTTTGAATGGATTACTTGGGTTTTTTCAAGAACGGAAGGCAGAGAAATCCCTGGATGCCCTAAAGGAAATGGCTGCACCGCAAGTTAACGTACTTCGGGATGGCCAGTGGCTGAAAGTCCCATCGAGAGAAGTCGTAGTAGGAGATATCCTGAAGTTTTCAAGTGGTGACCGAATTGGTGCCGATTTACGGATCATCGAGCATTCAAGCCTTGAAATAGAAGAGTCTGCACTTACCGGTGAGTCACTCCCGGCAGTTAAATGTTCTGATCCATTGATGAATGAGGTTGAAGGTATCGGTGATCAGGAAAATATGGCGTTTATGGGAACGATGGTAACAAGGGGAAATGGGGTCGGAATCGTAATCGCTACTGGAATGAATACGGCGATGGGCAAGATTGCAGATCTCCTGCAGACTGCTGAAACAAAAGAAACTCCACTTCAACGGAGGTTGGAGCAGCTAGGAAAAATTTTGATCGTCACGGCTTTAATATTAACTGTAATAGTGGTCCTGACTGGTGTCATTCAAGGGCATGACCTCTATACGATGTTTTTGGCCGGGGTATCTTTGGCTGTTGCGGCGATACCCGAGGGCTTGCCAGCCATTGTGACTGTAGCATTGTCTTTGGGCGTTCAGCGTATGATCAAACAAAAAGCGATAGTACGCAAGCTTCCTGCCGTAGAAACGCTTGGCTGCGCAACGGTGATTTGCTCAGATAAGACAGGAACACTTACACAAAACAAAATGACGGTGACGAAGGTTTGGAGTGGAGGGAAAACTTGGGATGTCGGCGGTACTGGTTATAATCCGGTCGGAGAGTTTTCTTTAGAAGGAGTTTCAGTTGCCCCGAAAAACCATAATGCCTTGCTTCAAATAATTACATTCGGCATGCTCTGTAATAATGCCGAGCTAAAGGAGGATGGTAAACGATATATTTTGGACGGTGATCCGACAGAAGGGGCGATGTTGGTCGCGGCAATGAAAGCGGGCTTGACGAGGGAACACTTGTCTAAGAGATTTACGATAGTCAAGGAGTTTCCATTTGACTCGATCCGCAAAATGATGAGTGTCATAGTGAAGGATGATAAAGATAAACATTTCGTCATTGTAAAAGGCGCACCTGATGTATTAATCGCCCAGTCCGACACGATTCTTTGGGAAGGAAAGTCGGAAATATTGAATCAGAAGAGTAAGGAAAGGGTGCAACAGGACATGAATGGGCTTGCCTCGCAGGCACTTCGAATGATTGCTGTTGGTTATAAACCCCTTTCAAAAGGAACGATTTTGCTTCATGAAACCGAAGCTGAGCGCAATTTGACCTTCATGGGGCTGCAGGGCATGATCGATCCCCCACGTCCGGAAGTGAAGCAGGCAGTTAAGGAATGCAGGGATGCGGGGATCAAAACTGTCATGATTACTGGCGACCATATAATAACCGCAAAGGCAATAGCTAAAGAACTTGGTATTTTAAAAGGAAAAGACCGTGTACTGGAAGGACGGCAATTGGCCGACATGGAAGTCGGGGATCTTGAGGAAGTTGTTGAAAGTGTTTCGGTATTTGCCCGCGTTTCCCCTGAACATAAGTTGAAAATCGTAAAAGCCTTGCAAAGTAAAGGACATGTTGTTGCAATGACAGGGGATGGTGTCAATGATGCCCCTGCGATAAAATCAGCGGATATTGGTATATCCATGGGTATCACGGGTACTGATGTCGCTAAGGAAGCTTCTTCCTTGATATTGGTTGACGACAATTTTGCCACAATTAAATCGGCCATCAATGAAGGCAGGAATATTTACGAAAACATCAGGAAGTTCATCCGTTATCTGCTTGCTTCCAATGTTGGGGAGATTTTGGTCATGTTTTTTGCGATGCTGTTTGCCTTGCCGTTACCTTTGATACCAATCCAGATCTTATTCGTGAACCTTATTACCGACGGACTGCCTGCGATGGCATTGGGATTGGATTCCCCAGAAGAAGATGTAATGAAAAGAAAACCAAGAAATGCTAATGAAGGAGTTTTTGGAAGAGGGCTTGGCTGGAAGATCATCTCTCGTGGGTTTCTGATCGGGATTTCAACATTGATCGCATTTTATGTAGTATACCGTGCAAATCCGGATAATCTTGCATATGCACAAACGATTGCGTTTGCTACCTTGGTCCTAGCTCAGCTAATACATGTATTCGATTGCCGAAGCGAACATTCGATCTTCTCGAGAAATCCATTCGGTAACCTTTATCTAGTGGGGGCGGTACTATCATCCCTATTATTGTTGGTAGCCGTCATGTATGTCCAGCCTTTACAAACAATCTTTCATACAGTACCAATTTCGGGAAGGGATTGGCTATTAGTTATAGGGATGGCATCCATTCCAACTTTTTTACTGGCTGGAACCTTTTTAGCAAGAAAAGCACAATAATATATGATATAATCTTTAAGGTGGTAGAGTCATGCTCTATTGCCTTTTTATTTTTGTAGTATTTTATTTGTGAGCTAAAGTTTTCATGCTGTAACTAATATATAATGAAAGTTAAAGGCCAAATTACTACATTATGTTTGATAGGATGTGGAACCATGGTTACCAGTATGACGGGCTATGGAAGAGAAGAAGCGGAAAACGAACAGGTCAAGGTTTTTGCCGAAATTAAGACCGTGAACCATCGTTTTTGTGAATATACGATTCGGATGCCGCGCCAGCTTTTGGTTTTGGAAGAAAAGGTGAAGAAGAAGGCGAATCAATACATAAGAAGGGGACGGGTGGAAATCTTCATTACAGTGGAAGGTGAGAGCCTGGTTTCCAAAAAGGTGAAGATCGATTGGAACCTTGCGGATCAGTATGTGGGTTTGATGGATGAAGTCAAGCGAAAGTACAATCTGGAAAGTTCCATTACATTACAGGATATGCTGCAACTTGAATCGATTTTCATGACGGAAGAAGTACCTGCGGTTCCTGCCGATTTGGAATCCCTGTTATTGAAGGCTGTCACGGGGGCATTGGAAAATCTGAAAAAAATGCGGAATCTGGAAGGTCAGGAACTGGCCTTGGACATGAAACACCAGCTGAAAAGGTTCGGTGAGATTGTAGCAGGGGTCAAAATGCATGCACCTTCAGTCGTCGAGAAATATAAAGCCAGGTTGGAAATCAAGCTGGCTGAGTTGACTGAAGGATTGATCGAAGATAGCCGCATTATTACAGAAGCGGCCATTTTTGCTGATAAATGTGATATAAATGAAGAACTGACCAGACTCGATAGCCATATACAGCAATTTTCAAGAACGCTTACCCATAGTGAACCAAATGGAAGAAAACTTGACTTCCTTGTCCAGGAAATGAACAGGGAAGTCAATACGATTGGATCAAAGGCGAATGATTCCGCCATTACCAAAGAAGTGGTGGAAATGAAAAGTCTTCTTGAAAAATTAAAGGAACAGGTTCAAAATATCGAGTAGTCGGTTTATGATGAACCTAACAAGGTGACAATAGATATGAATGGGGGACAAAAATGTCAATAAAGCTCATTAATATTGGTTTTGGGAATATCGTTTCCGCAAACCGGATCGTATCGATCGTGAGCCCGGAATCGGCTCCGATCAAAAGGATCATCCAGGACGCCCGGGACCGCGGATCCTTAATAGATGCTACATATGGTAGAAGAACCAGGGCCGTAATAATTACAGACAGCGACCATGTTATCTTATCTGCCGTTCAACCGGAAACGGTTGCTGCACGGCTCCAAGATAGAGATGACAGCGTAGAAGAGGGGTAACTGAAACAATATGAGAGAAAAAGGTTTATTAATCGTTTTGTCCGGTCCATCCGGTGTTGGTAAAGGAACTGTAAGGAAGGCGATTTTTTCTCAGCCAGGGACGGCATTCGAATATTCAATTTCGATGACGACACGGCTGCCTCGCCATGGTGAAGTGGACGGCGTGGACTATTTCTTCAAAAAACGCGAGGAATTCGAAGCACTTATCGAAGAAGGAAAATTACTGGAATATGCTGAGTTCGTCGGTAATTATTATGGAACACCCGTGGATTATGTCCGTGAAACAATCGATTCCGGAAAAGATGTATTTCTGGAAATAGAAGTTCAAGGAGCTAAACAGGTCCGGGAGAAATTCCCTGAAGGACTTTTCATTTTCCTTGCTCCTCCGAGTTTGACTGAACTCGAAAGCCGCATCGTTACTCGCGGAACCGAGACGGAGGAAGCGATAAAAGGACGTATGAAGGTGGCTAAGGAAGAAATAGAACTTATGGATCTGTACGATTATGTTGTTGAAAATGATCATGTGGATGCCGCATGTGCGCGAATTAATGCAATTGTAATTGCCGAGCATTGCCGTCGGGAAAGAGTTGCTGTTTTATATAAAAAAATGTTGGAGGCGGAATAAATTATGTTATATCCATCAATTGATTCTCTATTACTTAAAATCGATTCTAAATACTCACTTGTATCAGTGGCGGCTAAACGCGCCAGGGAAATGCAAATTAAAGATAACTGCCTCGTAAAACCGGTTTCCCATAAATCGGTAGGTCGTGCCCTTGAAGAAATTCATTCCGGTAAATTGACTTATGATAATTCTTACGAGGAAAACTAAGAGAACACATAGCTTGACCTATCGGGCCTGACACCCTAAAGCAAACAGGAGCGTTACATTTGGAAAGTGCTTCCTTCCTGCGGCCAAGGTGTCAGGCCTGTTTGTTTTGATTTTTATAAGTAACCAAAATCACTGGTGGAGTCAGGTGATATATGGAATTTCTGGGAGGATCCATATGTTATTGCGCATTTCAAATGTAATTTCTTTGGTTTTCCGTCATAATTAGAAAAAATAGAATGTATAGTTAGGGGAAATTTGCATGCTTATCGATAAAAAAGTACTTCTTTGTGTCACCGGCGGGATTGCTGTATTTAAGGCTGCTGCCCTGACAAGTAAATTAACTCAGGAAGGTGCGCATGTAAAAGTGATCATGAGTGAATCGGCACGTAAGTTCGTGACGCCGCTCACCTTTCAGGCGCTTTCGAGAAATGATGTTTATACAGATACTTTTGATGAGAAGGATTCTTCAGTCATTGCCCACATCGACTTGGCTGATTGGGCTGATATCATCCTTTTGGCCCCAGCTACAGCCAATGTCATTGGCAAGGTGGCCAATGGAATCGCGGATGATATGATCACGACTACGCTACTGGCAACGGATGCACCTGTTTGGGTTGCGCCGGCAATGAACGTGCACATGTACGTCCATCCAGCGGTTCAGAAAAATATGGAGACACTTCGGTCGTTTGGATATCAATTCATTGAACCGGGCGAAGGGTATTTGGCCTGCGGTTATGTAGGAAAAGGGCGATTGGAGGAACCGGAAACAATCGTGGAACATCTTAACCGATATTTCGGTGAACACAAATCACAGAAAAAGCCTCTTAAAGGAAAGAAATATTTGATAACGGCAGGACCGACTCGTGAAGCGATTGATCCGGTGCGTTACGTGACGAATCATTCCAGCGGAAAAATGGGCTATGCCCTAGCAGAAGAGGCAATTGAAATGGGTGCTGAAGTGACATTGATTACTGGCCCCGTGAACTTGACGCCACCTATCAAGGCTAGAGTAATACCAGTGGAATCTGCAGCGGAAATGTATGATGCGGCATTCGAACAGTTCGATTCCAGCGACGTCGTAATCATGACGGCAGCAGTGGCGGACTATAAACCAAAGATTTATCATGCTCAAAAGATGAAAAAGCAGCCAGGGGAAAATGTGATTGAATTTGAACGGACAAAGGATATCCTTAAGGAACTCGGTGAAAATAAAACTCATCAAATCTTGGTAGGTTTTGCGGCTGAAACGAACAACGTTGAAGAATATGCAAGAGGAAAGTTAGTCAAAAAGAATGCAGATATGATTGTTGCCAATAATGTTACCATCGCAGGGGCAGGGTTTGGAACGGATACGAACATCGTGACCATTTACGGTAAAGATGGAAGTGCGACCGAACTTCCAAAAATGAGTAAAGCGGATATAGCTAAAAGCATTCTGTCAGAAGTATCCCGCATGCAAAAGGAATGATGTCTTATGGATATAGCATCCGTAATCGTGGATGTACCTGCTAAACAAACGGATCGAGAATTCGACTATCGCATACCTCAAAAGTGGAACCAAGTCATCAAGCCCGGAATGCGAGTCATCGTGCCGTTCGGACCAAGAATGGTGCAGGGATTCGTTACAGGCTTAAAAGCCAAAAGCGACTTTGCGAAATTACGCAATATAAAGGAACCAATGGATTTGGAGCCCATCCTTAATGATGAATTGCTGCAGCTTGGTGACTGGTTGACCAAAGAGGCGATGTGTTTTAAGATTTCAGCGCTGCAGGCCATGCTTCCGGCAGCGATGAAAGCAAAGTATGAAAAAGTTATTAAAGTCGTTGAAGAAAAAATGGATCAGCTGCCTCTCTTCATCCAAAACCTTTTCGGAAAAAATGATTCAATATCATGGAAAGATGTGATTGAAGGGGAGAACGCCTCCCTCTTCCAAAAGGAAATGCAAAATGGCAATCTTGAGCTTGTATATAATGTGAAAAACCGACTAAATAAGAAGACGGTCCGTGTCATTAAATCTTTGCTTTCCCCTAAGGAACTGAAAGAAATGGCATCAGCTATGTCCAGCCATGCAAAAAAACAACAGGAACTCCTTCAATACTTTATTGAACATCAAGAACCCATTCCGTTAAAGGAATTGCTTGAATTGTTAAACACATCAAGCGGTACCGTCAAATCCCTAGTGTCAAAAGGGGCTTTGGCGGAAATGGATCAAGAAATATATCGTGATCCGTATGAAAACCGTGTGTTCGAAAAATCCACACCCTTTACACTAACAGCTGAACAAACAGCTGCCTTGAAGCCCATCAACGAAAAAATACATCATGATGAACATGATGTCTTTCTTTTATATGGTGTAACAGGCAGCGGGAAGACGGAAGTGTATCTACAGGCAATTGCCTCTGTCATTGAAAAAGGGAAGGAAGCCATCATGCTTGTACCTGAAATCTCCTTAACGCCACAGACGGTGAAGCGGTTTAAGGAACGATTTGGTGAGCAGGTAGCTGTCATGCATAGCGGTTTATCCGTAGGTGAAAAATATGATGAATGGCGGAAAATTCACCGTAAGGAAGTTAAAGTGGTGGTGGGCGCGCGTTCAGCCGTGTTTGCTCCTTTTGAAAACCTGGGGCTGATCATCATTGATGAAGAACATGAATCCAGTTATAAGCAAGAAGAAACCCCAAGGTACCACGCCAGGGATGTTGCCATTGAAAGAGCAAAATCATATAAGTGTCCAGTAATTCTTGGCAGCGCCACACCTACACTTGAATCTTTTGCGCGTGCCAAGAAAAACGTCTATAAATTATTGACCCTTAGCCAGAGGATGAATAAAAATGCGTTGCCAGCAGTGGATATTGTAGATATGAGGGAAGAACTAAGAACGGGAAATCGTTCCATGTTTTCGGAGCTGCTCTTTACCAAGCTGAAAGACCGGCTTGAGAAGGGAGAGCAAACAGTCCTGATGCTAAATAAAAGGGGACATTCTTCCTTTGTGATGTGCCGAAGCTGCGGATTGGTCATCAACTGCCCTAATTGTGACATTTCACTTACTTATCATCGCTTTAATGATATAATGAAATGCCATTATTGTGGGTTTGAAGAGGGAATGCCTTCCGTTTGCCCTGAATGTGAAAGTGAACATATAAGGTTCTTCGGTACAGGCACTCAAAAGGTTGAAGAAGAGCTGGCAAAAATCCTCCCTGAAGCACGGGTCATACGAATGGATGTTGACACGACGAGCAAGAAAGGTTCACATGAGCGGTTGCTGAATGCCTTTGGTGAAGGGAAGGCCGATATATTGTTAGGCACCCAAATGATAGCCAAGGGCCTTGATTTTCCTAATATCACTCTTGTTGGAGTCCTATCAGCTGATACGATGCTGCATCTGCCTGATTTCCGTTCTTCTGAAAAGACATTCCAGCTTCTGACACAGGTAAGCGGAAGGGCGGGACGTCATCAGCTTCCGGGAGAAGTGGTCATCCAAACCTATACGCCTGAGCATTACAGCATAGAGCTTTCTGCCTTACAGGATTTTGATGCTTTTTATGAACGGGAGATGCATCTAAGGAGGCAAAGTCATTACCCTCCCTATTATTATGTTGTCCTTATAACCGTTTCACATGAAGACCTAATGAAGACGGTCAGTGTTACTGAAAAAATTACCAATTATTTAGGCTCACGATTGAATCGGGATTCTATCGTACTGGGTCCGGTTGCTTCGCCCATTAGTCGAATCAACAATAGATATCGCTATCAATGTCTGATAAAATACAAACGAGAGCCGGACCTTAATCAGCATCTACGCACACTTTTGGAGCATTACCAAAAAGAAACCGCTCAAAATCATCTGCAGATTTCAATAGATTTAAATCCACAGATCATGATGTAATTGTTTGAGAGATGGATGATTACCGCGAGCTGTTACAGCTTGCGTTTTTATAATGAAGTGTTGTTTTTCATATCTAGGAGGGTACCTTTAATTTTGGCTATTTTACCGATTGTCTTGTTTCCTGAAAAAATTTTACAACAAAAATGCGATAAAGTAACAAGTTTTGATAAAAAGTTGGCAAAGCTGTTAAATAATATGTATGAAACGATGGTGGAGGCGGATGGCGTTGGACTTGCAGCACCTCAGGTTGGCGTGAAAAAGCAAGTGGCCGTCGTTGAAATAGAGGAAGGATCAGGTGCTATCGAACTGATTAATCCGGAAGTGCTGGAAGTGGAAGGTGAACAGACAGGTGTTGAAGGATGCTTGAGCTTCCCGAGTTTATATGGTGAAGTATCGCGTCCATACCGTGTCAAAGTCCGGGCACAAGACCGAAAAGGATCTTTTTTCGAGATAGAAGCGGAGGATTTCCTCGCGAGGGCCCTTCAGCATGAAATTGATCATCTGCAAGGCGTTTTATTTACAAGTAAGGTCTCCCGGTATATTTCGGAAGAAGAGTTAGAAAGGTTTGGGGAAGAATGACAAAAATTATATTTATGGGTACGCCGGACTTTTCAGTGCCGGTATTGAGAAGAATCATTGATGAAGGGTATGATGTGATCGCTGTGGTCACGCAGCCCGATCGTCCAGTAGGACGCAAAAAGGTGCTGACGCCGCCGCCAGTTAAGGTCGAAGCCGAAAAGCAGGGGATCCCCGTTTATCAGCCCGAAAAAATCCGAGAAAAAGAAGAACTTGAAAAAATCATTGCGTTGAATCCTGACTTAGTGGTGACGGCGGCTTTCGGTCAAATCCTTCCGAATGAATTGCTGGATGCCCCTAAGTACGGATGTATTAATGTACATGCCTCCCTGCTTCCTGAACTGCGTGGAGGGGCGCCAATTCATTATTCCATCTTACAAGGGAAAGAAAAGACGGGAATAACCATCATGTATATGGCGGAAAAATTGGATGCCGGTGATATATTGACCCAGGCGGAAGTGATTATAGAGGAAGAAGACAATGTAGGTTCACTGCATGATAAATTAAGCAAGATAGGGTCGGATTTACTTGCAAAGACGCTTCCGAAACTTATAAATCAGGAGCTGCAGGCAATCAAGCAGGATGAGGCAAAAGCGTCTTTTGCGCCTAACATAAAACGGTCTGAGGAAAAAATCGACTGGTCGAAATCAGGGGAAGACATCTATAACCATGTACGTGGCCTGAATCCTTGGCCTGTTGCTTATACAACCTTAGACGGGGCCATTTTGAAAATTTGGCAGGTGAAGAAACTTGAAGATGGCAATCAGGCAGTGCCGGGCACGGTCATTGATGTACAAAGTGATGGTTTCATCGTTTCGACAGGTAATGAGACGGCAATACTAGTTACAGAACTGCAGCCTTCAGGGAAGAAAAAAATGCCGGCGAAAGATTATTTGCGTGGAGCCGGATCGTTCATTAAAGCAGGCATGAAGTTAGGAGAACAGAATGAAGCAAACTAAAAAGGGAGTACGTGAAATCGCTCTCGATATCCTGGAATCTGTAGAGAAAAACCAATCCTACAGTAACCTATTATTGAACAATTTGATTAAAAAGCACCAGTTATCCGCCGTGGATAGCGGACTGCTTACAGAAATAAGCTACGGTACCATACAGCGGAAGATGACTTTGGATTATTATTTGAACCCATATATCAAACAACCGAAAAAAACGCAAAGCTGGGTCATCAATTTACTTAGACTTTCCGTTTATCAAATGGTCTATTTAGATAAAGTGCCTGATCATGCAATCATTTTCGAGGCCGTCGAAATTTCCAAAAAGCGCGGGCATAAAGGCACATCTTCGATGGTAAATGGTGTGCTTCGTAATATTCAAAGAAATGGTGTTCCTTCTTTAGGTGATATTAAAGATGATCTGGAACGGCTTTCCATAGAAGTGAGTCACCCAATTTGGTTGGTTAAGCGTTGGGTAGAGCAATTTGGTTATGAAAAAACCAAAGAAATGTGTGAAATCAACTTAACTGCGCCTTTACAGACGGGACGGGTTAATTTAAAGAAGATTTCACGCCGTGAACTGATCAGCATATTAACGGAAGAAGGATATGATGTTGAGGCAAGTGAAGTCGTTCCCGAAGCAATCGTCAGCTATAAAGGGAATCTTGCTCATTCAGAAAGCTACAAATTAGGGTATTTATCGATTCAGGACGAGAGTTCAATGCTTGTAGCCCATGCATTAGGTGCGAATGAAAATGATGCTGTACTTGATTGCTGTGCTGCACCTGGAGGGAAAACGACACATATCGCAGAAGGCTTGACCACTGGACAAGTATATGCGCTCGACCTTCATGAGCATAAGGTCAAGCTCATTAAAGAGCAGGCTGAGCGCCTAAAACTCAGAAACAATATTAAGACAATGGCCCTTGATAGCAGGAAAGTGCAAGAACACTTTAATAAGGAAGGGTTTGACAGGGTGCTGATCGATGCACCATGTTCCGGGTTGGGAGTCATGCGCCGGAAGCCTGATGTAAAGTACACTAAAACAAAAGATGATATAATGAAACTCTCAAGTATACAAATACAATTATTGGAATCGGCTGCCCCGCTTGTTAAGCAAGGCGGACGGTTAGTATATAGTACCTGTACGGTGGATAAAGAAGAAAATGACAAAGTCGCTGCAGCATTTTTGGAAAGCCATCCGGATTTTGAAAGCGATGCATCCTTGTCCACAAGAATGCCTGAAAGCGTTCAGCCATTTATCGAAGGTCATACGCTGCAAGTTTTTCCGCAATATTTTAGCAGTGACGGATTCTTTATTGCGAGTTTTAGAAAGAAGGTGCTGTAATGGCAGAAATCACTAAATCATCTAGAGTAAGAAAAGACACGACACCAGAAAAACCATCGATCTACTCATTAGAGCTTCACCAAATTAAAGAATGGCTTGTTCAAAATGGAGAGAAGGCATTCCGGGCCGATCAAGTATATGATTGGCTTTATAAAAAGCGTGTCTCCAGTTTTGAAGATATGTCCAACCTTTCGAAAACATTACGGGATAAGCTTGAATCACAATTCACCTTCACGACATTGAAGACTTTGATTCAGCAAACGTCCAATGACGGAACGATGAAGTTTTTATTTGAACTCCATGATGGATATTCGATTGAAACGGTGCTGATGCGCCATGAATACGGAAACTCCATTTGCGTGACAACGCAGGTAGGATGTAGAATTGGCTGTACATTCTGTGCATCGACATTAGGCGGTTTAAAGCGTAATCTTGAATCAGGGGAAATTGTTGCCCAGGTCGTTAAAGTACAGCAAGCACTAGACGAATTGGAAGAACGCGTTAGTTCTGTCGTTATCATGGGTATCGGTGAACCGTTTGATAACTACGATAATATGATGTCATTCTTGAAGAATATAAACCATGAAAAAGGCTTGAACATCGGGGCCCGTCATATTACCGTTTCCACAAGTGGAATCATTCCTAAAATCTATAAGTTTGCCGAAGAAAGCATGCAAATAAACTTTGCTGTTTCCCTTCATGCACCGAATACGGAATTGAGAAGTAAATTGATGCCGATCAATAAGGCCTACAAACTTCCAGACTTGATTGAAGCCATCAAATACTATACAGAAAAAACAGGTCGCCGTGTAAGTTTTGAATATGGTCTATTCGGTGGCGAAAATGATACAGTGGAGCACGCAGAAGAATTAGCAAGTTTAATAAAAGGGATAAAATGCCATGTTAACTTAATACCGGTTAACTATGTACCTGAACGCAACTATGTACGTACACCTCGGGACCAAATTTTTGAGTTTGAAAAAACATTGAAGAAGCGCGGCATTAATGTAACGATCCGAAGGGAACAAGGCAGTGATATTGACGCAGCCTGCGGCCAGCTTCGGGCCAAGGAGCGCAAAGAAGAGACGAGGTGACCCTATGAGGGCAATATTTAAGACAGACCGTGGAAAAGTCCGCCAGCATAATGAAGATAATGGCGGAATCTTTAAGAACTCGGAAGGCGTTCGCCTTGCCATCGTTGCAGATGGCATGGGCGGCCACCGTGCCGGGGATGTAGCCAGTGCAATGACGATAGACCTTCTGAAAAAGGGCTGGGAAGCATCTACAGGTATCGAAACGGCAAATGATGCCGAGGATTGGCTGAAGCAGCAAATCGTCTTGGTCAATCAGTTGCTTTTTGAACATGCTGAAGCGAATACGGAATGTAAGGGCATGGGGACCACCATTGTCGCAGCCATTTGCACCGACAAGTTTGCTACCATTGCCAACATCGGGGACAGCCGATGTTATTTGTATAATGAGAGCGGCTTTAAGCAGGTCACGGAAGATCATTCACTTGTTAATGAATTGGTCCGTTCCGGGCAGATTTCAAAGGAAGATGCCGAAAACCACCCACGGAAAAATGTTTTATTACGAGCCCTGGGGACAGAAATGCAAGTGGAAATGGACGTTATGACTGTCATTTTCGAAGAAAATGATTTACTATTGCTTTGTTCTGATGGATTGACGAACAAAGTGAGTGAACAGGAACTGGAAGAAACCATAACCAATGGACAGTCACTTGAAGAAAAGGCGATTTCATTAATAGATAAGGCCAATCACTACGGTGGGGAAGATAATATCACCCTTGTGCTTGTTCAATTTACTGAAGAAAGTGAAAGCAGGTGAATTGAATGTTGATTGGTAGAAGAATCAACGGCCGTTATAAACTGATCGAGATGGTCGGTGGCGGCGGTATGGCAAATGTTTACCTTGCAAGGGATATGATCTTGGATAGGGACGTTGCATTGAAAATCCTTCGCATGGATTTTAATAATGACGAAGAGTTCATCAAGCGCTTCAATCGGGAAGCCCAATCGGCAACCAGTTTGGCCCATCCCAATATCGTAAGTATTTATGATGTTGGTGAAGAAGATTCAATCTATTATATTGTAATGGAATATGTGGACGGTTTTACATTAAAGCAATACATACAAAAATATTATCCAATTCCAGTTGATGAAGCCCTGGATATCATGAAGCAAATCACGGCAGCGATTTCCCATGCCCATCATAATGGGATCATCCATCGTGACATCAAGCCACAGAACATTTTGATTGATAAAGAAGGAACCGTCAAGATTACGGACTTCGGCATTGCATTGGCACTAAGTGCAACAAACATAACGCAGACCAACGCAGTCTTGGGCTCGGTTCATTACTTATCCCCGGAACAGGCCAGAGGCGGTATGGCCAATAAGAAATCGGACATTTATTCACTGGGTATCGTCATGTTTGAATTGTTGACGGGGAGATTGCCTTTTTCGGGTGAATCAGCCGTTTCGATAGCACTTAAACACTTACAATCGGAAACTCCTTCGCCAAAACGCTGGAACTCTGAAATACCTCAGAGTGTAGAAAATATTATCCTGAAAGCGACAGCCAAAGATTCATATTACCGCTATGATAGCGTGGACTCAATGGAAGATGACATGCGGACTTCTCTTAATCCTGAGCGTTCAAATGAACTGCCTTTTGCCATTCCTGAAGATCATGATGCAACAAAAGCCATTCCCGTCATAACGGATGATCAGATTTCAAGCGTCGATGAGACAATCATAAGGGGTCCGGAAAAAAATACATTGGTCTATGCGGACGATGAAGAAAGTGAATCAGAAGCAGAGAGTAAATCGAAAAAGAAACCGAAAAAACAAAAGAAACAGAAAAAACAAAAAATCAAGTCGGAACATAAAGGTAAAAAACGAAAGAACATCCCTGCGATCTTGGTGACCACCTTTTTAGTTCTCGCACTGCTTGCTGTTTTATCTGTCACTGTTTTACCTCCCCTCCTTGTTTCGAAGGAAGTGACGATCCCGGACCTCAAAGGGGAAGAATTGGATGATGCCATTACTGAATTGCTTGAATTGGATTTGAAAATTGGAGAAACGATCGATATTGAAGATGAAGAGGTTGAAGCTGGTCTTGTAATCAAAACCAACCCTAAAGAAGGGAAGACTGTCAAGGAAGGTGCAGTGATCGATATTTATCAAAGCATTGGTAAAGAGACGATTTCATTGTCCAATTATGAAGGTCGAGATTATTCTGATGTTAAATCCCTGCTTGAAAAAATGGGATTCAAAAACATAAGCGTGACCGAAAAATATGATGACAGTGCTGCCGGCACGATCATAGAACAATCGCCTTCGGGTGCCACTGAGGTCGTACCATCCGAAACGGAGCTTGAGCTAACGGTCAGCAAAGGGGCAGATCTGCTGAGCTTGAAGAACTTAACAGGGTTCAATGAAGCAGGCCTTAATGATTATTCCAATGAGAGTGGAATAAAGATCGATGTCGAAGAAGAAATCTATGATGATTCCGTAGCAGAGGGGCTTGTCATTTCCCAGTCACCCGAACCTGCTACGAAGGTGGAAAAGGGCAGTACTGTGAAAGTGGTCATTTCAAAAGGGAAAGAAGAGATTCCTCCCAAGAGTGTAACGGAGGAAATCAAAATCGAGTATGATCCGGTTGAGCCAGGCAAAACGCAAAAAATACAAATTTTCATCGAGGATATCAACAATAGCATGACGGAGCCTCAAGAAACGTTCTTTATCTTGGATGATGCCAAAAGAACGATCGAATTAATGGTTTCCCCGGATAAGAAAGCAGGATATAAAGTCATGCGGGACAATCAGGTCATCATTGACGAATCCGTCTCATATCCAGAATAAATTTAATAATTAGGAGTGTGGTTATGCCCGAGGGAAAAATTATCAAAGCATTAAGTGGATTTTATTATGTCCTTGATGGTGAAGAGGTGTATCAATGCCGCGGACGGGGCGTGTTCAGGAAGAATAAGGTGACGCCGCTTGTGGGTGATTATGTGGTTTTTGAAGCGGAAAATAAAACGGACGGGACCGTGACCGAAATAAAACCACGAAAGAATGAATTGATTCGTCCGCAAATCTCGAATGTAGACCAGGCAATCCTTGTCTTTTCAGCAGTAGAGCCTGATTTCAGTCCGGCTTTGCTTGATCGATTCCTCGTACTGATTGAAGATAACGAAATCGAACCCATTATCGTCGTGACGAAACTTGACTTGGTTACGGCTGAAAACCAAAAGAAATTGTCTCAGTATATCAAGGACTATCAGAAACTTGGCTATACTGTACTGGAAACATCTTCAGTTACTGCTGGAGGAATTGAAGGACTAGTGCCGTATTTAGAAGGAAAAACCAGTGTATTTGCCGGTCAGTCAGGCGTTGGGAAATCGTCTTTACTGAATGCAATCAATCCTGACTTGGCTTTAAAGACGGATGATATTTCATCACATCTGGGACGTGGGAAGCATACCACCCGCCACGTTGAATTGATTCATATTGGCTCTGGACTTGTCGCAGATACTCCTGGGTTCAGTTCCCTTGAATTCATGGAAATGGAAGCTGAACGGTTATCTTATTGCTTCCCGGAAATGCATAAGTATGGGGAAGACTGTAAATTCCGTGCCTGCCTGCACGATAAAGAACCGAAGTGTGCAGTGAAAGAAGCGGTTGATGCCGGGGAAATTCCACGCTATCGATATGAGCATTATATGCAATTCTTAGAAGAAATCAGAGATAGAAAGCCGAGGTATTAAAATGGTTAAAATCGCACCATCCATTTTATCAGCTGACTTTGCAAAATTGGGAGAAGAAATTCTTGATGTCGAAAGGGGCGGAGCGGATTTAATCCATGTGGATGTCATGGATGGGCATTTCGTGCCGAATATAACGATAGGCTCACTAATTGTTGATGCTATCCGCCCGGTGACAAAACTTCCGCTTGATGTTCATTTAATGATCGAACAACCTGATCGTTATATCGAGGCCTTTGCGAAAGCGGGGGCCGATTATATAACTGTACATGTAGAGGCATGCACTCATTTGCATCGGACGATACAATTGATTAAATCTTTTGGTGTAAAGGCAGGCGTGGTGCTTAATCCAGCCACTCCGGCTTCCATGATCCAACCTATAATCGAAGATATTGACATGGTATTGTTGATGACGGTCAATCCGGGTTTTGGCGGGCAAAAGTTCATTAAATCCATTCTGCCGAAAATTGCCGAAGTGAAGGCGATGGCAGAAATGTATAATCAAAACCTCGAAATAGAGATTGATGGCGGAGTGAATGAAGAAACGGCTAAACTATGTATTGAACAAGGGGCGACAGTCCTGGTGGCCGGCTCGGCAATATATAATCAAGAAGATCGACACGCAGCGATTCAAAAGATCCGGGGAAAGTGATATAAGCCGACACTATCATATTCGTATGATGGTGGTCGGCTTTTTTTATCAATTAAACAAAGGCACCTTGGATATGATTAGATATAGAAAAGGATGATTTCAATGATTATTAGTATAATGGCTGGAGGTCCGGAATGTTTTTGGCCGGATCTGGAATGGTATGAGGAGAAGACTGATCTTTGGGTTGGGGTTGATAGGGGAGTATGGTCCTTGCTTGAAAAAGGTATCGAACCTAAGTACGGCTTTGGGGATTTTGATTCAGTTTCGGAAGGCGAATACAAGAAGATTGAGCAAAGGCTGGAACAAATCAATCTATATTCTTCGGAAAAGGATGAAACGGATTTAGAGATCGCATTTAATTGGGCAATAGCGCAAAAGCCAAGTGAAATTCATATCCTGGGCGCTACAGGGGGAAGAATGGACCATTTTCTTGGAAATATCCAGCTGCTGCAAAAAGAAAGTGTCCTCCCTTATCATGGCGATATAGAAATATACATAGTCGATCGGCAAAATATATTCACAGTAAAGACAGCGGGTTCATATGAGGTCACTGCTTTGAAAGATAAGAAATACTT
Source organism: Peribacillus aracenensis (assembly GCF_025175645.1). Classification (NCBI taxonomy): domain Bacteria; kingdom Bacillati; phylum Bacillota; class Bacilli; order Caryophanales; family Bacillaceae; genus Peribacillus; species Peribacillus aracenensis. The sequence goes on from NZ_JANZMJ010000001.1 coordinate 388,813, forward strand.
GTCATTGCTTCCTGTAACGGCGGAAGTCACCGGCATTACACTTTCGGGCTTTAAATACCCACTGAATGATGCAAGTGTGGAAATAGGTTCGACGCTTTGCATCAGCAATGAACTAATTTCCGAATCTGGGAATGTTTCATTTGGGAAAGGCATATTAATGGTGATAAGAAGCAGTGATTAAAATTCATGCTTTGAGCAGATTCGGATATAATTACGATCATCCTATATCCGCTTAAAAGCTTATGTTGTAATAGAAAAATTCCACTTCATCTTTAATTGTGGGATGCAAAGAGGAGGGGCATGATGAAATTTTATACGATTAAATTGCCAAAAGTTCTGGGCAGTTTGGTAAGGGCTATGCTCGGAGCGTTTAAAAAAGGCTGATACTTATCTCCATGACACCTCTCAAATACAGGGAGGTGTTATTTTTGGTAAAAAGGGGCGGCCATCCATTAATGGGTGAAGGCTTTCTTCCTTGATGCAGACCAGCCTTGATCACCGAATTGAAACCATCCCCATTAATATCGGCCATTACAAGTAAAAAGGCATCCTAAGAGGATGCCGTAACATTATACGCGTTCTACTTTGCCCGATTTAAGAGCTCTTGCAGAAACGTATACACGTTTAGGTTTACCGTCAACTAAAATACGTACTTTTTGAAGGTTAGCGCCCCATGTACGCTTGCTAGCGTTCATTGCGTGAGAGCGGCTGTTACCAGAACGAGTTCTTCTTCCAGTGATTACACATTTACGTGCCATGTTAAATTCCCTCCTAACTACAACAAGCTTAAGTTTTTCGCAGTCGTCTTAAGTCTTTGTAAAATACTTTAATAATTTATCATACCTACCGTTAGAATGCAATACTTCAGTTAATTACTTTCAAGAAAAAAACCTTGACATACATCCTTCAAAATTGAATTATATATACTACCGTATGACATTTACTTTTAAAACCATAGACATTATAGTAAAATGTCTTTAGTTGATTTGATTTTTTGGGAGGGAAAAGAAAATGTCTATCGAATTACAAACGAAGTATGGACAAATTGACATCTCTAATGATGTTATCGCTACTGTAGCAGGCGGAGCAGCCGTGGATTGCTACGGAATTATAGGAATGGCTTCCAAAAAACAATTTAAAGACGGCATTGCCGAAATTTTAAGAAAAGAAAACTTTACTAAGGGTGTAATAGTCCGTCAAGAAGAGGAAGAAGTTCATATCGATATGTATATTATCGTAAGTTATGGAACGAAAATCTCGGAAGTTGCACATAATGTGCAATCAAAGGTAAAGTATACTCTGGACAAAACTGTAGGATTAGCTGTTGATTCGGTCAACATTTTTGTACAGGGAGTTCGTGTAACGAACCCTTAAATATTAGGAGGAAAGTTTTGTGTCAATTACAAGTTTAAACGGAAAGCGCTTTGCAGAAATGATCATTCAAGGTGCCAACCATTTAGCGGCTAATGCCCAAATGGTTGATGCGTTGAATGTTTTCCCTGTTCCAGATGGAGATACAGGAACGAATATGAATTTATCGATGACTTCGGGAGCGAAGGAAGTGCAAAATAACGTCCAGGAACACATCGGGAAAGTAGGTACGTCCCTTTCAAGAGGTCTGCTAATGGGCGCACGTGGCAATTCAGGAGTAATTCTATCGCAACTGTTCCGCGGTTTTGCTAAAGCGATTGAAAATAAATCGGAAATCAATAGTGAAGAGTTTGCCCAAGCTTTTGAAGCAGGGGTACAGACAGCTTATAAAGCAGTAATGAAACCTGTTGAAGGAACCATCTTAACGGTTGCAAAAGATGCGGCCAAGCAAGCGGTTTCATCAGCAGCAATGCACCCAGACCTTATTCAAGTAATGGAAGAAATCGTTACGGAGGCCAATGCATCATTAAAACGCACACCTGATCTTCTTCCAGTCTTAAAAGAAGTCGGAGTCGTTGATAGCGGTGGGCAAGGGTTGGTGTTCGTTTATGAAGGCTTCCTTGCTGAGCTGAAAGGTGAAGCCCTACCAGTCCGATCTTCAAATGGTCCAAGCATGGACGACATGATCAGTGCCGAACATCACATGAATGTACAAGGGCATATGAATACGGAAGATATCGTGTATGGCTACTGTACGGAATTCATGGTCCGATTGGAAAGTGAAAAACTTGCCAATAAACCATTTGATGAAGAAAAATTCAGAAATGATTTAAGTGAATACGGAGATTCTTTATTGGTCATCTCAGATGATGAAGTCGTCAAAGTACATATTCACTCTGAACAGCCTGGCACGTGCCTGAATTATGGACAGCAATTTGGCAGTTTAATTAAAATGAAAATCGATAATATGCGTGAACAGCATACTGCGATTGTCGGTGAGACGAATACACCGCTTCAAACTAAACCGTCCACCAAAGAGAAGTACGCTATAGTGTCAGTGGCGATGGGTGCTGGCATCAGCGAATTATTCAAAAGCATCGGAGCTAAGTCCATCATCGAAGGCGGACAAACGATGAATCCTAGCACGGAAGATATCGTTAAGGCTGTCGAAGAGGCATATGCAGATCATGTCATCATCTTGCCTAATAATAAAAATATCATCATGGCGGCCAATCAGGCTGCAGATGTGCTTGGGGATCATGTGACTGTCATTCCAACGAAAACAGTGCCGCAGGGAATGGCTGCATTGTTGGCGTTCAACCCTTCACTTGATGCTGTAGCGAATAAAGAAGCGATGATCGAAGCCTTTTCGCATGTGAAAACGGGACAGATCACTTATGCTGTCCGGGATACAAACATTGACGGTCTAGCAATCGAGACCGGGGACTTCATGGGAATTGCTGAAGGCACCATCAAAGTGAAGGATAAAGACATGGCTCAGGCGGCAAAAGATCTTCTAACAGATATGATTGACGAAGATTCGGAAATCCTTACCATTTTATATGGAGAAGATGCCACTGCTGAAGATGTCGAAAGTCTTGTTGCGTTTTGTAATGAGAATTTTGAAGACGTTGAAGTTGAAGTCCATAATGGGAAACAACCATTATATTCTTTTATTTTTTCAATTGAATAAGTAGAGGATCAGGAAGATATGGGAAACTTATTCGTCATGATTTTGGTAGGATCCTGAAAAAAATAAAAGGCAATAAACTGCATATGTCATTAGGCTATGCAGTTTTATTTTTTTGAAAAGAAGGATTACGGACAGCGTGATTGTAATTACAATATATCAGGCTTTATTATTTAACTACTCCAAGTGTGAAGAAGGAGGAGCAAATCATGAAATTTAGAAGTGTATTCGATATAATTGGTCCTGTTATGATCGGTCCCTCTAGTTCCCATACAGCAGGAGCTGCAAGGATCGGTAGGGTTGCCAGGAGTTTATTCGACCGGGAACCGAAATGGGCCCATATTTCTTTTTACGGATCATTTGCCAAAACCTATAAAGGCCATGGAACGGATGTAGCCATTGTAGGAGGCTTACTTGATTTTGATACATTTGATGAGAGAATCAAAGAATCGCTGGAACTAGCCCGCAAAAAGAAAATGAAAATTACTTTTCGGGAAGAAGAAGCAGTACCGGAACATCCCAATACGGCAAAAGTAACCGTTGGTGATGATGATGGTGAACTGGAACTTGTCGGAATATCGATTGGCGGAGGAAAGATCGAAATCGTCGAACTGAATGGATTTAAATTGAGGCTCTCCGGGCACAATCCTGCCATACTCGTCGTTCATGATGATCGATATGGTGCCATTGCCAATGTTTCAAACATATTAGCCAAGCATCAAATCAATATTGGCCAGATGGAAGTCTCCCGAAAAGAGAAAGGGAAGATGGCCTTGATGACGATTGAAGTGGACCATAACCTGGAGGATCAAGTCATCGCTGAAATTACGGCACTCCCCAACATCACTCAAGTAGCAAGGATTGTGGATTGACAGGGCAATCGTTTCCACTTAGGAAGGAGAATGAATCATGTTTCGAAATGTAGCGGAATTAGTAGAATTAGCTGAATCAAAGCAGAAAAGAATTTCAACGCTGATGATAGAGCAGGAAATGGAAGTAACGGGAAAAAGCCGTGAAGAAATCATCCGCCAGATGGGAGTCAACCTGGATGTAATGGAACAGGCAGTTGAAAAAGGACTTCAAGGTGTACGGTCCGTTTCCGGCCTGACGGGTGGGGATGCAGTTCTTCTTCAGAATTACATTAAATCCGGAAACTCCTTATCCGGTGAGCTGCTGTTGGATGCGGTAAGCAAAGCCGTGGCAACAAACGAAGTGAACGCAGCCATGGGAACGATTTGCGCGACACCGACTGCCGGATCTGCTGGTGTTGTGCCTGGAACGCTTTTTGCTTTGCAAAATAAATTAAAACCGACTCGGGAACAAAAAATCGAGTTCCTTTTTACAGCAGGGGCTTTTGGTTTTGTTGTAGCGAATAATGCTTCGATCTCTGGAGCCGCAGGGGGCTGTCAGGCGGAGGTCGGTTCTGCCTCGGGCATGGCAGCGGCAGCCATCGTTGAAATGGCAGGAGGGACACCAGCACAAAGTGCAGAGGCGATGGCAATCACATTGAAGAATATGCTTGGTCTTGTATGTGACCCTGTTGCTGGGCTTGTGGAAGTGCCTTGTGTGAAGCGGAATGCCATGGGTGCAGCCAATGCAATGGTTGCCGCAGATATGGCGTTAGCGGGGATCACAAGCCGGATACCGTGTGATGAAGTAATTGATGCGATGTATAAAATCGGGCAAACGATGCCATCGGCACTTAGGGAAACTGCACAAGGAGGTTTAGCGGCTACACCGACTGGGCGGGAGTTGGAAGCGAAAATCTTTGGCTTGCCGCTGAATAAGAAGTGAAAGCAATTTTACAGGAACCCATAACAGCAGTAAAAGGAATTGGGGCCGAAACGGCGGCAGCATTGGGGGAAATGGGGATCCATACCGTCGCGGATCTCCTTGAGCATCTCCCATATCGCTATGAAGATTACCGGTTGAGGGATTTGGAAACGGTCGAGCACGATGAGCGGGTTACCGTGGAGGGCAAGGTTCATACGGTGCCCACTTTAGGATACTTCGGAAAGAAAAAATCCAGGCTTACGATTAAAGTATTGACTGGGAGATATTTAATAAATGTCATTTTTTTTAACCAGCCATACCTGAAGCCAAAGCTTGCTATAGGTGAAACCGTAACGGTTACAGGGAAGTGGGATCGTCATCGCCAAACCATTACAGGGTCGGAATGCCACGTTGGTGATCGCAGCAGGGAGAAAGAATTCGAACCGGTGTACTCAGTGAAAGGCAGCATTACTGTCAAGGGTCTCCGCCGCTTTATCTCCAATGCATTTTCTGAATATGGGGCAATGATAGAAGAGAATCTCCCCCCGCAATTACTGGCGGCATACAAACTGATGCCTCGTAACGATGCTCTTCGTACCATGCATTTCCCTCTATCGGCCAATGAGGTGAAAAAGGCTCGACGCCGTTTTGTGTATGAAGAGTTTTTATTGTTTCAACTTAAAATGCAGGCACTTCGTAAAGTACAGAGGGAGCAGTCAAAAGGGATAGGGCAGGAGTTTGATATGAAGCAGCTGGAAGCCTTCATTGGAACTCTCCCTTTTCCTTTGACGAACGCTCAAAATAGGGTCGTCGAGGAAATAATGAACGACATGAAATCACCTTACCGGATGAATCGTCTACTTCAAGGGGATGTCGGGTCTGGAAAAACGGTGGTTGCCGCCATATGCCTGAAGGCGACGATTACAGCAGGTTTCCAAGGTGCACTTATGGTCCCGACGGAAATCTTGGCTGAGCAGCATGCACAATCCCTGAAGGCAATGTTGGAACCGAGTGGAGTAAAGGTTGCATTGTTGACAAGTTCGGTAAAAGGCAAAAAACGCAAGGAACTATTGCAAATGCTGGAATCCGGGGAGTTAGATCTTTTGATAGGAACTCATGCGTTGATACAGGATGAAGTGAATTTTCAAAACCTAGGTCTAGTCATAACGGATGAACAGCATCGTTTCGGAGTGGAACAGCGCCGCATCCTCCGTGAAAAAGGTACGAATCCAGATGTCCTTTTCATGACGGCTACACCGATTCCGCGAACGCTTGCAATTACAGTGTTCGGGGAAATGGACGTCTCCACGATCGATGAAATGCCTGCCGGGCGAAAAGCGATAGAAACCTATTGGGCGAAACACCAGATGCTTGATCGGATCTTAGCCTTTGTCGAAAAGGAGCTAAAGAAAGGGAGACAGGCATACGTCATCTGTCCATTGATTGAAGAGTCGGAGAAACTCGATTCATTACAGAATGTTCTCGATGTTCATGCAATGCTGACACAATACTTTGCGAACAGGTACAAAGTGGGTCTTATGCATGGAAGGCTGCCCGCGGATGAAAAAGACGAAGTGATGCAGCAGTTTAGTGCCAATGAAGCACAAATCCTTGTTTCCACGACGGTTGTCGAGGTTGGGGTGAATGTTCCAAATGCAACGGTAATGGTCATTTATGATGCGGAGCGCTTTGGGCTTTCACAGTTGCATCAGTTACGCGGAAGGGTCGGACGGGGGAGTGATCAGTCCTTCTGCATACTGCTGGCTGATCCGAAAACGGAAGTCGGGAAAGAACGGATGAAAATCATGACCGAGACAAACGATGGATTTGCCCTTTCCGAAAAAGATTTGGAACTTCGTGGCCCCGGGGACTTCTTCGGTAAAAAACAGAGCGGCCTTCCCGAGTTCAAGGTAGCAGACATGGTCCATGATTACAGGACCCTGGAAGTGGCAAGGATGGATGCATCAAAATTGATTGCCTCCCAAAGCTTTTGGCATTCCCCGGAGTATGCTCCGCTTCGGAACTATCTAGAGGGGACGGGTGTATTCACGGGCGAAAAGCTGGACTGAACTGAATGAAAAACCAATAGCAGATTGTGAGATTTCACGCAATATCTTGCAATCTGTTTTTAAAATATATATACTACTATTAGTACCTAGTCATAATACTACGGATGGTGACCTTCAAATGCGAAGAAATAAGAAGGAACGCCAGCAATTATTAATCGAAACGATTAAACAGAATCCTTTTGTAACGGATGAGGAGCTGGCTGAAAAATATTCGGTGAGCGTCCAGACCATTAGGCTTGACCGTCTTGAATTATCGATACCGGAACTGCGTGAGCGTATTAAAAGCGTGGCCGAGAAAAAATTCAGTGACGAGATCAGGGCATTGCCTCTGGATGAAATCATCGGGGAAGTAATTGACCTTAATTTAGATGATAATGCAATTTCGATTTTGGATATAAATAAAGAGCATGTCTTTAAGCGGAATGGAATTGCAAGGGGGCATCACCTTTTTGCCCAAGCGAATTCATTGGCTGTAGCAGTCATAAATGATGAACTGGCATTGACTGCAAAAGCATCCATTTTATTTACTCGTTCTGTAAAGGAAAATGAAAGAGTGGTAGCTAAAGCGAGGGTTAAAAGCGTGGATCACACCAACGATCGTTCCGTGGTGGAAGTCAGAAGCTACGTGGGTAATGAACTGGTTTTTAAAGGCGAGTTCGAAATGTATCGCTCTTAACTTTCTAGTAAAGGATGAAAGAAAATGAAGATTACGATAGATGCCATGGGTGGCGATAATGCTCCCGAGGCGCAGGTTTTGGGGGCGATGAAAGCTGTCGAGAATTTTTCCGATGTGGAAATCACCTTGATAGGCAATCAAGCTGAAATAAACCAATACTTAGCGAAACATGACCGTATAAGGGTTATACATACTGATGAAAAAATACTGAGTACCGACGAACCGGTTCGTGCGGTCCGGCGCAAGAAAAGCGCCTCGATGGTGTTGGCTGCACAGCACGTGGCTGACGGAGAAGCAGATGCATGCATTTCCTCAGGCAATACCGGGGCGCTAATGGCTGCGGGCTTGTTTGTGGTCGGAAGGATAGAAGGAATTGAACGTCCGGCATTGGCTCCCACCCTTCCGACAATCGATGGTAAAGGTTTTGTGCTACTGGATGTAGGTGCGAACTCCGATGCGAAACCGGAGCATCTCCTTCAATTCGCCATAATGGGGTCTGTTTATGCCCAAAAAGTGCGGGGAATCGAAAAGCCCCGTGTCGGATTACTTAATATTGGCACAGAAGAAAAAAAGGGGAATGATCTGACAAAGCATGCCTTTACATTACTGCAGCAATCACCGGAGATATCCTTTATAGGTAACGTAGAGGCAAGGGACCTCCTGAACGGGCCGGCAGATGTTGTCGTTACGGACGGCTTCACGGGAAATATGGTATTAAAGACGCTTGAAGGTACTGCTATGGGCGTATTCAAAATGGTGAAAACGGCCTTGATGAGCAATCTAAAGAGTAAGTTGGCCGCAGCAATGGTAAAACCTGAACTAAAAGGCATTAAAAATAAAATGGATTATTCGGAGTATGGCGGTGCGGGCCTATTCGGTTTGAAGGCCCCTGTCATTAAGGCTCATGGTTCTTCAGATGCGAATGCGGTCTATAATGCAATACGCCAGACTCGCAATATGGTTGGAAATGACGTCATATCGACAATTGCGGAGACGATAGAAAAACAATAATAAATCATAGAGGCAGGGGAGTAACAGATGGGTAAAATTGCTTTTGTCTTTCCAGGACAAGGTTCACAATCAATAGGAATGGGGCATGGCTTATTTCAGGAAAACGAGCGTGCTCAGAAAATTTTTCGAACAGCTGATGAAAAACTTGATTTTCCACTTTCCGAATTGATCTTTAATGGCACACAACAAGAATTAACGGTGACTTATAATGCACAGCCTGCTTTATTGACCACTAGTTATGCTTTCGTCAAGGAGTTGGAAGAAGCGGGAATCAAACCCGATTATACAGCCGGGCACAGTTTAGGTGAATATTCGGCATTAGTGGCATCTGGTGCAATTTCTTTTGAGGATGCTGTATATACAGTGCGTAAGCGTGGTGAATTCATGGAAGCTGCGGTACCGAATGGTCAAGGCTCAATGGCTGCGATTTTGGGAATGGACCGGGAAGCCCTATCTGAAGTCACTTCTGAAATTACGGCCACAGGGGAATCCGTTCAATTGGCCAATATTAACTGTCCAGGGCAAATCGTCATTTCAGGCACCTCGGAAGGGGTTAAACTTGCGAGTGCAAAAGCCAAGGAAAATGGCGCTAAACGGGCTCTTCCTCTTGAGGTTAGCGGACCGTTCCATTCGGAATTGATGAAACCGGCAGCAGATAAATTACAGGGTGTCCTCGATGAAGTAAGCATCAAACAGGCAGAAATTCCTGTTATTTCAAACGTAACGGCTAAGCCCATTACAGCGCCTGCCGAAATAAAAGAAAAATTAATCGAACAACTGTATTCACCGGTCCTTTGGGAGGACAGTGTGAAAAATCTACTTGAATTGGGCGTGGATACGTTCATCGAGGTGGGCCCTGGGAAAGTATTGGGCGGATTGATAAAGAAAATTGATCGTTCCGTTCAAATTCATTCGGTATCCGATTTAGATACTCTAACTAAAACAATTGAAACATTGAAGGGGGTACAATCATGATCCTCGAAGGAAAAAAGGCACTTGTAACGGGAGCCTCACGAGGTATAGGCAAGGAAGTTGCATTGGAACTTGCCCGTCAGGGAGCAGATGTTGCCATCAACTATTCTGGCAGTGAAGCTAAAGCGAATGAAGTGGTTGAAGAAATCAAGGCATTGGGGCGTAATGCATTCGCCATACAATGCGATGTTGCAAATAGTGAATCGGTGACAAGTATGATCAAAGAGGTCGTCGAACAGTTTGGCAGAGTGGATATCCTGGTCAATAATGCTGGCATCACACGTGATAACCTATTGATGCGTATGAAAGAAGATGAATGGGATTCAGTGATCAATACGAATCTTAAAGGCGTGTTCCTATGCACCAAAGCGGTTACAAGGCAAATGATGAAACAGCGTAGCGGCAGGATCATCAATATGGCATCGATCGTCGGCGTCAGCGGAAATGCAGGGCAGGCTAATTATGTAGCGGCTAAAGCTGGTGTGATCGGTCTGACTAAAACCACGGCAAAGGAACTTGCTTCAAGAGGCATTACGGTCAATGCTATTGCCCCAGGTTTCATCTCAACGGATATGACGGGTGAATTGCCTGAAGACGTCCAAAAAGCCATGCTGGACCAAATTCCGCTTGCGCGGTTCGGTGACCCCAAAGATATTGCTGCAGTGGCGTCTTTCCTCGCTTCTGATGCCAGCAAATATATGACTGGGCAAACTCTTCATGTAGATGGCGGCATGGTCATGTAAGTTTTCTTTGATTTTTTTCGAAATTAATTTATAATGTTTTGAGGGGAGGTGAACACATTGGCAGATGTATTAGAAAGAGTAACTAAAATCGTTGTGGATCGTTTGAACGTAGAAGAATCAGAGGTAAAACTTGAAGCTTCTTTCAAAGAAGATCTTGGTGCCGATTCCCTTGATGTAGTTGAACTAGTCATGGAATTCGAAGACGAGTTTGATATGGAAATTTCGGACGATGACGCTGAAAAAATCGCCACAGTAGGTGATGCTGTGAATTACATACAAAGCACTATGTAATGAATTGTCATTTGACTAAAAGCTCCGTTTTTTAACGGGGCTTTCTCTTATTGCTTAAAGAAGTTTGTTGCATCGGCAGATAAGGAAATGAGCATGTACACGGTAAGTTCCGCCTGCATGGCAGGGGCCTTTTGCCATTAGTTTTCTTTAAGGGGATAATAATGTATGATGGTACATAGGAAAGCTTGACAGGAATTCCTGCCAGGTTTCTTTTTATATATATTGGAAAAATATGCTTTTTGAACCGTTGTGGAGGGTTTTGTGTGATGCGTAGGAACGGAAACAATCGTAAACCATCAATCAAGGATAATAATTTTAAACAGTTGCAAGAAAATCTGGGTTTTCATTTTAAAGATGAAAATCTATTAAAACAAGCTTTTACGCATTCATCTTATGTGAATGAGCATCGCCGTAAGCCTTATGAAGATAATGAAAGGCTTGAATTCTTAGGGGACGCTGTACTTGAATTGACCATCTCTAAATACTTATATCAAAAATATCCGATGATGAGCGAAGGTGAACTTACCAAACTAAGGGCAGCCATTGTTTGTGAGCCTTCACTAGTTGCTTTTGCCAACAGCCTTTCTTACGGGGAATATGTATTACTCGGAAAAGGTGAAGAAATGACAGGTGGAAGAGAACGTCCTGCCATGCTTGCGGATGTATTCGAAGCCTACATTGGTGCTTTGTACCTTGATCAAGGATTAGAGCCGGTTGTGCAGTTTTTGACGAATGTCGTGTTTCCGAAGATAGACGAGGGTGCTTTTTCTCATGTGATGGATTATAAGAGCCAGCTTCAGGAGCTGATCCAGCGGGATGCCATCGGTGTCCTGCAATATAAAATTTTGCAGGAAAAAGGACCGGCTCATAATCGGGAGTTTGTTTCGACCGTCTCCCTTAATGGGGAAGAGCTGGGCACTGGAATAGGAAAGTCCAAAAAAGAAGCGGAGCAGCATGCTGCCGAGCATGCATTGATCGTTTTAAAAGATAAAAAATCAACAAGATAGTTGAACAGTAGAGGGGGAAAGGTCATGTTCCTCAAACGTTTGGACGTTGTAGGATTTAAATCTTTCGCAGAGAAAATTTCGATTGATTTTGTACCTGGTGTCACGGCAGTGGTTGGACCAAACGGAAGCGGTAAAAGTAATGTGACCGATGCAGTCCGTTGGGTACTTGGAGAGCAGTCTGCGAAATCACTGCGTGGAGCAAAAATGGAAGATATCATCTTTTCGGGAAGTGACACGAGGAAAGCGTTGAATTTTGCGGAAGTATCATTGACCCTTGATAACGAGACCAATTCCCTACCGATCGACTTTCATGAAGTCAGTGTGACAAGACGTGTATATCGATCGGGAGAAAGTGAATTTTTCATTAATAATCAAGGTTGCCGTCTGAAAGACATCATAGACCTTTTCATGGATTCTGGTCTTGGGCGAGAAGCCTTTTCCATCATCAGCCAAGGGAAAGTGGAAGAAATCCTAAGCAGTAAGGCTGAAGAAAGACGAGTGATCTTTGAAGAGGCAGCCGGTGTCCTTAAGTATAAAACTAGAAAACGAAAAGCGGAATCGAAGCTGACGGAAACACAGGATAACTTAAACCGTGTCCATGATATCCTCCATGAATTGGAGGGACAGGTGGAGCCGTTAAAAATTCAGTCTTCCCTCGCCAAGGAATTTTTGGCGAAGAAAGAAGAGCTTGAGCAAATAGAAGTGGCTTTAACCGTTTTTGAAATAGAAGAGCTTTATGAGAAATGGAAACAACTTTCTCAAGAACTTGAAAAACATAATGAAATGGAACAGCAAATGGCAGGACAGCTTCATGACAGGGAAGTGCATCTCAAAAAACTAAGGGATAGTCTTGCTGCGCTTGAGACATCGATCAATGGACTTCAGGAAATTCTCCTGAATGCCAGCGAAGAACTTGAAAAGCTTGAAGGCCGTAAAGAGGTTTTGAAAGAACGGAAAAAAAATGCTGCCCAAAACAAGTCACAGCTAGAAAAAGCGATTGTGGAAGGTGAGGCTGCCGTCGAGCGGTTGTCTTTGCAAAAGGAAAGAGAAACGGAAATCCTGAATGCACTGAACATGGAAGTGAAAGGGATTTCTGAAACCTTACATGAAAAACAAAAAAGCCTAGGCCTATTCAATAGTGATATTGAAGCGATGATCGAAGCGAAAAAGAGTGACTATATCGAGTGGTTGAACAAGCAGGCTTCGGCTAAAAACGAAAAACAATACCTGCTCCAGCAATTAACGCAGCAGGAACATAAAAATGCTAAACTGGATATGGAAAATGAAAAGTTCTTAACCGAAAGAATGGAAATTGCTGCTAAAAAAATGGAATATTCACAGCTGATGGAAAATATGACCAAGCAGCTTGAAGAGCATGTCACTTATTTCCGAAATCAGCAGAATAAATTGAATGCTGCAAAAGATACGTATCAAAAACAAGAAACCACCCTTTATAAGGCCTATCAATTCCTTCAACAGGCAAAATCTCGTAAGGAACTTCTTGAAGAAATGGAAGATGATTATGCAGGCTTTTTTCAAGGGGTAAAAGAGGTTTTGAAAGCGAAAGAAACCCTTCGAGGCATTGAAGGGGCAGTTGCGGAATTGATAAAGGTTCCAAAGGAATATGAAACGGCTATCGAAACGGCTTTGGGCGGAGCGATGCAGCATGTTGTCGTGGAACGCGAAGAGCATGCACGGGAAGCCATTTCCTTCTTGAAGAAAAATAGGTATGGGCGTGCGACGTTCTTGCCATTATCAGTCATAAAGGCAAGAGAGATATCAGCTAACCAACTATCGATGCTGAAGAGTCATCCAGCTTTTGTGGGGACGGGTTCCTCATTGATCCAATATGATGATAGGCATGCAGCGATTGCTGAAAACCTATTAGGAACCGTGATGATCACCACCGATTTAAAAGGTGCAAATGACCTGGCCAAAATGATGCAGCACCGTTTCCGCTTCGTAACACTTGAAGGAGATATCGTCAATCCAGGCGGTTCAATGACTGGTGGGGCCTTAAAGCAAAAAACGACCTCCCTGCTTTCAAGGAAAACGGAATTGGAGGAGCTCCATCAAAAACTTGCTGCAATGGAAGCTAAAACAAATCAGCTAGAAAAGCAAGTCAAACAGCTCAAAGTGGATCTGGGTGTTCAAGAGCAAACGCTTGAACAAACCAGAAAAACAGGAGAGAGACTTCGATTACAAGAACAAACCCTTAAGGGCGAACTCCGTGAAGTGGAGCTGCAGGAAAGAAATGTGAATGAACGGCTGCATCTTTATGATTTGGATAAAAATTCATATTTGGAAGAACAGCAGCAAAAAACTGCAAGACTTGAAGAGCTGGAAGAACTTTTGGGATCGTGTAAAACTGAGATTGAAGGGCTGGACCGGTTGATTTCAGAAATGACCGAACAAAAGCAATCTCAACAATCCTCAAAAGAGAGCCTTGCTGAAGAAACGAATGAACTGAGGGTAATGCTTGCCTCTAAGCGCGGCCAGCTGCAAAACCAAAAAGAGAAGATGGAACGCATTGAATCGGATCTTTCAAAGGAATCAAGCAGGCTTGCAGAAAACAAAGATGATTTAGGGCTTCTGACCAATGAAATGACAGACAGTTCAAGCGGGGAAGAGTCCCTGGAAGATATGGCTCAGCAGAAATTGCTCGATAAAAATGGTGCAATTGAAGAAATCGCCATGAAAAAACAGGAAAAAGACGAGCTTCTAACGCAAGTTGAAACTCTTGAATTGTCCTTGAAAGAGGAAAATAGGCTTTATAGAGGCATTGTCGAAGTGATAAAGGATGAAGAAGTGAAATTAACTCGTCTGGATGTCGAACTGGAAAATCGCCTCGCCCACTTGAGAGAAGAATATACCCTTTCCTTTGAGGGTGCTAAAGAACAGTATCCATTGATGATGCCTGCAGAAGAAGCTCAAAAAAGTGTGAAGCTGATCAAGCTTGCAATCGAGGAACTGGGGACGGTGAATCTAGGTGCAATTGATGAATACGCACGAGTAGCTGAACGCTATGAATTCCTTCTTAGTCAAAAGGAAGACCTTCAACAGGCGAAAGATACATTATTCCAAGTCATCGATGAAATGGATGATGAAATGAAGCGGCGCTTTGCGGATACCTTCTATTCAATCCGTGAAGAGTTCGAACAAGTCTTCAAAGCCTTATTCGGCGGAGGAAGAGCGGAGCTGAAGCTGACAAATCCGGATGATTTACTAAATACAGGAGTAGATATCATTGCACAGCCTCCTGGGAAAAAACTGCAAAATTTGAGCCTCTTATCCGGGGGAGAACGAGCATTGACAGCCATAGCCCTTTTATTCTCCATTCTAAAAGTGCGTCCTGTGCCTTTCTGTATCCTTGATGAGGTCGAGGCAGCGCTTGATGAGGCGAATGTCGTCCGGTTCAGTCAATTTTTAAGGAAGTTCAGCAGGGAAACGCAGTTCATCGTGATCACTCACCGCAAAGGCACGATGGAAGAGGCGGATGTCCTATATGGCATTACGATGCAGGAGTCAGGTGTCTCCAAACTTGTTTCCGTCCGGATGGAAGAATCAGAAAACTTTATTGAAGTTTAAAATTCATGAATTAGAGGAAGTGGGACAATGAGTTTTTTCAAAAAGCTAAAAGAGAAATTTACGACCCAGGAAGAGAAAGAAAAATCAGTTGAAGCAGAAATATCCATAGGGGAAAAATTCAAACAAGGTTTGACAAAGACGAGGAATTCCTTTACGGGAAGGGTTAATGAACTTGTTGCCCGTTACCGGAAAGTGGATGAGGACTTTTTTGAAGAACTTGAAGAAATCCTGATACAGGCTGATGTAGGCTTTGATACTGTGATGGAACTGATTGATCAATTAAAAATGGAAGTCAAGCTTCGCAATATCTCTGATACGAGGGAAGTGCAGTCCGTTATTTCCGAAAAGCTTGTTGAAATCTACCAAGGTGATGGTGAAGCGACTTCAAGCCTGAATATACAAGAAGAAGGTTTGACGGTCATTTTGTTTGTAGGGGTTAATGGGGTAGGTAAAACGACGACCATTGGTAAACTTGCCCATAAATTCAAAACAGAAGGTAAATCTGTCGTATTGGCTGCCGGTGATACCTTCCGTGCCGGTGCGATCGAACAGCTTGAGGTTTGGGGAGAGCGTGTCGGTGTCAGTGTAATCAAACAGGGTGAAGGCTCTGACCCTGCAGCGGTCATGTTCGACGCCATTCAGGCCGCTAAGGCACGAAAAGCGGATATACTGATCTGCGACACGGCCGGCCGCTTACAGAATAAAGTGAATTTAATGAAGGAATTGGAAAAGGTGAAACGTGTAATCGAACGTGAAGTACCAGGTGCACCACATGAGGTGTTGCTTGCCCTTGATGCTACAACTGGGCAAAATGCCCTTATTCAGGCCAAGACATTCAAGGAAGCGACCAATGTTTCCGGTATTGTTTTAACAAAGCTTGATGGCACTGCAAAAGGTGGGATTGTTTTGGCAATTCGCAATGAATTGGCCATTCCCGTTAAATTTGTCGGGCTAGGTGAAAAAATGGATGATTTACAGGAATTCGATGCTGAGAAATATGTTTACGGCCTTTTTGCTGATATCATCGATAAAGAAGAGGTTTAGAAAAAATGCAAGCCGGAAGAGATAATTCTCTTCTGGTTTTTTGTTCACAGTGGTTATTTGGAGGAACAATTGCAGAAAGGTCCAAAAAAGAGGATGAAAAAAGAAAAAAATAAAGCTTTGCAAACATGTGGTAAGGAGTTTAACTTGACATCAAATAAACAAGGCTTTACAATATAAACTTGTAAAGGGTTTTCACTTAACAGCAGGGAGGCTTGCTAAGATGCTTGAAAAGACAACGCGGATTAATTATTTGTATGACTTTTACCAATCGTTGTTAACAGAGAAGCAGCAGAGCTACATGTCCCTCTACTATCTGGATGATTACTCTCTTGGCGAGATTGCCGAAGAATACGAAGTCAGTAGGCAGGCAGTCTATGATAATATAAAAAGAACGGAAGCGATGCTTGAGGAATATGAAGCAAAGCTTTTGTTATTTCAAAAATTTCAAGAGCGTAACCAGTGGATTGCGAATATGAAGGGACTCATAGAAAAGGATTCCTTTTCAAAAGAGGAGCTGCTTGAAGCAATCACAACGCTTGAGAAGTTGGATTAGGAGGCGGCAATATGGCATTTGAAGGATTGGCCGACCGACTGCAGAGCACGATGCAAAAAATCCGCGGAAAAGGGAAGGTCAACGAAGCGGACGTAAAAGAAATGATGCGTGAAGTTCGATTGGCCCTGCTTGAAGCGGATGTTAACTTTAAAGTCGTGAAGGATTTTGTAAAACGTGTCAGTGAACGTTCGGTAGGTCAGGAAGTGCTGAAAAGCTTAACCCCCGGTCAACAGGTAATTAAAGTAGTTAAGGAAGAATTGACGGAGCTGATGGGCGGCGAACAAAGCAAGATTGCCGTTGCCTCGAAACCACCGACTGTCATTATGATGGTAGGGCTTCAGGGTGCTGGTAAAACGACGACCACCGGAAAGCTTGCCAATCTTCTTAGAAAAAAATACAACCGCAAGCCATTGCTCGTTGCGGCTGATATTTACCGTCCGGCGGCGATTAAGCAGCTTGAAACACTTGGCAAACAATTAAGCATGCCTGTTTTCTCCCTTGGGGACCAGGTCAGCCCTGTTGAAATTGCCAAACAGGCAATTGAAAAAGCAAAGGAAGAACATCATGATTATGTGTTGATTGATACCGCAGGCCGCCTACATGTTGATGAAAACTTGATGGGTGAACTGAAGGATATCAAAGAGTTGACAAAACCTGATGAAATCTTCCTGGTTGTCGATGCGATGACAGGTCAGGATGCGGTCAATGTAGCCCAAAGCTTCAATGAACAGCTAGGCCTGACAGGAGTCGTCTTAACGAAACTTGATGGGGATACACGTGGCGGTGCGGCGCTTTCCATTCGTTCAGTCACCGACACGCCGATTAAATTCGTCGGTATGGGGGAAAAGTTGGATGCACTTGAAGCTTTCCATCCAGAACGGATGGCGTCAAGGATTCTCGGCATGGGTGATGTATTGACCCTTATCGAAAAAGCACAGGCCAATGTAGATGAAGAAAAAGCGAAAGAATTAGAGAAAAAGATGCGTACAGCCACTTTTACCTTTGATGATTTCCTTGATCAGCTTGGTCAGGTGCGGAATATGGGACCGCTTGATGATATTCTGAAAATGATTCCCGGTGCGAATAAAATGAAAGGGATGGACAACCTTCAAATCGATGAGAAACAGATCGGTCATGTGGAAGCTATCATCCGTTCAATGACTACGCATGAGAAGGAACATCCGGAATCCATGAATGCATCCCGCAAGAAACGGATTGCCAAGGGAAGCGGCAGATCGATTCAAGAAGTGAACCGTCTACTGAAACAATTCGAAGAAATGAAAAAGATGATGAAACAGGTTACGAACATGCAAAAAGGAAAGAAAAAGGGATTCAAATTCCCGTTCATGTAAGGTTTATTACAGGTCGAAACTGAAGTGAAATACGGGTCGAAACCATGTATTTCAACACTTTTTTTACCTGTTAAGAAAAAAACCTTTACAAACATGCAAGACATTTGATATTATACTATCTTGTGTGAAACTATTCGGAGGTGCTTATTTAAAATGGCAGTAAAAATTCGCTTAAAACGTATGGGAGCTAAAAAATCTCCTTTCTATCGTATTGTAGTTGCAGATTCCCGTTCACCACGTGACGGACGTTACATTGAAGTAGTAGGAACTTATAACCCGGTGACTCAACCAGCTAAAGTTGAAATCAACGAAGAGCTTGCTCTTAAATGGTTACAAGATGGAGCTAAACCATCTGATACAGTTCGTAACTTATTCTCTACACAAGGCATCATGGAAAAATTCCATGTTGCAAAAAACAGCAAGTAATCGACGGTAGTTGATGAAAGCACTGATTGAAACGATTGTTTCAGCACTTGTGGATTATCCGGAAGAGGTCATCGTGACCTCCAAGGAAGAATCCGACCGTATTGTTTATATCCTCTCCGTTCATAAAGAGGACATGGGCAAGGTGATCGGTAAACAAGGGCGTGTTGCTAAGGCGATTCGGACTGTGGTATATGCAGCAGGATCTTCACAGCAGAAGAAAATCTATTTGGAGATTTCCGAATAAGGAGGGTTAATACCCCTCCTTTTTTTGTACTTCAAGAAAGTGAAATTCCGACTTGGATCCTAATTGAATGGACCAGGACTTTAAACTTTACGCCTTTTAAAGACGCATCTTTTACCGATTTACGTTATACTTAAGAGAATGACCCCCATTTCAAAAAGATTACCCCATCATACATATTTTTTGAAGGAAATAAGAAATCATAGATAATAGGAGGTGCTGGAATGAAAATTCTCCAAAATGTAATCGTTAACCAAGTATTAACGGAATCCAGCAAGAATCAGCTCCTCGAGAAATACAAGTCAAAACGCCTTCAGCTTCAAAAAGAGAGTGAACAGCTTCGCTTTGAACTGAAAAAACTTGAAAAAACAAGAACTCTCCAACCTGCTAGTCTCCGTGCTCATTTTGAAAAAGAAATAAACCAGAGGCAAGAAAAAATTAAACTGCTTGAATTTCAAATGGAGCAGTTGGAGATCCTTCCCGCAGGAAGTGAATTGAAGGAACGGGAAGTTCAAAGTATCATTGATGTGGAAATTGGGGCAGATTGGGACGAAATTATGGCAACGAAGACCATTGTCATTAAAGATGGAATCGTCTCGGAAATTCGTTAGAGGTGAAAGAATGGAAAAATGGTTTAATGTAGGTAAAATTGTCAACACACATGGTCTTTTAGGAGAAGTCCGTGTTATTTCTTCAACAGACTTTCCAGAAAAACGGTACAAAGTGGGAAATACTCTGTATTTGTTTAGGGACACGGAGAAAAAACCTTTGCCGCTTGTCATCAGGTCGCATCGCACCCATAAAAACTTTAACCTGTTGACGTTCGAGAATTATTATAACGTCGGGCAGGTCGAGGCTTTTAAAAACGGGGTCCTGAAAGTCAAGGAAGCACAGCTTGGCAAATTGGACGAAGGTGAGTTCTACTTCCATGAAATCATCGGCTGTTCGGTATTTACGGATGAAGGCATGGAAGTTGGGGAAATCATTGAGGTTCTTACGCCTGGTGCCAATGATGTTTGGGTCATTAAGAAAGCTGGCAGTAAGGACATCCTGATCCCGTATATTGAACAAATTGTAAAAGAAGTGGATATTTCCGCTAAAAAGGTCATCATTACACCGATGGAAGGACTTTTGGACTGATGAAAATCGATGTGCTTTCGCTTTTTCCAGAAATGTTCGAAGGGGTATTTGGTTCGTCAATTTTAAAAAAGGCCGCGGAAAAGCAGGCTGTCAGCTATAAGGTGACCAATTTTCGAGATTATGCAGATAATAAACATTCGACGGTAGACGATTATCCGTATGGCGGCGGTGCCGGAATGGTATTGAAGGCACAGCCGATCTTTGATGCTGTGGAAGCTCTAAAAGGGCAAGGTGAGCTAACCCCAAGGGTAGTCCTGCTTTGTCCCCAGGGAGAGCGTTACACGCAGAAAAAAGCCGAAGAGCTTGCCGGAGAGGAACATCTCATTTTCATTTGCGGGCATTATGAAGGATATGATGAGCGCATCCGGGAGCATGTCGTCACTGATGAAATATCGATTGGAGACTTTGTGCTTACAGGCGGGGAATTGGGTGCGATGGTCATTATTGACAGTGTTGTGCGCTTGCTGCCTGGCGTTCTGGGAAATGTTGACTCCCCGATTCTTGATTCCTATTCTTCTGGTTTGTTAGAGCATCCCCATTATACTAGACCTGCAGATTTCCGGGGGATGAAGGTTCCCGATCCGTTAATATCCGGGAATCATAAAAAAATCGATGAATGGCGGATGAAGGAATCTCTGCGCAGAACTTGGATTCGACGTCCGGATTTGCTCGATAGTTATGAACTATCGGAAGTTGAAAAAAAATTATTATCCGAGATTAAAAAAGAAGACTGATGTCTATTGCATCGACGTTTAGAGTATGATAGGATATAACTTGTGACTTGGGCAAAATGCTCAGTCTTATAACGATGTTCCGCTGCAAACAATATGTATTTGCAAGAGCGTCCAGGAGGAGTTGAAATCGATGCAAAATCTTATTAACGAAATCACAAAAGAACAACTTCGCTCAGATCTTCCATCATTCAGACCTGGTGACACAGTACGTGTACACGTAAAGGTTATTGAAGGAACTCGCGAACGTATCCAGTTGTTTGAAGGCGTTGTAATCAAACGTCGTGGCGGCGGAGTTAGTGAAACTTTCACAGTACGTAAGATTTCTTACGGCGTTGGAGTAGAACGTGCTTTCCCTGTTCACACACCAAAAATTGCGAAACTAGAAGTTATCCGTCACGGTAAAGTACGTCGTGCGAAACTTTATTACCTACGCGAACTTCGTGGTAAAAAAGCACGTATTAAAGAAATTCGTCGTTAATCCTTCGAATATCTTCATGCGGGTTTACCATGATCCACATAAGGTGAATAACCAAACAGTATCATGCAAAAAAAGGGAGCTTGTTTATCAGGCTCCCTTTTTGCACTTTAAGAAACGATGAATACACATACGGTGAAAACTATAGAGAATCCTGCTCGCTATAGCGTCCGCAACATGTTAAAATAATTGTTGATATGCTTCAAAAAGGGTGGGTAAGGATGGCGAAAAAGAAAAATGAATTGTGGGAATGGACGAAGGCGGTCATAATCGCAGTTATAGCGGCGACGCTGATTCGTTATTTCCTCCTGGCACCTATTGTTGTGGACGGTAATTCCATGATGCCGACATTAAAGGATACGGACCGCATGATCGTTAATAAAATCTCCTATTCGATCGGCGAACCGAAAAGATTCGACATTATCGTTTTCGAAGCTCCAGAAGGCAAAGATTACATAAAGCGGGTCATCGGATTGCCAGGGGAAAAAGTGGAATATAGAGATGATACTCTATACGTGAATGGAAAAGCATATGATGAGCCATACTTGGATGAATATAAAGAACAATTGATTGATGGCGGGGATTTGACGGAATCTTTTACATTAAGTGATGTCATAGAACAAGGAACGGTACCTGAAGACACCCTTTTTGTCCTAGGGGATAATCGCCGTTTTAGTAAGGATAGTCGCCATATTGGCGTAGGTGTCGTTCCTTACGATAAAGTGTTAGGAAAAACTAAATTAGTTTATTGGCCGATTGAAGACTTTCGATTGGCGGAATAGTAGGAAGGTGGATTCCATTGACAATACAGTGGTTCCCTGGCCATATGGCCAAAGCAAGACGGGAAGTAACAGAGAAATTAAAACTGATCGACATCATCTTTGAACTTGTGGATGCCCGGATTCCGGCATCTTCACGAAATCCGATGATCGATGAAATCATTCAGCATAAACCGCGGGTTATCCTTTTGAATAAAGCGGATATGGCCGATCCGGTAAAAACCAATATGTGGCTTGAGCATTATAAATCGCAGGGGAAAACGGCGATTGCCATTAATTCGCAGGCAGGAAACGGTTTAAACCAGATTACGGCTGCTGCCAAAAAACTTTTAAAAGAGAAGTATGAGCGGATGGAATCTAGAGGAATAAAGCCGAGAGCGATCCGTGCGATGATAGTCGGCATTCCGAACGTTGGGAAATCGACACTAATCAATCGACTTGCCAAAAAGAACATTGCCAAAACAGGGAATACTCCTGGCGTCACGAAAGCGCAGCAATGGATAAAAGTTGGTAAGGAACTGGAATTGCTGGATACGCCGGGGATTCTCTGGCCGAAGTTCGAGGATCAAGAAGTTGGTTTGAAGCTTGCATTGACAGGTGCGATCAAGGATACGATTTTAAACTTGCACGAAGTCTCTTTATACGGTCTTCGCTTTTTGGAAAAAGAATATCCCGATCGAATGAAATCCCGTTATAACCTGGATGCAATTCCGCAGGAAACGCTCGAATTGTTCGATGCGGTCGGAAAGTTCAGGGGCTGTTTGGCATCTGGGGGCTTCATCGATTATGATAAAACCGCGGAGTTGGTCGTACGTGAAATCCGTTCAGAAAAGATGGGCCCGCTTACGTTCGAGGTCCCATTGGATTATGAAGAGGTTGATATTCCCGATTAACTTGAAGTGATACGGAGCTGGAGCTGGATGTCGAAAAGGTATTTCTTTTTGATGTCTCTTTTCCGCTCCGTATTTTTGTCTGAACTGAAGAAAGGAAGCAAGACTGCCGATAATTAATATGATGGGTGATAAAAGATGATAACTGCAATGAGCATTAAGGAAATCTCCTCAAAATTAATGACAATAAGAGAACCCGAAGATCCTTTTTTACAAGAATGCCGGGAGGATGGAAGAAAGGGAGTAACCGACTTAATAGGCAAATGGCAAAGAACCTATGAAAAAGAACAAAAGGTAAGGGATGCTTTCACGGAAATGACAGAGTTTGAACGGCAATTGCGAAAACAGGGGTTTTCCATTTTGGCTGGTATCGATGAAGTAGGAAGAGGACCGCTTGCAGGACCAGTTGTGACGAGTGCAGTCATCTTGCCTGAATCTTTTTATTTGCCAGGTCTTAATGATTCTAAAAAGATTCCAGAGTCAAAAAGGGAACGGTTTTATGAGATGATTTTTAAGGAAGCACTATCCATAGGTGTGGGTGTTGTACATAGCGAAGTTATTGATGAAATCAATATATATCAAGCCACGAAAAAGGCAATGGTGGCCGCAGTGAACGATTTGTCAGAACTTCCTGATCATTTGTTGATCGATGCGATGGAACTGGATGTGCCGATTCCGCAGCTTTCACTCATAAAGGGGGACGCACGAAGCGTTAGCATCTCTGCGGCCTCCATAATAGCGAAAGTGACCCGTGATAGGATGATGAAGGAATATGGTGAAAAATATCCGGAATATGGTTTCGAAAAGCACATGGGGTACGGGACGAGCCAACATTTAGAAGCACTCCGCACGCACGGGCTTACACCTTGGCATAGACGAAGTTTTGCACCAGTTAAGGAAATCGCTGCAAGAACGAAGAGCTAAGGGGGGATGAGGGTGCAATCCATAACAAGCGGGCAACCCGTTTCTTCACCCATTGAAGTAAAAGGATCTGTGAGTTTGAAAAATGGACAAATCCTTATCGGGAAGGTGAATAAGGTTTTTCCTGACCAAACGGCCGAAGTACAGATTGGCCATCAAAAAATGATTGCCAATCTCGAAATCCCGCTACGGGCAGGAGAAAGGTACTGGTTTCAAGTGAAGCACCCAATAGAAGGGAGGATCGTGTTAAAAGCTTTAGATTCCCCCGATATGAGTGTTTCCGGCTTAAAGGGAACGGCTGCACAATTGATCGCTCATCTTGGCATGACGCCTGAACCGGCCGCTTCGAAGCTTGCCGAATACCTCTTGGCAAATAGGCTTCCGATAACAAAGGAAACCTTTCAGTCCGCTTTACAATGGTTAAAAGCTGCTGATGCTGCAGAAGCTGGTCTGCCTGTAATAAAATCGATGTACATTCAGCAACTGCCATTTGTAAAAGATGTATTTGATGCATTATTTACGCAGTCCAAAGGTGAACCTTTCCACAAACTACTCAGTGCCTTCAAGCAACAGCTGCAAGATCTCGGGGCAGTAACGAGGACTGCCGTCAAGCTTATGGATGTATTGGACTCTTTACATGTTGTTAAACAGAACCAGCTTCAACTAAATGGTTTGCAAAACCTAGTGACCACTTGGCTGAATCCAGATTCAACGCCAGAAATGAAATCTGGTGCATTTTCCCTGCTTCAAAAGACGGGTTTAATTCCAAAGGGAATTACAGAAGCTGTCTTTCTGGAAAACTTAATGGATGGAACTGAGGCAAGGTCCGGTATGACCAAGAATTCAGTGATTGATAAATTACACCAAGGATTACAGTTGCTTTCCGGGACAAAAAGCGGTGCATTTGCTAAAGTTGAAGAGGCCGAAACGACCATTGATCGCATATTTACCGGTCATGATCATAAGGGGGCAAACCTGCCAGCCGATCTTCACTCGATCCAGAGAAAAAACATTTCTGCAGAAAAACTTTCCCCTCTTGTCTTTCATTTACTCCAGAGTGCTTTTACCGAAGCAACAGCTAAAAAGGCAATAGGCGGAAAAATAGAAGTGAATGACCTTATAGGCTACTTGAATACGGATACAGAGCAAATAGAGGAGTCGAAGGGTAAGGTGGCTGAATTACTGTTTCAGTCGCTTAATAAGCTTTCTGAGGCCCAATACGTTAGGAATAATGAGAGGCTTGTCCTTTCACATGTACTGGAAGCTGAGTTTCAAACAATCGATTTCACCAGCGGGCCTTCCGTTGCAAACCAACTAAAAGAAATGACCAAGGTCCTTGGCCTTCAGCTGGAACATGCACTCCTTAATCTTTCTGGAAATGAGACGAAGGAGATCCCGAATGATTTAGAGACACTTAAACCGCTGCTGCTTAAATTGCTGAATGAGCAAATTCCGGCATCTATCAAGGAGATGGCAGAACAAATCCTGAATCGGATTACTGCGCAACAGATCCTTTCACAGGAAAATGGGCCGATCCAGAATTTGCTCCTGACACTTCCACTCAATTTGGGATCGATTCAAACGGACCTAACTTTACAATGGAGCGGAAGGAAAACAAAAGATGGCAAAATAGACCCGGATTACTGCAGAGTCCTATTTTATTTAGAATTGGAACGTCTTAAAGAAACGGTCATCGACATGCAGGTTCAAAATCGTATCATAAAAGTGACGGTCATCAATGGGCATGGTGCGGTCCTTGAAGAGGCAGCCGTTCAATATCTTGACATCCTAAGAGAGAATCTCGGAAAAATGGATTACAGATTATCAGGGGTTTCATTTGTAAAACCCGTGAATGAAAAAGAGCGGGACCTAGAGGTGAAACCGATTCCTTTTTCGGAAGCCGGTTCATATAGCGGATTGGATATTCGAGTATGATAAATGATCAACGAAAAGAAGCCATTGCCTTAAAGTATGATCAAAGAACGTCCAAAGCGCCCGTCATATTGGCGAAGGGGAAAGGTAAAACGGCTGAAAATATTCTGAAAACGGCCATGAAACTGAATATACCGGTCCAGAGGGACGAATCGCTTGCTGCACTTTTAGGTCAATTGGATATAAATCAAACGATTCCGGAAGAATTATATGGAGCAGTTGCAGAGGTATTTGCATTCATTTATAAAGTTGACAAGGACATGAATCGGTAGGATCCTAGTTATCTGTGATTTCACCAAATGGAGTTATGTTGGTTTATGTAGAATATTAGGGAAATCACTATCGTATTTTCATTATATTAAAAAAATACTAAACTATTTACAAAAGGACAAGGCAATGGCTTTGTCCTTTTGCTTTTATTTAGGGTTAGACAAGGGATAACCGTGGATTCTCATGAAAAGAACTCTGAGTCAATATGTTGAAAAGGCTTTCATGGTAGCATTTTCTCTAGATTTTAACTGTAACGACAATAGAATTTCAGAGCAAAAATAAATGATTTTAACAAGAAAAAAATCTACGGAAAAGAAGGTTTTTTCCATTTTACACAGGGGAATAGAAGTATATTATAATAATATTTTAAAAATTTCGAGAAAGAAAATTATGCACGAAGGAGAATTTTGTTGTAATATGGTAGAGAAAACACGCATTAAATTTCGAAGTTGTTTTTTAGTAGATAAGGAGGATGGGAAATGAATATCCATGAGTATCAGGGGAAAGAGATATTGCGACAATACGGGGTATCCGTTCCAAATGGCCGGGTTGCATTTACTGTTGATGAAGCAGTGGAAGCAGCGAAGGAGTTAGGTACGGAAGTTGTTGTCGTAAAAGCTCAAATTCATGCGGGCGGCCGCGGGAAAGCCGGCGGAGTCAAGGTAGCGAAGAATCTTGATGAAGCTCGTACATATGCAGAAGAGATTCTTGGCAAAACGTTGGTGACCCATCAAACAGGACCTGCAGGCAAGGAAGTTAAGCGTTTACTTATAGAAGAGGGCTGCGACATAACGAAAGAGTATTATATCGGGCTGGTCCTTGACCGTGCTACGAATAGTGTCGTGTTGATGGCTTCTGAAGAAGGCGGAACGGAAATTGAGGAAGTGGCCGAAAAGACGCCAGAGAAAATTTTCAAAGAAGTAATCGATCCGGTTGTCGGCCTGACTGGCTTCCAGGCACGGAGGATTGCATTCAATATCAATATTCCGGCCTCACTTATAAATAAAGCTTCCAAGCTGATGGTTAACTTATATACTGCTTTCGTTGAAAAAGATTGCTCAATCGCAGAAATCAATCCATTAGTGGTTACGGGCGACGGAAATGTAATGGCACTTGATGCTAAATTGAATTTTGATGATAATGCGATTTACCGCCAAAAGGACATCGCGGAATTCCGTGATTTGGATGAAGAGGATGCAAAAGAGATTGAAGCATCAAAACATGGCCTTAGTTACATATCGCTTGACGGAAATATCGGATGCATGGTTAATGGTGCCGGGCTTGCTATGGCTACGATGGACATCATTAAACATTATATGGGAGATCCGGCTAACTTCCTTGACGTTGGTGGCGGCGCCACTGAGGAAAAAGTGAAAGAGGCTTTCAAAATCATCCTTTCAGATAAAAATGTTAAAGGCATCTTCGTTAATATCTTCGGAGGAATCATGAAATGTGACATCATCGCAACAGGAGTTGTGGCTGCTGCTAAAGAGCTTGGCTTGGATGTCCCTCTTGTTGTTCGTCTTGAAGGAACGAATGTGGACCTTGGCAAAAAGATTCTAAAAGAGTCAGGTTTAAATATTACGGCTGCTGAATCAATGGCTGATGGAGCACAAAAAATAGTATCACTTGTAGGATAATAGGCAGGGGGGAACATAATGAGCGTTTATATTAATAAAGATACGAAAGTGATCGTTCAGGGAATCACTGGTGCAACAGCATTATTTCATACAAAACAAATGTTGGAATACGGCACGAAAATCGTTGGAGGAGTCACTCCGGGTAAAGGTGGAACAGAAGCGGAAGGGGTACCTGTATTCAATACAGTTTCCGAAGCTGTCACTGAAACCGGTGCGAATGCTTCCGTTATCTATGTACCGGCGCCATTTGCTGCCGATGCAATTCTGGAAGCTGTAGACGCAGATCTTGACCTTGTCATTTGTATCACGGAACATATTCCTGTCCTGGATATGGTCAAGGTTAAGCGGTACATGGAAGGCAAAAAAACTCGTTTGATCGGACCGAACTGCCCAGGTGTCATTACTCCTGAAGAGTGTAAGATTGGTATCATGCCAGGATATATCCACAAAAAAGGCCATGTAGGTGTAGTTTCACGTTCTGGAACTTTAACGTACGAAGCCGTTCACCAATTATCGCAAGCAGGCATCGGTCAATCTTCTGCTGTCGGTATCGGTGGGGATCCAGTTAATGGAACGGATTTCATTGACGTATTGAAGGCATTCAATGAAGATCCGGAAACACATGCTGTGATCATGATCGGGGAAATCGGCGGAACGGCAGAAGAAGAAGCAGCAATCTGGGTGAAGGAAAATATGACTAAGCCAGTTGTTGGTTTCATTGGTGGCCGTACGGCTCCTGCTGGTAAACGT
Source organism: Peribacillus aracenensis (assembly GCF_025175645.1). NCBI lineage: Bacteria > Bacillati > Bacillota > Bacilli > Caryophanales > Bacillaceae > Peribacillus > Peribacillus aracenensis. The sequence continues at coordinate 417,151 of NZ_JANZMJ010000001.1, forward strand.
ATGGGACATGCCGGAGCCATTATCTCAGGAGGAAAAGGAACTGCTGACGAGAAAATCCGCGTTATGAACGAATGTGGAATTAAAGTTGCCGAAACTCCATCCGTAATGGGTGAAACATTGATTTCCGTCTTGAAAGAAAAAGAGATTTACGAACCTTGTAAAACACATTAATTTAAGCTGGGCCGACCTTTTTTTGGGTCGGTCTTATTTTCCTCCATTTTCCTCGGGAGATACCGAGTACATCACCATCAACCTACCTTTAAAAATATCCGGTTAGGGGCGTTTCAAATTGAATAAAAAAGAAAAGTTAATCCATCTTCATCATTGCCGCGGGGCAGGATGGAAATCAATCCAAACAATCATGTCAAAAGACCCGTCATTATCTTCCCTATTCACGACGGATTACGTTGAATGGGCAAAAATGCTCCCTATCCCTTCAAATAAGCTCAACCTCTTTCTCAAAGATTTACATTCACTCAATACCATCGATAAACTTAAAAATTACAAAGATAGCCAAATCCATTGTTTGACGATCTTCGATGATGAATATCCTTTTTTGCTGAAGCAAATATTCGATCCTCCGTGGGTTCTTTATTATAAAGGTGATAAGAAGCTTTTAACAAGGAAGAATACGCTAGGTGTTGTTGGAACACGTAAGCCAACCTCGTATGGTCTGGAGGCCTTAAAATCGATTCTATTACCGCTAGTAAAAAAAAAGTTCGTGATCATAAGCGGGGTGGCGGCTGGAATCGATGCAGAGTCACATAAGATCACATTAAGGGAAGGCGGAGATACGATTGGGGTTTTAGGAGGAGGGCTTATGCAAATATATCCGAAATCCAATGTTACCCTTGCTGAAGAAATCGTCAATAAAGGCCTTCTTATATCTGAGACTCCACCGGAAGTGAAGGCGGAACCTTGGATGTTTCCGCTTAGGAATCGAATCATCAGTGGATTATCACAGGGAGTATTCGTGGTCGAGGCAAAAGAAAGGAGCGGTTCCCTTATTACGGCACAAGCTGCTTTGGAACATGGCAGGGAGGTGTTTGCACTTCCTGGAAATGTTACAAGCCTTGAATCACTGGGGACCAATCAATTGATTTCCGATGGTGCCAAACTTGTTTTGAGTTCCAGGCAGATCGAGGAAGAGTTTTGAACAATATAATATAGAAGATAGACGGAGAATCATCCAGGAAAATAGAAAAAAAGGTGCTTTTTTAGAAGGATGGGTTGAATTATTAGACAAAAAGGTTGAAAATATTGTAAAACTGTTATAAGTTTTGCAAATGGCACCTCTTGTCAAAATACCTATTAATAAATGAATCAGCATGCTTTGAAAAGTAAAGAGGTGTTGACAAATGATTTTTGAATGATTAATAATAGTGAAGATTTATATTACCTCTTTGAGGAGGATTTATTGGATGTCAGAATACTTAGTGATTGTGGAATCGCCCGCAAAGGCGAAAACAATAGAACGTTACTTGGGAAAAAAATATAAAGTAAAGGCTTCCATGGGGCATGTTCGAGATTTGCCTAAAAGTCAAATGGGTGTCGATGTTGAACATGAATATGAGCCTAAATATATAACTATCCGCGGCAAAGGCCCGGTTTTAAAAGAATTGAAAACCGCTGCGAAAAAAGCGAAAAAAATCTATCTCGCGGCTGACCCCGACAGGGAAGGGGAAGCCATTGCATGGCATTTGGCTCACAGTCTTGATGTTGATGTTAACTCTGATTGCCGTGTGGTATTCAACGAGATCACGAAAGAGGCCATCAAAGAATCATTTAAATCGCCGAGACCAATAAATATGAAATTGGTTGATGCCCAGCAGGCAAGAAGGGTTTTGGATCGTTTAGTCGGATACAATATAAGCCCGCTTTTGTGGAAAAAGGTGAAAAAAGGCTTAAGTGCTGGACGGGTCCAATCGGTTGCTGTACGGATGATCATTGACCGGGAGAAGGAAATCAAAGATTTCATCCCGGAAGAGTATTGGACAATCAAGGCTGATTTTGTAAAAGGAAAAGAACAGTTTGAAGGTTCCTTCTTCAGCCTTGGCGGCGAGAAGAAGGAATTAAATACCGAAGAGGACGTCAAAAAAGTGCTCGCTTCTTTAAATGGCGGCGAATTTACGATAGGAGCCGTGGCTAAAAAGGAAAGAAGGCGCAATCCAGCTGCCCCTTTTACAACTTCTTCCCTGCAACAGGAAGCGGCACGTAAATTGAATTTCCGTGCAAAGAAAACCATGATGCTTGCTCAGCAGCTTTATGAAGGAATCGAGCTTGGCAAGGAAGGTACAGTCGGGTTAATAACTTATATGAGAACCGATTCAACCCGGATTTCCGATGTTGCGAAAGGGGAAGTCCATACCTTCATCCAAAATAATTATGGTAAAGATTATGTTCAGGCTGAACAGCGCAAGGAGAAAAAACAAACTAATGCCCAGGACGCCCATGAAGCAGTCAGGCCAACAAGCACATTACGTGAACCGGGTGTAGTCAAGGAGTTCTTATCCAGAGATCAATTCCGTCTTTATAAATTGATATGGGAACGATTCGTTTCTAGTCAAATGTCTTCGGCAGTCATGGATACGATGAGCATAGACCTGCATAACGGGGATGTCATCTTCAGGGCTAATGGTTCAAAAATAAAATTTCCGGGTTTTATGAAGGTATATGTTGAAGGGTCCGATGACTCGGTGGAAGAAAAGGAAAATGCACTTCCGGATGTAAAAAAAGGAGATCAATTCTTTTCAAAAGATATCGAGCCGAAGCAGCATTTCACACAGCCTCCGCCCCGATATACTGAAGCACGTCTTGTCAAAACCCTAGAGGAACTGGGAATAGGCCGTCCTTCTACATATGCTCCTACCTTGGATACGATTCAAAAACGGGGCTATGTTACCTTGGATAATAAACGGTTCATCCCAACAGAGCTAGGTGAGATCGTTCTTGAATTGATACGCGAATTCTTCCCGGATATTCTTGATGCAGAGTTCACTGCCAAAATGGAACAGGAATTCGACAGCGTCGAGGAAGGCAGTATCGAATGGATAAAGGTCATTGATGAATTTTATAAAGAGTTTGCAATTCATCTGGCCAAAGCTGAGGTCGAGATGGAGAAAATTGAAATTAAAGATGAACCTGCTGGTGAAGATTGCGTGGAATGCGGACATGGGATGGTCTATAAGATGGGGCGTTATGGAAAGTTCATGGCATGCAGTAATTTCCCGGATTGCCGTAACACAAAGCCAATCGTTAAAGAAATCGGTGTCAAATGCCCAAAATGTAAAGAAGGAAACATCATTGAAAGGAAAAGTAAAAAACGCCGCATATTTTACGGGTGTGATACCTACCCTGGATGTGACTTCATATCATGGGATAAACCGCTTCCGCGGAGTTGTCCAAAATGTGAAGGTACACTTGTTGAAAAGAAACTCAAAAAAGGCGTCCAGGTCCAGTGCATGGATTGTGATTTCAAGGAAATGCCCCAAGCATAGAAAAGACCGTGAAATCGTTTACTTTCCCTGTGAACTATCGAAAAAACCTAGATATAAATTGACTCGGCATCTGCCGGGTTTCTTTATGTTCAGGAAAGTATGATATCATGATAATATGTGAATTCGGTTCCAAGAAGAAAATGGATAAAGCTTGAAACTTTTTTATTTAGGCCATGTGATGTAAAATTCAGTGGACAAGTACATTCTTTTAAAGATATAATTCCTATTTGTGTCCGTTACCCTTTTTAGAAAAGATGGATTGCAGAAAGAATGCCGGCCTGAGGCATATGCTTTAAAATTATCGTTAGCAGGAATGAGTATTTCGGGTATAAATACATAGATATCGTTAAAAATGAAACGTTAATAAAAGCAGTTTTAATGATAAATGCTCCTGTCTTATCATATCTATACATGGAGGTTCGAAAAATGAAAGAAACAAAAGTAAGTGTAATCGGTGCTGGGCTTGCTGGAAGTGAAGCGGCGTGGCAGTTAGCTAAAAGAGGAATTAAAGTCGATCTATATGAAATGCGCCCTGTAAAACAAACGCCAGCCCATCATACCGATAAATTCGCTGAACTTGTTTGTTCCAATTCACTTCGGGCAAATACTTTAACAAATGCAGTTGGTGTTTTAAAAGAAGAAATGCGTATTCTGGATTCGGTCATCATGTCGGCAGCAGATGCTTGTGCTGTTCCGGCTGGCGGTGCTTTAGCTGTTGATCGACATGAATTTGCCGGTCTTGTTACGGAAAGGGTTAAAAATCATCCAAATGTGACGGTCATTAATGAAGAAGTGACGGAAATTCCGGAAGGTCCTACCGTGATTGCTACCGGTCCGCTTACAAGTCAGTCACTATCTGACAGCTTGAAGCAAATCATGGATGAAGAATACTTGTACTTCTATGATGCCGCCGCACCAATTCTTGAAAAAGACAGCATAAACATGGATAAAGTATATTTGAAATCCCGTTATGACAAAGGGGAAGCAGCTTATTTGAATTGTCCGATGACGGAAGAAGAGTTTGACCGCTTTTATGAAGCATTGATCGCTGCAGAAACAGTACCACTTAAAGAATTCGAAAAGGAAATCTTTTTTGAAGGCTGCATGCCAATTGAAGTGATGGCATCACGTGGGAAGAAAACGATGTTATTTGGTCCATTGAAGCCAGTTGGCTTAGAAGATCCAAAAACGGGAAAACGTCCTTTTGCTGTCGTTCAATTGCGTCAAGATGATGCGGCAGGAACACTTTACAATATTGTTGGTTTTCAGACACATTTGAAATGGGGGCCGCAAAAAGAAGTATTGCAGCTCATACCTGGATTGGAAAATGCGGAAATTGTGCGTTATGGAGTCATGCATCGAAACACATTCATAAACTCACCTAATGTATTGAAACCTACGTATCAATTCAAGAATCGGGATGATTTATTCTTTGCCGGTCAAATGACTGGTGTCGAAGGGTATGTAGAATCTGCTGCATCAGGACTTGTTGCAGGTATCAATGCTGCAAGGATCGTCCAAGGATTGGAGCCTATCATATTCCCTGCGGAGACGACGATGGGAAGCATGGCAAGGTACATAACTTCGACGAATGGTAAGAGCTTCCAACCAATGAATGCCAACTTTGGATTGCTTCCAGACCTAGAAGTGAGAATCAAATCAAAAAAAGAGCGGAACGAAACGCATGCTAAACGCGCTTTAGACACAATTCAGAACTTTGTGAAAAATTTGTAAAATATTTGCCTGCTGTTTTAAAGTATGATACTATTTATTAGCCTTTGCGAGGTGTTTCCATGATTAATCAAAAAAAGGCATTATCATCCTTCATCGAATATTTACAGATTGAAAAAAACAGTTCACAATACACCATTGAAAATTATAAACGTGATATTCACGAATTTTTTCTGTTCCTTAATGAACAGGGCATTGAGGATATCACGTCCGTTGAATATTTGGATGTCCGGTTATATTTGACGAATTTATATGAGAAAAACCTTTCTAAGAGCACTGTAGCAAGAAAAACTTCTTGCTTGCGGAGCCTTTATAGATTTTTACTACGTGAAGGTGATGTGAAGGATAACCCTTTTTCTTTGGCTTCTTTACCTAAAAAGGATCAAAGACTGCCACGTTTTCTTTATGAGAAGGAAATGAATCAGTTGTTTTCTACTTTAAAGAAAGATTCACCGATAGGAATAAGGAACAATGCCTTACTGGAATTATTGTATGCTACAGGAATTCGTGTAAGTGAATGTTGTGAGATTAAACTGCAGGATATCGACCTTTCCTTAGGAACGGTACTGATCCATGGAAAAGGAAAAAAGGATCGCTATGTTCCGGTTGGCAGTTATGCACAGGAAGCGATAGATTTATACATACGTACAGCCAGGATGGAATTGACTTCGTCTGACGCCAAGGCGCATGTTTATTTATTTGTTAATTTTCGTGGAGACCCTCTGACACCTAGGGGAGTTCGCTATATATTGAATGAATTGATTAAAAAGTCAGCCGCAGATGGAAGTCTTCATCCCCATATGCTAAGGCATTCGTTTGCTACACACCTATTGAATAATGGGGCGGACATTCGCACAGTTCAGGAATTGCTTGGTCATTCTAAAATTTCATCAACGCAAGTGTATACGCATGTTACAAAAGACCAATTGAAAAAAGTCTACAATGCATCACATCCGCGGCCTTAAATGTTGAAAGGGGACACTTTATGACAACAATATTTGCAGTGCATCATAAAGGTGAATGTGCCATGTCCGGTGATGGGCAGGTTACTTTAGGAAATTCAGTAGTGATGAAGCATACGGCGAGGAAAGTAAGGAAAATCTTTAATGGTAATGTCCTTGCAGGTTTTGCAGGTTCTGTTGCAGATGCATTCACCTTATTTGAGATGTTCGAAGCTAAACTTGAAGAGTATAATGGCAATCTTCAGCGCGCTGCCGTCGAAATGGCAAAGCAATGGAGAAGTGACAATGTATTGAGAAAACTGGAAGCCATGCTGGTCGTGATGGATAAGAATCATTTACTGCTCGTTTCTGGCACCGGGGAAGTAATTGAACCGGATGACGGGATTCTCGCCATTGGATCGGGTGGGAATTATGCCCTAGCTGCCGGCAGGGCATTAATGCGGTTTTCCAGTGACCATTTATCGGCAAAGGAAATCGCTCAATCATCTTTACAAATTGCAGCGGAAATTTGTGTATTTACGAATACGAATATAATCGTGGAAGAGTTGTAAGGAGGAGCGCAAATGTCAAAAAAAGCTAATTTAACACCGAGGCAAATCGTTGAAAAACTGGATCAGTATATCGTAGGGCAGCGTGAGGCAAAACGGGCAGTGGCAGTGGCTCTTCGGAATCGCTACCGACGTTCCCTTCTCTCGGATCAACTTCGTGATGAAGTCGTTCCGAAGAATATATTAATGATTGGACCGACAGGCGTTGGGAAAACAGAAATAGCTCGGAGAATGGCTAAATTGGTAGGTGCTCCTTTTGTAAAAGTTGAAGCAACGAAATTTACGGAAGTCGGGTATGTCGGCCGGGATGTTGAGTCGATGGTTCGTGATTTGGTGGAGACTTCCGTCCGCCTCGTGAAGGAAGAAAAGATGGTCAGCGTAAAGGAGCGGGCAGAAGAAAATGCAAATCGCCGCTTAATAGAACTTTTAGTGCCATCAACAAAAAAACAGAGTAATTTCAAGAATCCTCTTGAAGTCTTTTTTGGAGGCAATAACAATCAAGACGAACAGGATCCGGAAGAAAATTCCGAAGATTTAAGTTTGCAGGAAAAAAGAAAAATCGTCGCTGAAAAGCTGGCTAATGGTGAGTTAGAAAGTGAAATGATAACGGTCGAAGTGGAAGAACAGACTGCTTCGATGTTTGATATGCTCCAAGGTTCGGGAATGGAACAAATGGGGATGAATATGCAGGACGCTTTAGGAAGCTTGATGCCTAAAAAAAGCAAGAAGCGAAAATTGAAAGTAAGTGAAGCAAGAACCGTTTTAACAAATGAAGAAGCGGCTAAATTGATTGATATGGATGAAGTCACTTCCGATGCATTATACGGGGCTGAGCAAAATGGGATTATTTTCATCGATGAAATAGACAAAATTGCCAGTAAGCAATCAGGAAGTTCATCAGCGGATGTCTCAAGAGAGGGTGTCCAAAGGGATATCCTGCCAATCGTTGAAGGTTCGACAGTAGTGACTAAATATGGTTCAGTTAAAACGGATCATGTCTTATTCATTGCTGCCGGGGCCTTTCACATGGCTAAGCCATCCGACCTTATCCCTGAACTACAAGGTAGATTCCCAATTCGTGTAGAATTGAACAAACTGACTGTAGACGACTTTGTACGGATTCTTCATGAACCGGATAATGCCTTGTTAAAACAATATGTTGCTTTATTAGAAACTGAAGGTATAGAAATTGAATTTTCTGACGATGCTGTTCGTAAGATAGCTGAAGTGGCCTTCGAAGTAAATCAAAACACAGACAATATTGGTGCAAGAAGACTTCATACCATTTTGGAACGGTTGCTTGAAGACTTATCTTTTGAAGCTCCGGAAATAACGATGGAGAAGATTACAATTACGCCCCAATATGTCGAAGGTAAGCTTGGTTCTATCGCCCGGAACAAAGATTTAAGCCAGTTTATCCTTTAATTTAAGAAACAATCTTGGCAATGATTTGCCTACGCAATAAACATAAAATTACGGAAATACAACTTCATAGTTATTGTGAACCATGGTATTTTTAGGAGGAACAAATCAAATGAACTTATTAGCAAAAACAAGAAAAATCAATGCAATGCTACAAAAAGCAGCAGGTAAAGCAGTTAACTTCAAGGAAATGGCTGAAAGTTTAAGTGAAGTTATCGAAGCGAATGTATTCGTCGTCAGCCGCCGCGGGAAATTACTTGGCATCGCGGTAAGTCAGCAAATTGAAAACGAACGCATGTACAAAATGTTGGAAGATAAACAATTCCCTGAAGAGTACACAAAAAACCTCTTCAATATTCCTGAAACCTCTTCGAATCTTGATATCGAAAGCGAATATACTGCTTTCCCAGTCGAAAACAAAGAGCTTTTCGCAACTGGATTAACAACGATCGTACCGATTATGGGCGGGGGAGAACGTTTAGGAACATTGGTCCTTGCGCGATTACAAGAAAAATTTCATGATGATGATTTAATTTTGGCTGAATATGGTGCGACTGTAGTCGGTATGGAAATCCTACGTGAAAAATCAGAAGAGATAGAAGAAGAAGCTCGTAGTAAAGCAGTCGTTCAAATGGCAATTTCCTCGTTATCTTACAGCGAATTGGAAGCGATTGAGCACATTTTTGAGGAGCTTAAAGGTAATGAAGGTCTGCTTGTAGCATCCAAAATTGCAGACCGTGTCGGCATCACCCGTTCCGTTATCGTAAATGCCCTACGGAAACTGGAAAGTGCCGGAGTCATTGAATCCCGCTCACTAGGAATGAAAGGTACTTATATCAAAGTATTGAACGATAAATTCCTTCTTGAATTAGAAAAGCTTAAAAATAATTAACATAAAAAAAGGCAGTCCTTTAAAAAGGGCTGCCTTTTGAAATTCCTTTTGATTTTTCTCCTAAAGTTATTTGGACCTTGCCATTTCCAATTGGCCATCTTCTTCAAATTTATGGCAGCGAAAGTAAGCATCGCCTGCCTGCATAGACAATTTTTTATGTCTAAAGTAGTCCAACGTATACCATGCTTTTTTCTTTAGCATCTGCGAATACACGCCCAATCGTTTCTTTACGTTTCGCATATATAGGTTTTACATCTTGATGATGACGCAGGTGATCTTCTTCTTCCACATTTTTTGCTAGAAAGCCGTGTCGTTTTGGATAGTCTTTGCTTTCTGTACACCGTGAATAAAATGAGCATGTGACACTTTATCATGGAAACCATAGCCTTAGAACCAATGGTAAGCCATATTTGTTTCAACTTCTTCAATTGTTTTACGCATTGAACGAAAACCGAAGGTATATTGAATGAAAGTTAATTCGACTAATATAACTGGATCAATACTTGGGCGTCCTATCTCTGGAGTACATATCTTTCACTAACTCATAAATGAAAGTGAAGTCAATGGCAGCCTCAATTTTACGAACCAAATGGTTCGCAGGCACTAGTTGATCTAAAGAAGCATTTCAAGTTGATCACGTTGAATAGAATCATATTTAGAAAGCATCCTCTTCACCTCAAGTTTTATTAATTCTATTTTTAAAACAATAAAGACTTTAGGAAAAAGGGTTCTATCTATAACAAAGTTGATTGGAACGGAAGATACGAGACTCCTGCTTAGAAAAGCGAGTCCAGGGGAGACCCCACAGGCGCAAAGGCGCCGAAGAGGCTCATCGACCGCCCGCGAAAAGCGAGTGCCCTTCGATCCAATCAACGTTCAAATTGCACAAACCCTAAAAGAAACTGTAGACAAACTAGGTTTTCATCGAGTTTGTCTACAGTCTGGGCAGTCCTATAAAAAGGCTGCTTTTTTTTGTGGTATTTGGAACTGTTGCTTTCTGGGACTAATCAGCAAAAGGAGGTGAACGTCAGGGGAGAGATAGGAAAAAGAGGTCATTCGAATTAAACGGAAATGTGAATATAGGCTTGTTTTCTATTAGAATTGAAAAAATAGTTAAATTTTTCTTTAAAAGGGTAATTATATTATTATAACTGTTGTAATAGTGAAAAAGAACGTTGTTGTAACTTTTTTTGATTTTTAAAACCCTATGGATTGCGGTTTTCAACCATTAGGGGATTTTGTCGAATGGATCAGCGCTTTGAAAAAACGTTTTTTTTTTTCAAAAAAGAAAAAAGGCAGTAATCCTTTGTTTTCTTATGAATCCTTTATTTTAAAGGGTGAAATCAACTAAATTGAAATAATTAATTGAAAGTAAATGTGAAAATTAGTTCTAAAGTATCAGGTATATAGATTTGTTTTTCGATATGATATAAAAGCTAATGGAAGGAAAATTTGGTTAATATGTAGAAAATCATATTAAAATGTAATATTACGTAATATTAATCATGTAATCATACTAAAAAGCACGACAAATTTGAGCAATTTGTGACAATTTTCGACGATAATAGGTCTAAAGTCCATGTATTGTTTATGGACATAGTTATAATGTTTCTTTAAAATTAAAACGTAAATGCACTGGATTAATTTATTGATATTGTAATTAAATGTTAGTTATAGAAAGAGGTAATTGATGTGGAGTTATTTTCAAATACTTTTCAATCACTAGAAAATGCCCTTAATTATTCTAATGTAAAACAAAAAGTCATTTCACAGAACATAGCCAATTCGGATACGCCTAATTATAAAGCTAAAGAGGTCGACAAAACACAATCCTTTAAGACAGAGCTGGAATCTTCCCTGGATTCATATCGTACCGATGAACGGCATTTCCCCTTCAAATCAGAGGGGAGTCATGCTTCTCAGATCGTGACGCAGAAAAATGTCCGATATAACAATAATGGAAATAGCGTGGACGTTGATAAGGAAATGACGGAGCTTGCTGCCAATCAGATTTATTATAATGCAGTAACCGACAGGCTTTCAGGTAAGTTTCAATCATTGCAGAATGTAATTAGAGGAGGTAAGTGATGGGAATCTTCCAAAGTATAAACATGACCGGATCCAGCCTGACGAGTCAAAGGCTAAGGATGGATGTAATCTCTGCTAATATGGCTAATGCCGATACGACCAGGGCGGAATATGACGCCGAATCTAAAAAATGGAAGCCGTACACAAGAAAATCGGTTGTGTTGCAAAGTAAGGAAAACGGTTTTTCAAGTTTCTTGAACGCTGCATCCCAAAAAACGAGCGAGATAGGGAATGGTGTGAAGGTGACTGGAATAGTTAAAGATAAAACACCTTTTGAACTGGATTATAATCCAGATCATCCTGATGCCAATGAAGATGGTTATGTTGAAATGCCAAATGTCGACCCGCTTCGGGAAATGGTTGATTTAATGAGTGTCACACGTTCATACGAAGCAAATGTGACAGTTTTAAATGCATCAAAGGGAATGATGATGAAAGCTTTGGAAATTGGAAAATAAAAGTTTGAAAGGGGATTGTTGATATGGAGGGGATTTCTCTTTCTGCAATGAACAATGCAAGCAATGTGCAGAAAAAAGATCAAAGTAAGACTAATACACCATACGAAGCACAGCAAAATTTTGCGTCGGTATTAAAAGAATCAATGAATAAAGTTAACGAAACACAAGTGGCATCTGATGACCTTACAACCAAATTGGTTAATGGAGAGGATGTTGAGCTTCACTCGGTGATGATAGCTTCACAAAAAGCCAGCATTACCATGCAGGCTACATTAGAGGTTCGGAATAAGGTTGTGGAAGCCTACCAGGAAATGATGAGAATGAGTATATAGCATTCATTTTTTAACCTCATTATATAGAGAAAAATGACCAGGGGGAAAAATCCCCCAATCATAAATTCATAGACTGACCGGGGGATTTAAATGAATGAAGTACTAGTGAATTTTAAAAACAAAATAACTGCTTATTGGACGGGCCGCAGTAAAAAACAAAAATTCATGATGATTGGTTCAGCAGCATTAATTATCATCATCATTACGGCAGTTTCAATTTTAACCACGCGTACGACGCTGGTGCCCTTATATTCCAACTTAACTCCATCGGAAACGGGAAGCATTAAAGAGAATTTAGACAGTCAAGGGATTACAAATGAAGTTTCTGAAAATGGTACGACCATAAAAGTTCCTGAAGAAAGACTTGATTCACTTAAAGTGGAACTGGCAGCTGAAGGAATTCCGGAATCAGGCAATATCGACTATTCCTTTTTTAGTCAAAGTGCTGGTATTGGAATGACTGAAAATGAATTCAATGTCATTAAACTGGACTCGATGCAAACGGAATTGGCTAGTTTAATAAAAAAGATTGATGGAGTAGAAGATGCCAGTGTAATGATCACTCTTCCTGATAAAGGAGTTTTTGTCAGTGATTCAGCTGGGGAAGCGTCAGCATCCATCGTATTGAATACGAAGCCAGGTTATAAATTTGAAGAAAGTCAAATCAATTCCCTTTATCATTTGGTTTCAAAAAGTGTTCCGAATCTCCCTACAGATAATATCGTCATAATGAACCAAGAGTTTGAGTATTTCGATCTTGAAAATGAAAATACTTCTTTCGCGTCGGCATTTGCCACCCAAAATGAAATAAAAAAGGAAATAGAACGTGATATTCAAAGACAGGTGCAAAATATGCTTGGAACGTTAATGGGGAGAGACAAAGTGGTTGTTTCAGTCACGACAGACATTGATTTCACTCAAGAAAACCGGGAAGAGAATTTAGTTGAACCGGTCGATGAAGAAAATATGGCTGGAATTGAGATTTCTGCGCAAAGGATCAATGAATCGTATAGTGGGGATGCAGCAGGTGCAGGAGGCGTGCCGCAAAGTGAGGATTCCTCAGATTCATTGGGATCAAAATACGCTGAAGGTACAAACGGATCCGGTGATTATGAAAAAGTGGATGAAACGATAAATAGTGAAGTGAACCGAATCAAGAAGGAGATAGTCGAAAGCCCATATAAGGTTAAAGATTTAGGTATTCAGGTCATGGTCGAACCGCCCACCGCTGATGACCCGAATTCTTTATCTCAACAGAGTGTGGAGGATATTACACAAATCCTTGGTACGATAATACGCACGACAATCGAGAAAAAAGCTGAAGGTGAAGAACTGACGGACGAGGAGCTTAATAATAAAATTGCGATTTCCGTTCAGCCGTTTAACGGAAAAATGACGTTGCAAAAAGGTGAAACGAATCCTTCGTTACCAATATGGGCATACATCGTAGGGGGAGTGCTAATACTTGCCATTATCATTCTCTTAATCTTGTTCCTCAGATCCCGAAAGCAAGCTGAAATGGAAGAGGAGTACGTGGTTGAAGAGGAAGAAGTCGTATTCGATGTTCCGGATTTGAACGAAGAGAAGGAAACGGAAGCATCTTTAAAAAGAAAACAACTGGAAAAGCTTGCAAAAGAAAAGCCGGATGAATTTGCAAAATTATTAAGAAGCTGGATAGCGGAAGACTAGGAGGCTTTTGAAAGTGACAGATAGAAAAAAAAAGGCCGGATTGACTGGCAAACAGAAAGCTGCCATCCTCCTTATTTCCTTAGGCCCGGATGTTTCTGCATCCGTATATAAGCATCTTTCTGAAGAGGAAATTGAGAGATTGACCCTTGAAATTTCGGGAGTGAGAAAAGTGGACTCCCATGATAAAGAAGAAATTCTGGAAGAATTCCATAATATTGCTTTAGCACAGGATTACATTTCGCAGGGCGGGATAGGTTATGCGAAGCAGGTACTTGAAAAGGCATTAGGTACTGATCAGGCAACCGCCATCATTAACCGTTTAACATCATCCTTACAGGTTCGGCCATTCGACTTTGCACGAAAGGCAGACCCTGGACAGATCCTGAACTTCATCCAGAACGAGCATCCGCAGACCATTGCATTGATCCTGTCATATCTTGATCCCACACAGGCTGGACAAATATTGTCTGAACTTCCGCAAGAGGTGCAGGCAGATATTGCAAGAAGGATTGCTTTAATGGATAGCACTTCTCCGGAAATCATCAATGAAGTGGAGCAAATACTCGAAAGGAAACTTTCTGCGACTGTAACCCAAGATTATACACAGACAGGTGGAGTGGAAGCTGTTGTAGATGTGTTGAATGGTGTTGACCGCTCAACGGAAAGAACGATTTTGGATGCACTTGAGATCCAAGATCCGGAGCTTGCAGAGGAAATCAAGAAACGAATGTTTGTTTTTGAAGATATCGTGACCCTTGATGGCAGAGCGATTCAGCGAGTAGTCAGGGAATCTGATAACGAAGATCTTAAACTTTCTCTTAAAGTGGCTAGTGATGAAGTGAAGGAAATCGTTTTCCGAAATATGTCAAATCGCATGGTTGAAACCTTCCAGGAAGAAATGGAATATATGGGGCCAGTTCGATTGCGTGATGTAGAAGAAGCACAATCAAGAATTGTTGCCGTCATTAGACGTCTGGAGGAAACTGGGGATATCGTGATTGCCCGCGGCGGAGGGGATGATATCATTGTCTAGGATTATCAAATCCCAGCAGGCTAACCAGGAGAAAAGCAAAAAGATCGTAATAAAAGTTCGCCCTTTCGACTTTCTTCAAAATGATGATGCAGATGAGCGGAAAAAACTTCATTATATTCAATCTGATGAATTGCTCAATGATGCTAAACAGGAAGCGGAAACGTTATTGCGCGAAGCTAAACAAAAAGCCCAAGCAATTGCTGCTGAAATCCAGCAAGACAGAGAACAATGGGAGAATCAAGAAAAATCAATGTTTATTGAACAAGCTCAAAAAGAAGGGTATCAGCAGGGAGTCGAAGATGGGATCCAAAAGGGTTATAACGAGATTGCAGCGGAAATAGCCTTCGCAAAAGAAGTGGTGGAGTCCTCTAAAAAAGATTATCGGCACAATATCGAATCATCTGAAACCGTTATTATGAATCTTGCCCTGAAGGTGGCAGAGAAAATTATCGGGCAACAGCTTGAAAAAGATGAAGAGTCTTTTTTATCCATCGTCAAAAGAGCCATCAAAGAAGTAAGGGATTACCGTGAAGTGCAATTGCATATCCATCCGATCCAATATCAATCGATTCTTTCTCACAAAGATGAGTTGATGGCAATCTTTCCGAAAGATACTGAGTTGTATATCTTTCCGGATGATGAGCTTGAAGTAGGCAGCTGTATCATCGAATCCGAAAACGGAAGGATGGACGCCAGTGTCGACAGCCAGCTGCAGGAAATAAAAGTGAAACTAACTGAATTGCTGGAAGGGGAGTAAAGATGAAAACTAGAGACCTATTGCCCTTAGTTGATGAAGTTGATCCATTCAAACACTATGGACGGGTCAAACGTGTCGTGGGGTTAATGATAGAATCTCAAGGCCCTGAAAGCTCTGTAGGTGATGTTTGTTATATCTATACGGGTATACAAAAAAAGAAAAATCGAATCTTAGCTGAAGTTGTCGGTTTCCGTGATGAAATGGTTATTTTAATGCCATTTACAGCAGTTAGTGATATTGCACCGGGTTGTATCGTGGAAGGGAGAGGAAGGAGCCTTGAGATAAAGGTTGGAAGCGGGCTAATTGGCAAAGTGGTCGATCCATTGGGGCATCCTATTGATGACTCAATACTTCCAAAAGGTCTCGCGACAATTTCTGTGGATCAAGATCCGCCGAATCCGATGAAACGCCCCCCGATTAATGATCCGATAGATGTAGGAGTTAGGGTGATTGATAGTTTATTAACAGTTGGAAAAGGACAGCGTGTTGGTATCTTTGCAGGCAGCGGCGTCGGGAAAAGCACGTTGCTTGGTATGGTGGCAAGGAATACGACGGCTGACTTAAACGTAATCGGTCTTATTGGTGAACGTGGCCGTGAAGTTCGGGAATTCATTGAGAAAGATCTTGGACCAGAAGGGCTGGCACGATCAATCGTTGTAGTGGCCACATCTGACCAGCCAGCGTTGATGAGGATAAAGGGGGCTTTGACGGCAACTGCCATTGCGGAATATTTTCGTGATAAGGGATTGAATGTGATGCTGATGATGGATTCGGTCACAAGGGTTGCGATGGCCCAGAGGGAAATTGGGCTTGCTATCGGGGAACCGCCGACGACCAAAGGATATACGCCATCCGTTTTTGCCATCCTTCCAAGGTTACTCGAAAGAACGGGAACAAATCAGTTGGGGACCATAACAGCTTTTTATACGGTACTAGTCGACGGTGATGATATGAATGAACCGATTGCTGATGCAGTCAGGGGAATTTTGGATGGTCACTTCATACTAGACCGTAACTTGGCCAATAAAGGACAGTTTCCAGCGCTCAATGTATTAAAGAGCATTAGTCGTGTCATGAACAATATTGTTGGTGACAAGCATAAAAACGCTGCAGAAAAATTGCGGGCAAGTTTATCAACCTATATGGAGTCGGAAGATTTGATTAATATAGGAGCTTATAAGAAGGGTTCTTCCAAACAAATTGATAACTCGATTACACGCTATCCGGAAATCATTTCATTTTTGAAACAAGGAACCCATGAAAAAGCTTCCAAAGATAATAGTATCAACGCCCTCGTCGAATTGATGGAGAAAGGTGATTAATAATGATTTATCAATATAAATTCGAGAAGATCCTGACCATCAAAGAAAAAGAAAAGTCCGATGCACTAGCTAAATATAATGCTGCTTTAAAAAAATTTGAAGAAGTGGCAGAAAAGTTATATAAGCTTTTAAAGAAAAAAGAAGAGTTGATTGAGTTTCAACAGGAAAAGCTGCGAAATGGATTGTCCGTTCAGGAAATTCGTCATCATCAGTTATTTATGGACAACTTGGAAAAACTCTTAGGTCACTGTCAACAGGAAGTCATTGAATCGCGATACAAGATGAATAATCAACGGGATATATTAATGGAAAGAAATATCGAGGTTAAAAAGTACGAAAAAATGAAAGAAAATGGTTTTCTTAAATTCCTCGATGTCATTAAAGAAGCTGAGAACAAACAAATGGATGAAATATCTATCCGGCAATTCTTAAGCAAAGGCGTAAGGTGATGGAATGCGTAAAAAAAGTGAATCTAATGGATCGGAAGAATTGGAAGAAAGAAAGATAAGTAAGTTTCAATGGTTTCTTGTCATCTTCATTCCATTAATCTTTGCGGTAACTGTAGCGTTGATCGTTTTTACAGTTGCAGGGGTGAATGTAGTGGAAAAGGCAAAGGAAATGACTTCGAAAATACCCTTCATTGAATCGCATCAAAAGGATGAAGAGAAGGGGAAACCTGCCAAGAATGATGAGAAAGTTTCCATGAAACTCGAAAAATTAGAAACCGAGATTGAAAACAAGGAAAAAGAGATAGAAAAGCTTGAGGGCATCATTGATTCACGTGACAAGGCCATTGCAAAGGCAGAAGCGGAAAAACAGCAGCTTCAAACAGAAAAGAATCAACTTAGGGATAGTCAGAATAATAGTAAACAAGCGTTTAAAGATATAATCCGCACTTATGAAACGATGGCTCCCAAGAAGGCTGCACCTATCATTATGGAAATGAATGATGAAGATGCAGTGGAGATTCTCTCAAGTATGAAAGCTGCCACTTTAGCTAAGGTTTTGGAGCAAATGACAACGGCTGATGCTGCAAGGTTAACGAAGAAATTAACGGAACAAAGTTCTTAAGTGGAAAGAGTGAGGAGGGTGAATATATGAATTCAGCAATTAATTCTTTACTTCCCTTGTTATCATTAGGTCTAAAGGTACCAGTTAAGCCAAATCAGCAAACGGATTCAGGGTTTGGTTCAGTCCTACAATCAGCCATTGGGACAGAACCTCCCATTCCATCGGATATAGGCGCCAATACTGAAGGACGAATGTCTGCAATAAAGGATTTACTTGGTTTTTTGAAACTTGAAAGGCTAAGTGAAACAGGGGAAGAGAGAGTTGCCGAAGCCCCTTCTGTAAACCAACAAGACAACGACCTTATTTTACAGGTCCTAAAAAATGTAGCCGGAAATGATGAGGGTGCTCTTGATGATTTCCTTGGGAGCATCGAGGATCTCGATTTAGAACAAGAAGTGGACGACGACTTCAGCCTGACTCCACAAAGTTTGTTATCAGCCGATGTCATGGATCTGTATACCATACTGAAAAAAATTACTGTTTTAAGCGAAGAAAAATGGCATGACCCCTCATCATCCGGTGTGGTGAATCTTTTGAAACTGGTGAAAACTCATGATCTTCTCTCGGAAAATAAGGATATGACCCAAGATGAAGCGGCCATCCAGAAACAATTGAAACACCTGCTTGAAGGGGTGACGGGAAAGTTGGAGAGATGGCTGTCCAATCAGTCAAAAGCAGAACCTGATCAATCCAACGCTTTGGGGAAAGGGCAAACTCATACAATAGAAACATTGAAAAGTGCATTCTCGCAATTATCCGGGAGCGACAAGGTAAATAAAGATGGGACAGTCAGCAGCGGTGTGTCTTTGCAAAGTTCGGATAGTGGTAAACATCAAGGGACTGGTATGCCTTTTCTCATGACAAAACTAGAGCAATTCGTCTTGGCAGCTCCCAAGGGTGAGCAAACTGTCAGTCAAGAGGAGTTTATTAAACAATTTGAAAATATTTTGAGTAAGGCGAACTTTAACGGAACCAACGGTGTAAATAAACTTTTAATCAGATTGACTCCTGAACATTTAGGGTCCTTAAGAATCGAGTTGATTCAAAAGGATGGTATGCTGTCAGCCAAGATTATGGCTTCTACTGCTCAGGCCAAAGATATGCTGGAGAATCAGATTCATGGCTTAAAACAAGCCTTTAGCGGACAAAACATTCAAATTGAAAGAATTGAAATATCACAGGCCTTCAATGCTTTTAACTCTGAGAAATTCAGCCATAAAGATGCGGATGAACATAATGAACAACAGGAGAGTAAGGAAGAAAGCAATGAGGAAACGGAAAGCGAGTTTACGGGATCCCTTGCCGATGCTCTGTTAAATCTTGAAGTGTAGGTGAAAAAATGACGACCATCGATACGTCACTATTATTATCAAATTCTCAAACTGAAAACAGAAAAACCGGGGATGCATTGGGAAAGGATGATTTCTTGAAATTGTTGCTTACCCAGCTTCAAAATCAAGATCCGTCAAGTCCGATGGACAATACGGAATTCATCGCCCAAATGGCCACTTTTTCTTCCCTGGAACAGATGATGAATATGGGAGCCCAAATGGAAGAAATAATCGGGATCAATCAACAAAATAGTTTAATGAACTATAACTCTTTTGTCGGTAAGGAAGTCACTTGGCACAAATTGGATGAAGGCGATGATAAGCTTGCGATAGAAGAAGGGACAGGCATCGTTAAATCGATCCAATATAAGGGTGATGGCGTTTATTTTCTTTTAGAAGATGGCACAAAGCTTGAACCCGCAAATATTTCAGCAATGAAACAACCAAGTTCCACGTCGAATAGTTTGACGTCGGCAAGTGAATTAATAGGCAAGCGTGTTTCCTGGATGGACGATAAAAATGGTGAGTCGTCTGCTGTCGTAATTTCGGTATCCATGAGTAATGGCAAGCTGGAAATTGAAGTGGATGATGAAAACAACACCAAGTTAACATCAGAGCAATTGATGAAGATCGCTAAAGCTTAAGGGATGGAAATATCAATGAACTTGGTTTTCAAGCAAATTCCCCTCAGCTTTTGCCACAAACAAAATTACCGTTAAGGCAAAGGCGGATGGTCCAAAGCGACTTACGACAGCATTTTCAAATTGCTGTCCCCACAAATGAAAAATTGAGCATTAGTAATCATGCTCAATTGCGGATGAGTCAACGGAATTTAGAATTAACACCAAAAAGCTGGAACAAAATGGCTGATAAAGCCAATTAGGCCAAAAAGATGGGTGTAACTGAATTTCTTATCATTATTGAGAATGAGGCACTCATAGTAAGCACGAAAAACAACAAGGTCATTACGGTCATGGACAGGGATGTAGCCACATCACAAATCTTCACGAACATCAATGGAACCATAATTTTAGATAAATAGGCTCGACCTGGAATAGGAAGCCTGGACTGTGGAATGACGGAAGCAGTCGATAAATGAAAGGGGAGCTTTCACATGCTTCGTTCAATGTATTCGGGAATAAGCGGATTAAAAAACTTACAAACAAAATTGGATGTAATCGGTAATAACGTCGCCAATGTCAATACATATGGTTTCAAAAAAAGCCGTGTGACA
Source organism: Peribacillus aracenensis (assembly GCF_025175645.1). Lineage (NCBI taxonomy): Bacteria > Bacillati > Bacillota > Bacilli > Caryophanales > Bacillaceae > Peribacillus > Peribacillus aracenensis. The sequence goes on from NZ_JANZMJ010000001.1 coordinate 437,518, forward strand.
TTCAGCGATGCGATGAACCAAACAGTATCTGGTGCAAGTGCAGCAACAGCCAATAAAGGCGGAACCAATTCTAAACAAATTGGATTGGGCTCCACGATAGCTACAATCGATACGATCCATACACAGTCAAGCCTGCAAACCACCGGCCGCGATCTTGATTTAGGAATATCTGGTGATGGCTATTTTGTCGTCAAGCAAGGCGATTCTCTCTCATATACACGTGCAGGAAACTTTTATCTGGATGATAACGGTACACTTGTCAACGCGAATGGGTTGAAAGTACAGGCTTACAAGGTTGATGAAACCGGTAAACGATCAAAAACGATTGGCGACGTTGCCGTTAACGTCAATGCGATTTTACCTGCCATTGCCACTACTAAAATTTCAGTAAGTGGAAATCTAGCTGCTGACGCAATTGACGGTACCGTATTTAGCCAGCAAATGAAAGTTGTGGATGAAAACGGAAAAGAACAAACGGCTACTATCTATTTTCAAAAAAGCGGTGATGATAAATGGGAGCTTTTTGATGAAGAACCTTCTGCTTTGGGGGGGACATCAACAACTAAACCAAAACCGTTCACTTCGGTGAAATTCGATGCAAATGGTCAGATAGTGGCAGCCGATAAAACCCAGGCAGGTCAAACCATTAACATTTCAAGCGGCAATGAGGATGACCCGGATACAACAGTTGATGAAAGCGTACAAAAAGTTAAGTTGGATTTTGATTTTTCGAACCTTACTCAAGTTAAAGGCTCCACTACAGCTCTTGTCAATCCAGATGGTAATAAAGAAGGAAAACTGGAAAGCTTCAATATTGGCGCATCAGGGGAAATAAATGGCGTTTACTCCAACGGTCTGATAACAACCTTAGGCCAACTGGCCGTCGCCAAGTTCTCCAATGCATCAGGCTTGACGAAAACGGGTGGTAACACTTTTCAGGAATCAATCAATTCAGGTACGGCAAACATCAATATCGCAGGTGAGGGGCGTGGTGTGATTGCATCAGGTTCATTGGAAATGTCCAATGTGGATTTATCCGAAGAGTTTACTGAAATGATCGTTGCACAACGTGGTTTCCAGTCGAATTCCAGAATCATCACGACGTCGGATGAAATTTTACAGGAATTAGTTAACTTAAAACGATAAGTTAAGGGAGGGAGGAGCCAGGTGCTTTTGCTCTGGCTCCTAAATATCATTATCAAAGTCACAAGGCTCAATGGAAAATGCTTTCATATCAATGCATTGTACATAGACACAGTCGAGTCATTGCCAGATACGACCATTACTTTTACAAATGGTAAGAAAATCGTTGTGCTAGAGAAGGAAGAGGAACTGGTTGGAGCTATTATACAATTTTACCGTACCGTCAATATTCTCGGTTTTCGTAAAGATGTGGAGGAAAGTTCATGAAAAAAAAACTAATGACTATTATGTTGATTATACTCGTGGCTATAACGCTTGTAGGTGTCATAGCGGTCGTGGTTGTGACAAAGTTATCTGATCCCACATCTGCCGAAGGTAAACCTAGCATTGACGAAATTGTCAAATCATCAGTTGAGATTCCTGAAATCACTACGAATCTTGCCGGCAATGATTATATCAAAATCTCTTTTATGGTCCAAACAGAAAGCAAAAAAGCGAAAGAAGAGTTGGAAAAAAGAAATTTTCAAGTGAAAAATATAATTATAACCGAACTATCCGAAATGAAAGCGGAAGAGTTAACCGGTAAAAAAGGCAAGGAAAAGCTTCAAGAAACTTTGAAGACCAGAATGAATGAATTAATGGAAGAAGGAAAAGTTGAAAAGGTTTATATTACTTCCTCGATTCTGCAATAAGAACATCCTTGCTTCATTAAATAAGAAGGGGAAGCTTTGGAGGTGAGTGTTAATGTCCGGGGAAATATTATCGCAAAATGAAATAGATGCTCTGTTATCGGCCATTTCCACAGGTGAAATGGATGCAGATGATTTAAAAAAAGAAGAAGTAGAAAAAAGAGTGAAAGTTTACGACTTTAAAAGGGCGCTTCGGTTTTCAAAGGACCAAATCCGCAGTTTGACCAGAATACACGAGAACTTTGCGAGGCTGCTGACCACATACTTTTCTGCTCAACTTAGAACATATGTCCAAATATCCGTTGCTTCGGCAGATCAAATACCATACGAAGAGTTTATCCGATCAGTTCCAAAAATGACTATCATGAATGTTTTTGAGGTACCGCCCTTGGATGGCCGAATCATTATTGAGGTCAACCCGAATATCGCCTATTCCATGATGGATCGTGTTTTGGGCGGGCGGGGCATAAGCGTGAATAAGGTAGATAGTTTAACCGAAATAGAAACGAAAATCATGTCGAATTTATTCGAGAAGGCTTTTGAAAATTTACAGGAGGCTTGGGGAACGATTGTTGAAATCGAACCGGTAATGACAGAGTTCGAGGTGAATCCGCAATTTCTGCAACTGGTTTCACCCAACGATACTGTTGTGGTCATTTCCTTGAATACACAAATCGGCGAAACGAGCGGAATGATTAATGTTTGCATCCCTCACGTCGTATTGGAACCGATCATACCAAAGTTATCCGCTCATTATTGGATGGAAAATTCCCAAAAGGAAAAAATCCCAGAGGAAATCATGATTTTGGAAAAGCGTATCCGAAACGCAGATCTTCCCATTATTTCCGAACTTGGTTCTACGGATATCACCATTCAGGACTTTTTGCTGCTTGATGTTGGCGATGTCATCGATTTGAATAAGGCAATCGATGAACCTTTGACGATTACAATTGGGGGGATTCCAAAATTCAGTGGGCAGCCAGGAAAAGTAGGAAAAAAACATGCTATCCAGATTCTTGATATTTTGAAAGGGGGAGACGAAGATGGTAAGTGATGGAATGCTTTCACAAGACGAGATAGATGCCCTTTTAAAAGGTACAAGTGATATAGAGGATGAGGTGTTCCCTCTCTCGATTGACGATTATTTATCAATGATGGAACTCGACGCCCTCGGTGAAATTGGTAATATCTCCTTCGGAAGTTCGGCCACTGCCCTATCCACTTTATTGAATCAGAAAGTGGATATCACCACCCCGACGGTTTCTTTAATTGAAAGGGGACAGATCGCGGAAGAATTCCCGCATCCGTATGTAGCGATTCAAGTGCAATATACAGAAGGTTTTTCAGGTATAAATATGCTGGTCATCAAGCAGAGCGATGCTGCTATCATTGCTGATTTGATGCTTGGAGGAGATGGGGAGAATCCTTCTGACCTGCTTGGGGAAATTCAATTGAGCGCTGTTCAGGAAGCAATGAACCAAATGATGGGTTCTGCTGCGACATCCATGTCGACCATTTTCAGTAAAAAAGTGGATATTTCTCCACCTAGCATAGACTTACTTAATTTTTTAAATGGTGTAGGTGAAAATGCGATACCTGACGAGGATTTATTTGCAAAAATCTCATTCCGCCTCCGTGTCGGAAACTTAATTGATTCCAGTATTATGCAATTGTTGCCGTTAGAGTTTGCTAAAGGGTTAGTTTCTGAATTATTAAATGGGACGAGTGAAAGCCAGCCTACCGATATTAAAACGCAACAAGTACTAAGTGATCCAGTAATAAACATTCCAAATCAGGAGCCTGCATCCTTCCAGGACACCAGGCCAGATCGATCGGCAAACGAAATTTATGGACAAGGCGGTCACCGAACCCAACCTGCGAACCAAATGCCGAATGTTCCGCAACATTTTGGAGTTTCATCCGTACCAACAGGACAGCCGGTAAATGTTCAGCCTGCCAGTTTCACTAGTTTTCAGCCTTATCAGCTTCAGGAGTCTGAAACGAAAAACCTCAGCATGCTGATGGATATCCCTTTGCAAGTAACTGTGGAGCTTGGAAGAACGAAACGCTCCGTAAAGGATATTTTGGAGCTGTCCTCCGGATCGATCATTGAATTGGATAAATTAGCAGGAGAGCCAGTGGATATCCTGGTAAACAGCCGCTTGATAGCAAAAGGTGAGGTAGTGGTGATTGATGAAAACTTTGGGGTACGTGTTACGGATATCATGAGTCAAAGTGAACGATTAAATAATATAAGATAATTTGGGGGACGAGAATAATGGCTAATAGAATTTTAATTGTGGACGATGCAGCATTTATGAGAATGATGATAAAGGATATCCTTTCTAAAAATGGTTTTGAAATAGTTGGGGAAGCAGCAGATGGCGCCCAAGCAGTGGAAAAATATAAAGAAACCCATCCGGATCTTGTAACGATGGATATTACCATGCCTGAAATGGACGGGATTACGGCGTTAAAGGAAATTAAAAAGGTAAACCCTCAAGCCAAGGTCATTATGTGTTCTGCGATGGGGCAGCAAGCCATGGTCATTGATGCGATCCAGGCGGGGGCAAAAGACTTCATCGTGAAGCCATTCCAGGCAGACCGGGTATTGGAAGCCATAAATAAAGCATTAAGTTAAGAGGGTGTCTTCATATTGTTTTTAATAAAAAAATGGCTTCAGGTCTCACTGTTGATAGCAGTATTCTTCTCTGGGGCCATACAGGCCCATGCGGAAGACCCTGGTAAAACAGTGAAGGATGTTTATGAGCAGCCAGGTGATTTAAAGGTGGATAAAGATGAATCAATAGACTCGAAATCTACCGGACAGGCTTCTAATCCTGATAAAGTGGGGATAACCGTTTGGGAGTTTCTGAGGATGATATTTGCTACTATTTTTGTTGTGGCCCTTCTATATATCCTATTGAAATTCATCAATAAAAAAAATAAATCGTATCAAAAGGCAAATTCAGTGGAGAATTTAGGCGGTACGGGCCTTGGGGCAAATCGTTCAGTCCAGCTTGTTAAAGTAGGCGGGCGAATATTGGTGATCGGGGTTGGCGAAAACATTCAGCTCTTGAAAGAAATAGATGATCCCGAGGAATATGAACAGCTTTTGAAAGATCACAACGATAAGATCGATCAAATGATCCAGCCTGGGGAATTTGCCATGAAGTTGAAAAATAAGTGGTTGAAGAAAAGCGAATCCGGAACTGCCAGTTTCTCTGCAGAGTTCAAAAATCAACTTGATCAAATGTCCGATAGCAGGAAAAGTCTGTTAAAGGAGCTTGGTAGGAAAGGAAGAGACAATGAATGAATTCATGGAGTTTTTTAATAACAGTGATCCCACTAATGTCTCTACTTCCGTAAAACTTGTTCTCCTAATGACTGTCTTATCGCTGGCACCAAGCATATTGATCTTGATGACCTGTTTTACAAGAATCATCATTGTCCTGAGCTTTGTGAGAACATCGCTAGCTACCCAGCAGATGCCGCCGAACCAGGTACTGGTCGGCCTGGCACTTTTCATGACATTCTTCATAATGGCACCGACTTTTCAGGAAGTGAATGAAAAGGCTTTAACCCCGTTATTTAATGAAGAGATAGATTTAGAAGAGGCGTATGTTCAGGCCTCGATACCATTTAAGGAATTCATGAGTGCCCATACAAGGCAAAAGGATCTGGCGTTATTCTTGGAGTATGCCAAGGTGGAAAAGCCGGAAACGATACAGGACATACCCTTGACTGCCTTTGTACCAGCTTTTGCTATCAGTGAAATCAAAACGGCTTTTCAAATAGGTTTTATGATTTTCATACCATTCTTGGTTATCGATATGGTCGTTGCCAGTGTCCTGATGTCGATGGGGATGATGATGCTGCCGCCAGTCATGATTTCCCTGCCATTTAAAATCCTCCTTTTCATTCTTGTTGACGGATGGTATTTAGTAGTGAAGTCTTTATTACAGAGTTTTTAAGCAGGTGAGAAAAAATGAGTGCAGATTTTGTTATTGATATAGCAGAAAAAGGAATTTATATGGTATTGATTATCGCTGGCCCATTGATGGTCATCGCTCTTATAGTAGGACTACTAGTAAGCATCTTTCAGGCGACTACACAGATTCAGGAACAAACCTTGGCATTTGTACCAAAAATCGTGGCAGTCTTATTGGGACTCATTTTATTGGCTCCATGGATGCTGAGCCACCTATTATCATACGCAAATGAAATATTCGGTAATCTGAATCGATTTGTAGGGTAGGACATGGAGGAACTATTTCCGCACTTTCCCGCCTTTTTATTAATTGTGGTACGGGTCACTACGTTTTTCGTGGCCATGCCGATTTTTTCTTACCGTTCAATACCGGTACAACATCGGGTAGGGCTTGGAATCTTCCTTGCCTGGATCATGTACTATACCATTGATGCCCCGGTTCTGGTATTGGATGTCACATTTTATTTATTGATCATGAAGGAAGCGCTGGTTGGGCTTTTCATCGGGTTTGCCGCTTATATGATTTTATCGGCCGTGCAAATCGCTGGAGGATTGATTGATTTTCAAATGGGTTTTTCAATTGCGAATGTCATCGATCCCCAAACGGGGGCACAAAGCCCGCTGATGGGACAATACCTTTATACAATCGCTTTATTATTCCTATTGAGTACGAACGGCCACCATTTGCTTTTGGATGGAATTTTTTATAGTTACCAGTTCATCCCGATTGACCAATTATTTGTACCATTCGGAGATCATTCACTGATAGAATATTTGGCCAAAGCTTTCAGCAAAGCTTTCATGATTGCTTTTCAAATGTCCATACCTGTAGTGGGAAGTATTTTCTTAGTGGATGTCACGTTAGGGATCCTTGCCAGGACGGTCCCTCAATTAAATGTGTTCGTGGTCGGGATCCCAGTGAAAATCATTGCCGGCTTAGCGGTTGTCATACTGGTAATGGGGATGATGATGACAGTTGTAACACAACTCTTCAATTTCTTGCTTTTGACCATGCGTCAACTAATGCAGTTGATTGGAGGCGTTTGATATGGAGAGGTTTCAGCTGGATTTACAGTTTTTCGCTGGAGAGAAGACCGAAAAGGCGACTCCCAAAAAACGTCAGGATTCGAAGAAAAAAGGTCAGGTGGCAAAGAGTCAGGATGTAAATACCTCAGTGAATTTAATTGCAGTGTTTTCTGTACTATTGCTTATGGGACCATACATGTATCATCATCTGCTCGGTCTCATGAAAGAATATCTGCAACATTTTACCTTGACTGGATTCAGTGAGGAGAATATGCAAATTATCATGATTGAGGTTTTAAAGGAGATGGGCCTTATCCTGGGACCCGTTTTCGCAGCAGCGATAGTGGCTGGGATATTGGCTAATGTCATGCAAATCGGTTTTTTGTTTTCGACTGAATCCATTCAGTTCAAACTGGATAAATTGGATCCCATTAAAGGATTCAAACGTATTTTTTCAATGAGGGCCATCGTTGAATTATTGAAATCCATTCTTAAAATATCATTTGTTGGTTTTGTTGCCTTTTATGTACTATGGCAGCGCATGGACGAGATTATGATTTTATCACAGATTTCTGTGGAAGAAGCGATGGCAACATTGGCGGATATTACGATTAAAGTAGGGTTTTATGCTGCCGTGGCTTTATTGTTCATTGCTCTATTAGACTATTTGTACCAAAAATATGACTTTGAAAAAAACATCCGGATGTCCAAACAGGATATTAAGGATGAGTATAAAAATTCCGAAGGGGACCCGCTCATCAAATCCAAGATAAAGCAAAAGCAAAGGCAGATGGCTGCGCAAAGAATGATGCAGGAAATTCCCAATGCGGATGTCGTCATCACTAACCCGACACATTTTGCTATTGCTTTAAAATATGATGAAGAAAAAGCTGAGGCTCCGTACGTAGTGGCAAAAGGCGTTGATTTTGTTGCTCAGAAAATTAAATTCATTGCTAAAGAAAACGATGTGGCCATGGTGGAAAATCGGCCTTTGGCCAGGTCATTATATGATCAGGCTGAGTTAGGCCAGGCGATACCTGAAGAGTTCTTTAAGGCGGTCGCTGAAATACTGGCCTTTGTATATAAAACCAAAGGTAAACTGTAAAGAAGTAATAGGGTAACCCGCTAGTTAGGAGAGAAAAACATGCGAGCAAGAGATTTAGTTGTTATATCAAGCGTCATCATGATCGTTACCATGTTGGTCATTCCATTGCCAACATGGTTGTTAAGTATTTTACTCCTTTTAAATATCTCTCTTGCGTTGCTGGTTCTATTGACTACGATGAATATGAAAGAACCTCTCGAATTTTCAATCTTTCCTTCCTTGCTCCTTTTACTGACATTGTTCAGGCTGGGGTTGAATGTTTCGACGACTCGTGCCATTTTGACCTATGGTGATGCTGGAGGAGTTGTAGAAACCTTTGGGTCGTTTGTAGTCGGCGGTAACGTGCTTGTAGGATTAGTTGTATTCATCATTTTGGTCATCATCAATTTCATCGTCATCACCAAAGGCTCCGAACGGGTCTCGGAGGTAGCGGCAAGGTTTACGCTGGATGCGATGCCAGGGAAACAGATGGCCATAGATGCAGATTTGAATGCTGGGATGATCTCCGAAAACGAAGCACGTGGCAGAAGGGAAAAAATCAGTAACGAAGCAGACTTTTATGGATCCATGGATGGAGCGAGTAAGTTTGTTAAAGGGGATGCCATAGCGGGCATCATCATTGTCATCATAAACTTGATTTTCGGTATGATTATAGGCGTCATGCAATTGGACATGAGCTTTGGAGAAGCAGCCGTCCACTTTTCCATGTTATCGGTTGGTGACGGTATCGTGAGTCAGGTACCTGCTTTATTGATTTCTACAGCTACGGGTATTGTCGTAACCCGGGCAGCCTCGAATGGAAACCTCGGAGCGGATATTGTTGAACAGTTATTCCAATTTCCCAAAATGCTTTACCTGACAGCTGCAACCATTTTCCTTTTAGGTTTATTCACTCCCATTTCCGACCTATTCACGATTCCGATCGCTGCTTTATTAGTCGTTGGAGGGTATACAATTTCAAGGATACCAAAGCAGGACGAAAGTGAAATACAAGAAATGGAAGAAGTGTTGGAAACCGATGAAATGAAAAGTCCAGAAAGCGTTGTTAACCTTTTAAGTGTCGACCCGATCGAATTTGAGTTTGGATATGGATTGATTCCGCTTGCGGATGCCAATCAAGGGGGAGACCTGCTGGACAGGGTCGTCATGATCCGCAGGCAGCTTGCAATTGAATTGGGACTCGTGATCCCTGTCGTCAGAATACGTGACAACATTCAGTTGAATCCCAATGAATATCGGCTGAAGATTAAAGGAAGCGTCATGGCCAAGGGGGAATTGCTCCTAAATCATTTCTTGGCCATGAGTCCAGGGATGGAGGATGATTCAATAGAAGGAATCGATACGATAGAACCGTCTTTCGGTTTACCGGCCAAGTGGATCACGGATGATATGAAAGAACATGCCGAGATGTTGGGTTATACAGTTGTGGACCCGCCAAGTGTTGTATCCACTCACTTGACGGAAGTGATAAAGGCCAATGCGCATGAATTATTGGGCAGGCAAGAAACGAAACAATTGATCGATCATCTCCACGAATCGGCACCTATACTAGTTGAGGAAGTCACTCCGAACCCCTTGTCCATAGGAGATGTACAAAAGGTATTGGCAAAATTATTGAAGGAAAAAGTTTCAATAAGGAACTTACCGATCATTTTTGAAACACTTGCTGATTATGGCAAGTTATCGACTGATACAGATTTGCTTACTGAATATGTAAGGCAGAATTTAGCCAGGCAAATCACGAATTCTTTTCTTTCGGATGAAAATAGAATTAAAGTCATAACATTATCGGGGAAAGTGGAAAAGACCATCGCGGATAGTGTACAGCAAACCGAACATGGTAATTTTTTATCATTGGATCCAACTATATCGCAATCCATATTGGAGGCAATTGCAGCGAAATTGGAAGAGCTGACCCTAATGGATCACCAACCGATCTTACTCTGTTCTCCAGCAGTAAGGATGTATGCCCGGCAATTAACTGAACGATATTTTCCTAATGTACCGATTCTTTCATACAATGAACTTGAATCGAATGTAGAAGTACAAAGTGTAGGGGTGGTGAATTTCGATTGAAGGTAAAGAAATATTTGGCACCATCAATGAACGAGGCAATGAAGCGAATAAGGGAGGAACTAGGCAGTGATGCGGTAATCTTAAGTTCAAAGGCTGTATATACTGGTGGTTTCTTAGGATTATTCAAAAAGAGGAATATTGAAGTCATTGCAGCCATAGACCCAGTGCCACAGCCTGTCCAAACCGTAACCAAACAAAAGTCGAAGAAGTTGCCATCAAAGCTGGAAGTGGCAAGTCATGCCCTTGAGCCTAATGAAGGCAATAGGGAAAGTGCTGACCTAGTAAAAGAAATCGAAGGTTTGAAAGATATGATAAAGAGTTTGCAAACCTATTCACTTGATAGGAAATATCCGGGGAAACTGCAGAAAATCCATGAATACCTAACCGAGCAGGAAGTGGATATATCACTTCGGTGCCAAATCATGGATGAACTGCTTGAAAAATGGTTCGTTTTTAAACAGCAATCCACTGATGAAGAGGTTCAAGCTTGGTTGGAAGAAGCCATGTTCGCGATTCTGGAAAAGGTCGAAAATGGAAAAAATAGGCTGCGAAAAAAGTATATTAATATTGTTGGTCCAACAGGTGTGGGAAAGACAACGACCCTGGCAAAAATAGCTGCGGAAACCATGTTGAAGCATGATAAAAAGGTGGCTTTCATTACGACGGATACGTACAGGATCGCTGCAATAGATCAACTTAAGACATATGCCAAGATTCTAAACGTTCCCATTGAAGTCGCTTATAACCTGGAAGACTTCAAAAGAGCGGCTGAACGCTTCTCCCATTACGATAATGTTTTTATTGATACGGCAGGAAGGAATTTCCGTAACCCGCAATATGTTAAGGATCTCAATGAAATCATCCATTTTACTGATGAGATGGAAACCTATTTAGTGTTGTCATTGACTTCCAAACAAAAGGATATGGAAGATATTTACCGACAGTTTGCTAGCATACCGATTAAACAGGTGATTTTTACAAAAGCGGACGAAACCTCCACTTTCGGACCGATATTTAATTTTATACACACTCATAAATTGGGAGCGGCCTATATAACAGATGGACAGAATGTGCCAGACGATATTGAAATAGCTACATCATCACAGCTATTGAAAATGGCTATCGGGGCTAAAAAATATGAAAGATCAAGCTGAGAATTTACGAAAAAGATTGGAAGCCCGCCAAAATAAATCAATGGCCAAAACGATTGCCGTTTTAAGCGGTAAAGGTGGAGTGGGAAAATCAAACTTTACTTTGAATTTTTCCATTGCCTTATCCCAAAGAGGCAAAAAGGTTCTTTTGTTCGATATGGATATCGGTATGGGGAATATTGATATTTTGATAGGTGAACACTCTCCCTGCAGTATTATTGATTTTTTTGAAAAAGATTGTAGTTTGAAGGATATCATCATGTCAGGACCGGGAAATATTTCAATCATTACAGGTGGAACAGGGTTGACGGATCTCTTTTCACTTGATGAAGATCAGTATACCCATTTTAATGAAGAATTCAGTTTATTGTTGGCAAATTACGATTATATATTATTTGATATGGGAGCAGGCATCACTAAGGATTCCATGAAATTCCTGTTATGTGTGGATGAATTAGTCGTTATCACGACGCCTGAACCAACTTCTATCATGGATGCATACTCCGCAATGAAATATATCCATTCAGTAAATAAAGAGATTCCATTGTTCCTAGTTTGCAATCGGGTTTTCACGAGTAAGGACGGCAAGGAAACGATTAAGCGGCTCCAAAATGCACTAGTGAAATTTTTGGGACTGGAAACTGTAGCTCTAGGGTACTTGCCAGATGATAGAACCGTACCCAAATCTGTTACCAAACAAATGCCCTTTCTCCTTTTCGATTCTGAAGCCGATGTATCCAAAGCCATTTTGGACATTGCTTCAAGATATGCAAATCATTCATTTGGGGAAGAATTGACTTTGCAAAAAAGTCATTTCCTCCAAAATATGAAGAGATATTTTTTTGGAAAGTAGGTCTCCTTATATGGGTAAAGTAAAAGTGCTGATAGTGGACGATTCTGCGTTTATGAGAAAGTTAATTTCAGAGTTTTTAGCAGAAGATAGCAGGGTGGAAGTCATCGGGACTGCCAGGAATGGAAGAGATGCCATTGACAAAATAAAGGCTTTAAAACCCGATGTCGTTACTTTGGATGTGGAAATGCCGATTATGGACGGATTGGAAGCATTAAATCGGATTATGAATGAATGTCCGACCGCTGTAGTCATGTTATCAAGCACCACGAAAAAAGGAACGGAAAATACATTTGCCGCCATGAACAGTGGAGCCTTTGACTTTGTGGCTAAGCCTTCGGGAGCCATTTCATTGGATTTACATAAAATCAAGAAAGAACTCCATGAAAAAGTTATGGCTGCCAGCAGGGCAAATGTTCACAAACTAGAAAAAAATGCGAAAAATATTGAAAGAGGGCCATCCGTTTGGGGAAAACATAGCAAAATAGATTCAACGGAAATGATTAAAAGTGAAAAAAATATAAAAAAATGGTCCTATGGATATAAGAAGATAATCGTTATCGGCACATCAACAGGAGGCCCGAGAGCTCTGCAGACAGTCTTGACAGGACTCCCAGAAGAAATTGATGCGCCTATACTCATTGTCCAGCATATGCCCCCTGGATTCACAAAATCCTTGGCAACACGCCTGAATTCATTATGCAAGATTAAAGTGAAGGAAGCTGAAGAGGGAGAACTGATACAAAAAGGTATCGCCTACATCGCACCTGGAGGTTTTCACTTGAAAGTGAAGAAGGTCGGGATGAGCTGGGCAATCCTTTTGGATCAATCCGAAGTGCGTCATGGACATCGCCCGTCGGTTGATGTGCTATTTGAATCGGTAAGTGAAATGAATGATTCTGCGAAAATAGCCATTATCATGACCGGGATGGGAAAGGACGGGTCGAGAGGGCTTACGAACCTTAAACAAAAGGGTCCTTTAAAAGCGATAGCCGAATCACAGGAGACATCAATCGTTTTTGGTATGCCTAAAGCGGCAATCAATACCAAGTTAATAGATAGCGTAGAGGATGTAGAAGAAATAGCTAAAGCGATAATAAGCTATTGTTAACACGTGGAGGTGTGAGATTGTATGGATATGAATCAATATTTAGAGGTATTTATAGAGGAAAGTAAAGAACATCTTCAAACGTGCAGCGAACAGTTGCTGGTACTCGAAAAGAACCCGGAAGACCTCTCGATCGTAAACGAAATCTTTCGTTCCGCCCATACCTTAAAAGGGATGTCGGCAACTATGGGGTATGAGGATCTAGCCAACTTAACTCATAAAATGGAGAATGTGCTGGATGCAATTCGAAACAGCCAAATCGCCCTTTCGCCTGAATTGTTTGATGTGATATTTTTAGCGGTTGATGATTTAGAAGCAATGGTCATGTCCATTGCTGAAGGTGGAGATGGAAAAAGAAATGTGAAGGATGTTGTCCATCAGCTGGAAATGATTGAAAAAGGGGAGTCGCCCTTTTCTTCCACCAATGCAGAGATTGCAGCAGCTTCTGCCGTCCTGGAAAAGCAGGAAATGATTGCGGGAGAGTACGATGAATTTGAATGGACAGTACTTCAACAGTCAAAGGATCAAGGCTTCAACAGCTTCGAAATTTCGATAGGGTTGCGTGAGGACTGTCTTTTAAAAGCTGCCCGTGTGTTTATGGTTTTCGAAGTGCTTGAAAAGTCAGGTGAAGTAATCAAGTCCCACCCACCCGTCGAACTTTTGGAAGAAGAGCAATTCGATCAGCAATTTACGGTCACGATGGTAACAACAGAATCGGGTGAAGAGATAAAGAAAAAAATCATGAAGGTTACCGAAGTGGATCAAGTTGTTGTAAATGCAATTGATCTAGAATGCATGCGGCATGAAGCTAAATCTAACGAGGATAATGTTACTGAAATTCTAAAACAAGAGTCAAATGATGCCTTGCTTCCAACTGATAACGATGATAAGAAAAAACAGGCTCCCGTCAAGCCGGCATCAAGCAAGACCATTCGGGTGAACATTGAGCGGCTTGATATATTAATGAATTTATTCGAGGAACTAGTAATCGATAGAGGCAGACTTGATCAAATTTCCAGTGATTTGGATAATCAAGAATTGCATGAAACGGTAGAAAGAATGTCCCGTATAACAAGTGATTTACAAACAATCGTATTGAACATGCGGATGGTGCCCGTGGAAACTGTATTCAATCGTTTTCCTAAAATGGTTCGTCAATTGGCAAGGGATTTAAACAAGAAAGTCAATTTGGAAATCAACGGTGCCGAAACGGAACTTGATCGTACAGTCATTGATGAAATCGGTGATCCACTCGTCCATTTAATAAGAAACGCCATGGATCATGGAATTGAAACAACTGAAGAACGTTTGGCTAAAGGAAAGAATGAAGAAGGTAAAATCCTCTTAAAAGCATATCACAGCGGTAATCATGTTTTCATTGAAATCGAGGATGACGGCGCAGGCATCAATAAAGATCGAGTCTTGAACAAGGCCCTATCCAATGGGATATTAACTAAGGAAACTGCGGCCACCCTAACGGATAAGCAAATCTATGAATTGATATTCGCTTCTGGTTTTTCAACAGCGGAAACCATTTCAGATGTATCGGGACGGGGTGTGGGGCTCGATGTGGTTAAAAATACTATTGAGTCCCTCGGTGGATCTGTCACGATCGATTCCAAAGAGAATGAAGGATCCATCTTCCTTATTCAACTTCCGCTTACATTGTCCATTATTTCTGTCATGCTGGTTGCAATCCAAAACGAAAAATATGCCATACCGCTTTCTTCCATTATTGAAACAGCAATAATAAAAAAAGCAGATATCATGAATGCCCATAATCAACAAGTTATTGACTACAGGGGGAAGGTTCTTCCGCTTCTGTTCTTGAAAGATATATTCGAAGTTCCTATCAGTCAGGAAGAAGAAGAGTCCCTCTCTGTGGTCATTGTAAGAAAAGGTGATAAATTAGCAGGATTAGTCGTTGATTCATTTATCGGGCAGCTGGAAATCGTCCTGAAGTCACTAGGTAATTATTTAACTAGTGCATTTGCAATTTCCGGGGCAACGATACTTGGTGATGGGCAAGTTGCTTTAATCATAGATTGCAACACATTGATTCATTGAATGATAGATGAATGGGCAGGGGAATGGGGCGTTGGTTCGACCGTGCCGATTCGTGTAAAAGCTTTACAATCATCATGTGTTTTTTTAAAAGGAGGGGAATAGATGTCGGAGGATATGAAAGTAATTGTATTTCAAATTATGGATAAAGAATATGCAATTCCAGTGGATAAGGTCAGTGGTATCGAAAAGCTTCTGCATATTACCAGAGTTCCAAAGGCTGTAAAATTTGTTAAGGGAGTCATAAATTTAAGGGGTGTAATCACTCCAATTATTGATTTACGGGTTCGTTTTGGTTTCGAAGAGGTGGAATACGATGAGTCAACAAGGATTATCGTCGTCATTCTGGATGATATGGAAGTGGGGCTAATAGTGGACTCTGCCAATGATGTTTTGGATATTCCCGTGGAAAGTATCGAACCTCAGCCTGAAATTGTGGGACATTCAGCTTCAGAATATATTAGCGGAGTGGCTAAAATTGAGAAGCGACTGCTCGTCCTAATTAATTTGGAGAAGGCCTTAAGTCTAGAAATGACTGAAAATATGTTAAGAGAAGGATAATCATATGTCATTCATTGAGAAAATCAACCCTCTTCAACTCGATATTTTGAAGGAAATCGGTAATATAGGTGCAGGGAACGCAGCAACCGCGCTTTCTGCCATCCTTAATAGGAAAATTGCTATGAATGTTCCTAATGTCCGAATCGTTTCCTTTGATGAAATGATGGAAATGGCTGGCGGGGCCGATCACGTCGTTGCCAGCGTTTTCCTTAGAATGGAAGGTGATGCTTCAGGGAGTATGTTTTTTATCCTTTCGCTTCCCGTAGCTGAATACTTGATTCGTAAGATGACTGATGATGTGACCTTTTTAATAGATTCAGCACCCTATAATGAATTGGCACTCTCTTGCCTTCAGGAGTTAGGGAATATTTTAGCGGGATCCTATCTCTCTTCCCTTTCTGATTTCACCCGATTGAATATCCATCCATCCGTTCCTTCCTTGAGCATCGATATGGTAGGGGCAACGATCAGTTATGGATTATTGGAATTATCTCAAGTAAGTGACGCAGCCATCGTCATTGATACAGTACTTGAAAAAGACCAACTTTTTGATGACTCCATTAATGGTCATTTCTTTCTATTACCTGATCCCGAATTTCTTGATATCATTTTTTCCGCTTTAGGAGTGTCACCTAATGACTGAATTGTTAAAGGACCAGGTTGTTAAGGTTGGAATAGCGGATATGAATATAATAAAACCTCCCGATACGATTCGTACTTCCGGGTTGGGGTCGTGTGTTGGTGTCGTGATTTATGATGAAAAAAAAGAAATTGCAGGTTTGGCCCATATCATGCTGCCTGACTCTTCACTCAGTAAATCGGGACAGATCAACATTGCCAAATTTGCAGATACGGCCATTAAGGAATTAGTGCAGATCTTAGTAAAAGAAGGCGCAAGAATGCCTTTCCTAAAAGCGAAGTTGGCTGGCGGAGCGCAAATGTTTCAATTTGCCTCAGGAGGGGCTTTAATGAGGATAGGACCCCGGAATGTGGAAGCTGTCCGGAAAGAGTTATCTGACTTGCGGATTAGAGTCGTTGCCGAAGATGTTGGCGGGAATAGCGGAAGAACGATCGAATTCAATTTAAATGATTGTTTGCTAAAAATTCGGACCGTTACTAAAGGAACTAAAAACATATAGGATCGGAATTGGCTTTTGAAAAGCCAAAAATATGACAGGTGCACTTGCTACTGAACCATTAATGCATTTATGGCTCTAGGGGCCGTTTTGATCACAAATCATATAACAATGTTAGGAGGATGTCCAATGTCTCATCTGACTATCGAAGAAGAGCAGTTATGTTGGAAAAATTGGGTGGATTGCAGAGATCCGCTGGCCGGGGACATTTTGGTAAAGAAATACATACCTCTCGTATCGTATCATGTTCAACGTATTTCGGTAAGTCTTCCTAAAAATGTGAGCCGGGATGATATAAGGAGTTTAGGGATGATGGGGTTATTCGATGCCCTGGAGCGCTTTGATACGAAGCGCGACCTGAAGTTTGACACATATGCATCTTTTAGAATCCGTGGTGCTATTTTAGATGGATTAAGGAAAGAGGATTGGCTTCCACGGAGTGCAAGAGATAAAGCCAAGAAAATTGAATCTGCAATAGAAAGGCTGGAGCAGCAATACATGAGGAACCTTTCGCCAAATGAGATTGCCGCTGAATTGAATATCCCGGAAGATGAAGTATATGCTGCATTAAATGAGAATTTCTTTGCCAATGTACTATCAATTGATGAAAATCCCCAAGAGGACGATAAAGAAAGCGCGAATTTTCATATTAAAGATGAAAAGGCGGATTTACCTGAGGAACATGTGTTAAGGGAAGAACTGTATGTGGAATTAGCCAAAGTCATAGAAACGCTTAATGAAAAAGAACAGTTGGTTTTACAGCTTTTTTATAAGGAAGAACTAACATTAACCGAAATCGGACAAGTGATGAGCTTATCTACTTCCCGGATATCCCAAATTCACTCGAAAGCGATATATAAATTAAGAAACACGATGCAAGATCAAAAGATTTAATCATGATTTTTTTGAAGAGGGCTTTGGAGAACGAAGAAAGCCCCTATATGTCAACTTAAAAAAATTCTTACGGGTACCCGATCAATAAATGTCTCGAAATCACAGAATGTTCGAACTGTACTTTTTCAAGCATAGAGAAAGTAATCAAGGAAAAACAACAGTGAAAAAAGATCCCCATCCGTATTAAGGTAAACAGGATTGACTATTCCGGTTAATAGGAGGCAACATGTCAGCGTTTTTTATATTTCTGTTGTTTGTATTAAACATATTCACCATTTTTGCCATCATCGTTTTATATCTTCGCCAAAATCGTTTAAGTAAGTTGGAAAAAGACCAAAAAACCATCATTGGAGAAATGGAACAACTTTTGTCAGGTTATTTAATGGAGATGAAAGAGGACAACGAGACATTGGTAAAGGCATTCACCAATTCGGTGGCTATGAATCACGATCATGGACACAAAGAAAAAGAACATGGTTCAAACAAGGAAACAAAGGAAGATAAAGATGAAAAACAAGAACAAAACAGTAAGTATGAAGAGGGAAATCGTGCCGCAGCTAAAATGAAGGCGATTAACGCTTATAAAATAGTGCCTGAAGAAAATGACGCCAATGCTCTACCCGTAAAAGTCGAGGACAAATTGGAGCTTTCATCGGCAGCCACTTCCCCTCAAAACGAGGGGAAGCCGGCTGGCATGGAATTTTCGGGCATGCTGCAGGCTTCGTTAAATGAATGGTCATTGAATGAAAAAGTGGATATGTTAGCAGATCAAGGGAATTCAGTAGAGGAAATCGCCAAAAAGTTAGGTTGCGGTCAAACGGAGATAGAGCTATTACTAAAGTTTCGCGAGAATAGATAAGTTATCTCTTGATTGTACAGAGTCATTATGATATATTATGAAATGGTGTTAATACACACGCCCCGTGATTCTTGCAGATGGTGCTGTTACGACAGTTTCTGTATGAAAATGATCGGTGCGGAGGAAAAACAAAACCATTTAGGAGGAACTAAAATGTCAGTCATTTCTATGAAACAATTGCTTGAAGCTGGTGTGCATTTCGGACACCAAACACGTCGCTGGAACCCGAAAATGAAGAAATATATCTTCACTGAGCGTAACGGCATCTACATCATCGACCTTCAAAAAACAGTTAAAAAGGTTGAAGAAGCTTATAACTTCGTGAAAGAACTAGCTGCTAACGGTGGTACTGTTCTTTTCGTCGGAACTAAAAAGCAAGCTCAAGAATCTGTTAAAGAAGAAGCTATCCGTTCTGGTATGTACTATGTAAACCAACGTTGGTTAGGTGGAACTTTAACAAACTTTGAAACAATCCAAAAACGTATCGCTCGTCTTAAAGATATCGAAAAAATGGAAGAAAACGGAACTTTCGAAGTCCTTCCTAAAAAAGAAGTTATCCAACTTAAAAAAGAATGGGATCGCTTAGAAAAATTCTTAGGCGGTATTAAAGATATGAAGACTCTTCCAGATGCGATCTTCGTTATCGACCCTCGCAAAGAGCGTATTGCTGTTGCGGAAGCACACAAATTACACATTCCACTTGTTGGTATCGTTGATACAAACTGTGATCCGGATGAAATCGATGTAGTTATTCCTGCGAATGACGATGCAATCCGTGCTGTTAAATTATTAACAGGTAAAATGGCAGATGCTATCTTAGAAGCTAAACAAGGCGAAGAAACAGCAACTGAAACAACTACTGCTTAATAAGTAAAAAAGGTTGCTTATTCAGTAAGAAAAAAGGTGATAAGAGGATAATGCCTTTTATCCCTTTTTTTTGCACTAAATGAACTTACATAAAATCACTGTACGGAATGTCTTTTTTTAAAGGTATGGGCGATTTTTGAGGGATGAAAATCATCAACAAGTTTAGCTCCGTCAAATTGGCTGGAAAAGTTGATGTTTTTTCAGGAAAATTGTCAAGGCTCGTTATTTTCTTTGATGATAACAAGTATTTTTTGGCAATAATGGGTAAAGATTGAATAAACTGCATTTAATTTGAGGAGGATATATATTATGGCAATCACTGCACAATTAGTTAAAGAATTGCGTGAAAAAACTGGTGCCGGCATGATGGACTGTAAAAAGGCACTTGTACAAACAGAAGGCGATATGGAAAAGGCAATCGATTTCCTACGTGAAAAAGGGATTGCAAAAGCTGCTAATAAAGGCGACCGTATTGCTGCTGAAGGTTTAACTTCAATCGTTGTGGAAGGAAACCAAGCGGTTATTCTTGAAGTGAACTCAGAAACTGATTTCGTTGCTAAAAATGAAGGCTTCCAAATTCTTGTTAAAGAATTGGCTTCATTCCTTCTTGCTAACAAACCTGCAAGCGTTGAAGCAGCTCTTGAGCAAACAATGGAAAATGGAGCAAAAGTTGCAGATCATATCAATGCTGCTGTTGCAAAAATCGGGGAAAAATTAACTCTTCGTCGTTTCCAAGTCGTTTCTAAAACAGATAACGACGCGTTTGGTGCATACCTTCACATGGGTGGACGCATCAGCGTACTATCAGTTCTTGAAGGTACAACTGATGAAGAGGCAGCTAAAGGCGTTTCAATGCATATCGCTGCAATTAACCCTAAATATATCTCTCGTGACCAAGTTGATGCAAGCGAACTAGAACGCGAACGCGAAGTTCTTACTCAGCAAGCACTTAATGAAGGAAAACCTGAAAAAATCGTTGCAAAAATGGTTGAAGGACGTATCAATAAATTCTACGAAGAAATCTGTGTTAACGAACAAGCTTTCGTTAAGAACCCTGATCAAAAAGTGGGACAATTCGTTGAATCTAAAGGTGGAAAAATCCAATCATTCGTTCGTTATGAAGTAGGGGAAGGTCTTGAAAAACGTCAAGAAAACTTTGCTGAAGAAGTAATGAATCAAGTTAAAAAGGACTAATTGTTAGATAATTAATAATAGGGAACACTCTTGTGTTCCCTATTTTTTGAAATGTCATGAATTTTTGGTATTATTGCAAGAAAACATGATGAACGAATGAAAAGATTACATAGTTGGAGGTTCTCATGAGTAACGCTAAATATAAACGTGTCGTTCTAAAACTAAGTGGCGAAGCATTAGCCGGTGAAGAAGGATTTGGAATTAACCCTGCAGTAATTAAATCCATTGCTGAACAAGTCAAGGAAGTGGCTGAGCTTGATGTGGAAGTGGCTGTTGTTGTCGGCGGCGGAAACATTTGGCGCGGAAAAATAGGCAGTGAAATGGGCATGGATCGTGCTAATGCCGATTATATGGGTATGCTGGCTACAGTCATGAACTCATTGGCATTACAAGACAGCCTTGATCAGCTTGGAATTGAAACGCGCGTGCAAACTTCCATTGAGATGAGACAAGTCGCAGAACCATACATTAGACGCCGTGCAATCAGGCACCTAGAGAAAAAGAGAGTGGTGATTTTTGCAGCTGGTACAGGTAATCCATACTTCTCAACGGATACCACTGCCGCCCTGCGTGCTGCTGAAATTGAAGCTGATGTCATCTTGATGGCGAAGAATAATGTGGATGGCGTATACAATGCAGATCCGGTAAAGGACAAAAATGCAGTGAAGTATGATAAACTTTCCTATCTTGATGTGATTAAAGAAGGGTTAGAAGTAATGGATTCAACTGCGTCCTCACTATGCATGGACAATGATATTCCATTGATCGTCTTCTCGATCATGGAAAAAGGTAATATTAAACGGGCCGTTTTAGGCGAAACGCTTGGAACTATCGTAAGGGGGAAATAAAAGATGCCGAAACAAGTTATTTCGAATGCGAAAACGAAAATGGAAAAAGCCATTGGAGCGTACACACGTGAATTAGCAAGCATCCGTGCCGGAAGGGCAAATGCCTCATTGCTTGATAGAATCTCGATTGATTATTATGGTTCGCCGACACCAGTCAATCAAGTGGCTGGCATTTCTGTCCCGGAAGCTAGATTATTAGTCATTCAACCATATGATAAAACGGTTTTGGGTGAAATCGAAAAAGCGATTTTGAAATCAGACTTAGGCTTAAATCCTTCTAATGATGGATCGGTCATTAGGATAGCCATTCCGGCGTTAACTGAAGAGCGTAGAAAAGAGCTTGTGAAAGTTGTGAAAAAAGAAGCGGAAGAAGCGAAAATAGCTGTCCGTAATGTGCGTCGAGATGCTAATGATGATTTGAAAAAGCTTGAAAAAAGCGGTGAAATCACTGAAGATGATTTACGTGGCTATGCTGATGACATCCAAAAGATGACAGATGGCAATATCACGAAAATCGATGAAATTACAAAAGATAAAGAAAAAGAAATTTTGGAAGTATAATTTCCGATGAAGAATTGATTAAATAAAGAGGGCCGAATCCATACCGGGTCATGTCTTGGTTCTAACATATAGGTGTGCTTAAAGGAGAAAACTGTTATAATAAGGTTTCTCCGATTATGATTACTCCTTGAGTTAGTATGTTGCATGCAAACGTTGGAGGTGGTCCTTTTTTTGCATTTTTCATGGTATTCATAAACCGGTTTTAGAAAAAAAGAAGTAATGATTTCTCCCTTTCTAGCTTCTAATGAAGAAATAATTTTCATAATAATAATATGAGAACCGGTTTTTTTTTGATATTATAATATAGATTCTTTTTAAGCGGCAGAAAGCTTGATATACATAGTGCACGACAACTTTGCCTTTGTAGAGAGATAAGTACAACCTGATGGGGGACTAACATATGTATTCACTTTGGAAGCGTTTCGTTAAAAAAGATGCTTCTTCCGATGTAACAAATAGGATTCAGCATATTAAACAGTTTGATGTTCCTCAGCATATAGCCATCATTATGGATGGAAACGGCCGTTGGGCCAAAAAGCGTGCATTGCCACGTGTGGCGGGTCATCATGAAGGAATGAAAACCGTTCGTAGGATTACGAAAGTTGCCAATAAATTAGGGGTCAAAACTTTGACAGTCTATGCGTTTTCAACTGAAAATTGGAAACGTCCGAAAAGTGAAGTAGACTTTTTGATGAAGCTTCCACAGGAATTTCTTGGGACATTTTTACCCGAGCTCATTTCCGAAAATGTAAGAGTTGAAATGATAGGGGACTTGTCTCTCATTCCGTCACATACTCAAAGTGCCGTTAAACGGGCAATGGAAGACACGAAAGGCAATGATGGGATGATTCTGAATTTTGCCCTGAATTATGGAAGCCGCGGGGAGATTGTATCTGCAGTGAATAGCATCTTGAATGATGCTAAGAATGGTATAATAAAGGAAACTGTAACTGAGGAAATGTTATCCAGTTATCTGATGACCAAACATTTGTCGGATCCTGATCTACTGATTCGTACAAGCGGTGAAATCCGTTTAAGCAATTTCATGCTTTGGCAGGCGGCTTATACTGAAATGTGGTTTACTGAAGTGCTATGGCCGGATTTTAGTGAAGAGCATTTATTGCAGGCAGTTGAGGAGTATCAAAAGCGTTCACGAAGATTCGGTGGCGTTTAATGTAGAAGGCGAGGAAAATGGAATAATGAAACAACGAATTATTACGGCGGTCGTAGTTGCCGCTATCTTCATTCCACTAGTCATTTTAGGGGGCACTCCCTTTTTACTGACGGTTTATCTGTTAGGGTCAATTGGTTTGTATGAACTGATGAAAATGAAAAAGTTACGTGTATTGTCTTTTGAATCATTTCTTGCACACATATTATTGTGGTTGCTTTTATTGCCTAATGAACATACCGCTTTTTTAGCGGAATTAAATTACGATAAGGTTCAAGTCTTCTTAATCGGGGTTTTGCTGCTGTTACTTTATACAGTCGTTTCAAAAAACCGTTTCACTTTTGATGATGCAGGCTTTCTCGTGATTTCAATCCTATACTTGGGGATAGGTTTCTACTACCTATTTGAAACACGGGACTCTTTGGGGTTAGGGCTGATCTATATCCTGCTTACCCTATTTACGATCTGGGCAACCGATTCCGGAGCCTACTTCATTGGTAAATCACTTGGTAAAAGAAAGCTATGGCCAGAAATAAGTCCAAACAAGACGGTGGAGGGATTTATCGGCGGGTTATTTTCCGCTATGGTAGTGGGGGTTCTATTTTACGTCTTCTCCAACCTTGACTACACGTTATTACAATTATTATTGATTTCATTAATCATTGGGGTATTTGGGCAATTGGGTGATCTTGTCCAATCGGCGTATAAACGTCATTATGGCGTTAAAGATTCAGGGAAGCTTCTCCCGGGACATGGAGGAATTTTGGACAGGCTTGATAGCGTGATATTCATTTTACCGATTTTGCATTTATTGCACGTTTTATAATATATATATAGGCAAGCGTTATTGAATTAGGAGATGAACAATTTGAAAAATATCAGCCTTTTGGGCGCGACAGGATCGATTGGTCAACAAACAGCGGATGTAGTAAGGTCCCATCCAGATCAATTCAAGATTGTGGCGCTTTCTGCTGGAAAGAATATAGAATTGGTCAGGACTTATATAAAAGAGTTTGAACCGAAACTGGTTTCAGTCCAAACGGAAGAAGATTATCATGTTTTGAAAAGTGAATTCTCCAGCCGCAAAGATATCGAGTTCATGTATGGAGATGAGGGATTGGCTGCTGTTGCCGTTTATGGTCCAGCGACGATATTGGTCAATGCCGTCATCGGAAGCGTGGGTCTTTATCCGACACTTCAAGCAATAAAGGCTAAAAAAGATATAGCCATCGCCAACAAGGAGACTTTGGTGACTGCAGGTCATTTGGTCATAAGTGAAGCAAAAAAAGCGGGGGTCAGATTGCTGCCGGTTGACAGTGAGCATTCAGCTATTTTTCAAGCATTGCAAGGTGAAAAGGAAAAAAATATAGAACGTCTTGTCATTACTGCTTCAGGAGGCAGTTTCCGGGATCGGACCAGGGAAGAATTGAAGGGTGTAACGGTGGAAGAGGCACTGAACCATCCGAACTGGTCAATGGGAGCTAAAATCACCATAGATTCTGCATCAATGATGAATAAGGGATTGGAAGTAATTGAGGCCCACTGGCTATTCGATCTTCCCTACGATAAAATTGATGTATTGCTTCATAAGGAGAGCATCATCCATTCCATGGTTGAGTTTCATGACTCCAGCGTGATGGCACAACTGGGGACACCGGATATGAGGGTTCCGATACAATATGCACTTACTTATCCAGACCGTATTCCGCTAACAGGTCGCAAACGGCTTAATCTTGCTGAAGCAGGCAAACTGCATTTCAGCGATATGGATTTCACCAGATATCCTTGTTTGCAATTCGCATATAAAGCGGGTAAAATGGGCGGAACGATGACTACTGTGTTGAATGCCGCCAATGAAGCCGCAGTCTCTGCGTTCTTATCTGGAAAGGTAACCTTCCTTGATATAGAAACATTGATTGAAAAGGCGCTGAATCAGCATTCCGTCATAGCCCTTCCAGATTTAGAAACGATTCAGGAAGTCGATAATATGACAAGGCAGTATATAGAATCTTTAGTGAAAGATAGGTGACCGGAACATGCAGACTTTAGAAACGATTATAGCGTTCATCATCATTTTTGGAGCTCTAGTATTTTTCCATGAGCTTGGGCACTTAGTGTTTGCAAAGCGAGCAGGAATTTTATGCCGTGAGTTCGCAATCGGTTTCGGGCCAAAAGTATTCACTTATAAAAAGAAGGAAACCGTATATACCATTCGATTGCTCCCTCTTGGCGGGTACGTGCGTATGGCTGGTGAAGACGCAGAGAATATTGAATTGAAGCCCGGCTATCGGGTGGGATTAATGTTTGATAATGAAGAGAATGTTACAAAAATCATTTTGAACAATAAAGATAAATATCCTGATATTCGTCTTGTGGAAGTTGAAGTGATCGATCTTGATCATAAACTGATCCTTACTGGTTATGAGGAGGGCGAGGAAGATACACTAAAAACGTTTGCCGTTCATGAAGAAGCGGTGATCGTTGAAAATGGTGTAGAAAACCAGATTGCTCCTTATGATCGGCAATTTGCCTCAAAGTCGCTTGGGCATCGCTTCCTGACGATTGTAGCTGGACCGGCAATGAATTTCGTTTTGGCTTTTGTCATTTTTGTGTTGATCGGCATGTTTCAAGGAGTCGTGGTGGATGAAGCGAAACTTGGTGAGTTGACTCCAGATGGTTCGGCTGTAAATGCCGGTTTAAAATCGGGGGATGTCATTCAATCCATAGAAGGTACGGAAGTCTCCACTTGGGGAGATGTTCAGGAAAGCATTCAAAAGAACCCTGGGCAAGAGATCGAGTTCGTCGTTGACAGGGACGGGAAAACATTAGAAGTTCCGGTTGTTCCACAAGAAGTGGAGAGGGAAGGGAAGAAAATCGGAATTATCGGCGTTTACCCTCCGGTTGAAAAAGCACCGATTAAAGCAATACAATATGGTTTTACAGAAACGTATTTTTGGACAAAACAAATCTTCATCATCCTTGGTGACCTCGTAACGGGTGGATTTACGATCGACAGTTTATCCGGTCCTGTAGGAATATATAAATCAACTGAGGAAGTAGCGAAACAAGGTTTATTCACGTTAATGAAATGGGCTGGGCTGCTCAGCATTAACCTGGGAATCATGAACTTGCTTCCGCTGCCGGCATTGGATGGAGGAAGACTGTTATTCTTTGTGGTCGAATTCTTAAGAGGAAAACCAATTGACCGTCAAAAAGAAGGAATGGTCCACTTCATCGGCTTTGCTTTGCTGATGTTATTGATGATTGTCGTTACATGGAATGATATCCAGCGATTCTTCCTGTAAGATAAGTTTGGATAATGCAAAACAGGCCAGCAGATTTATCTGTTGGCCGTTTTCTTATCTGAAGGGATTTCCTAGTTTTTTAACCGTTTTGGGGAAATTGTTTGTTTTCTAGGGAAATCGTAAGTATAATCGAGAATGAGTATATTAAATTAGCTTTTCTGAAAAACGCGGAAAGTCTTTTTTGTATGAAATGACCGTATTAATGTTGCGGTATGAATATTTACCGTAGCCGCAATTAATTTAAAGGAAATATTGAAGAGGTGCAGATATGAAACAAAGTATGACGTTGATCCCTACATTGAGGGAAGTGCCTGCAGATGCTGAAATCAAAAGTCATCAGCTGCTATTACGTGCAGGATTTATGAGACAAAACTCCAGCGGGGTATATAGTTTTATGCCGCTTGGAAAAAAGGTGCTTCAAAAGGTTGAGGCTATCGTTAGGGAAGAGATGGAAAATGCTGGTGCGGTAGAATTGTTGATGCCGGCTCTGCAACAAGCCGAATTCTGGCAGGAATCTGGACGCTGGTATACCTATGGTCCAGAGTTAATGCGGCTAAAGGATCGCAACAACCGTGAATTTGCGCTTGGTGCCACACATGAAGAAGTGATAACCAGCTTAGTTCGTGATGAAGTGAAATCCTATAAGCGTCTTCCATTAACGGTTTACCAGATCCAAACCAAATTCCGTGATGAAAAAAGACCGCGTTTCGGATTGTTGCGTGGACGTGAGTTCATCATGAAGGATGCTTATTCTTTCCATGCTAATCAAGAAAGCCTGGATGCTGTTTATAAAAATTTATATGCGGCATATTCGAATATATTCAGCCGTTGTGGGCTGAACTTCCGTGCCGTCATTGCCGATTCTGGGGCAATGGGTGGTAAGGATACACATGAATTCATGGTCCTGTCTGAAATTGGGGAGGATACCATCGCATATTCTGATACTTCCGATTATGCAGCTAATATTGAAATGGCACCTGTGAGCGTTAAATATGAAAAAAGCTCCGAAGAACAAATTGCACTTGAAAAAATTCATACACCAGGCCAAAAAACGATTGAAGAAGTTGCTTCATTCTTGAATACTAGTGCAGAGAAACTAATAAAATCGTTATTGTTTAAAGTGGATGAAAAGTATGTGCTTGTTTTGGTACGAGGAGATCATGAAGTCAATGATATCAAGCTGAAGAATTTCTATAACGCTTCAATCGTTGAATTGGTCGATCCAAATGAGACGAAAGAAGTCTTAGGATGTACAATTGGATCACTTGGACCAATCAATGTCACTTCTGAAGTCGAAGTGATTGCGGATGTTGCCGTCGAGGCCATGGTTAATGGAATTTGTGGTGCAAATGAGGAAGACCACCATTTTGTGAACGTAAATCCCGCTCGTGACTTTAACGTGGATAATTATATAGATCTTCGTTTCATCCAAGAGGGTGACCCATCACCGGACGGAAACGGTAAGATTAAATTTGCCAAAGGGATTGAGGTAGGCCACGTATTCAAACTGGGAACTAAATATTCTGAAGCTATGAATGCGACATTCCTGGATGAGAATGGACGGACGCAGCCTATGATCATGGGCTGTTATGGCATTGGTGTTTCCCGTACACTAGCCGCTGTTGCTGAACAATTCAACGATGAAAAAGGGTTGGTCTGGCCAGCGAATTTAGCGCCATACCAAGTCCATTTGATTCCAATCAATATGAAGGATGAGGCTCAGGCTGCCCTGGCAGAAGATTTATATAATGATCTAAAGGCACAAGGCATGGAAGTTCTTATGGATGATCGTCAAGAACGTGCGGGCGTAAAATTCGCAGACTCTGACTTGATGGGTCTTCCTGTCAGGGTGACTGTTGGTAAAAAGGCATCCGAGGGAATCGTTGAAGTGAAAATCCGTAAAACGGGTGAGGTTCTTGAAGTTGAAAGAGCTGAACTGACTCAAAAGCTTCACGAAATAATGGCATAATTTAAAAATAGCGGAATTAGGCATCATTCAATTGGATGATGCCTTTCCTTTTCATGGATTTGGATACTAGTGAAACATTCATGATATGTTATAATAGCCTCTGGTATCAAAAGAAAATGATTGTGAAAAATAAGAGATAGTAGATAGGGGAGAGAGGGAATGGATCAAAATCCAAATAGCGGTAGAGAGAGATTTCAACTCTTGCTCCAGCAAATGGGCTTGACTGAGGATGCCTTTGTGAATTATTTCATAGGTGCCGAAATTGATAAACTCTCAATCGAGAGGGAGTCCAAAACATGGCATTTTGCCTTTAATATACCTGCATTAATTCCTTGCAGTGTTCATACAAGACTTGCCACTCAGCTGGCAAGTACGTTTTCCCATATTGCAAAGGTCACATTCAACTTGAATGTGGCCAATCCGCAAGTGACGGAACAATTGGTGAAGGAGTATTGGAAAAACTGCATTGGCGAGCTTGAAGGCATGTCTCCTGCACTGTTATCACTTCTAAATGAACAAGTTCCAACGGTAAATGGATATAAGCTTATCGTTAGCGCCCGGAATGATGCGGAGGCTGGTCAGTTGAAGCGAAAATACTCCGGCATCATTTCGAATATCTATCAAACATTCGGTTTTCCTCCGTTGACACTTGAAGCGGAAGTGAAGGAAACGGTTTCGAATCCTGATTACCAAAAGTTTTTAGAAGAGAAACAAAAGGAAGACGCAGAAAAGGGACTTGCTGCCCTAGTGGAAATGCAGAAAAAAGAATCGGAAAAAGGCGGGGACGATGCCGTCTACGATGGACCGGTTAAAATTGGCTATACGATTAAAGAAGATGCGGATTTCCGCAGAATCGAACAAATTATTGATGAAGAGCGCAGGATTGCTATCGAAGGCTTCGTATTTGATGCAGAAGTGCGTGAGTTACGCAGCGGACGAAGCCTGTTGACTTTTAAAGTCACAGATTATACGAGCTCGATATTGGTCAAAATGTTTTCGCGTGATAAAGAAGATGCTGCCATACTTGCCCGAGTGAAAAAAGGGATGTGGGTACGTGCCCAAGGCAGCATCCAAAATGATACATTCGTACGTGACCTAGTAATGATCGCAAATGATATAAATGAAATTTCTAAACAAGGACGGCAGGATAAGGCTCCAGAAGGGGAAAAGCGTGTAGAACTGCATATGCATACCCCAATGAGCCAAATGGATGCAGTGACGCCTACTTCTGCGCTTGTTGCCCAGGCTGCAAAGTGGGGGCATAAGGCTGTAGCCATTACAGATCATGCGGGAGCCCAATCATTCCCTGAAGCTTATAGTGCCGGGAAAAAGAATGGTATCAAAATCCTTTATGGTGTCGAAGTGAATCTTGTAAATGATGGTGTACCCATAGTTTATAATGAGGCGCATATCGCTTTGGCAGATGCCACCTATGTTGTGTTTGACGTAGAGACGACAGGCCTATCAGCCGTTTATGATACGATCATTGAATTTGCTGCAGTGAAAATTCGTGATGGTGACATTATTGATCGCTTCGAGTCTTTTGCTAATCCGCATCATCCACTATCCAATACGACGATAGAATTGACTGGAATCACTGATGATCTTGTTGAAAATGCTCCGGAAGTCTCGGAAGTACTAGAAAAGTTCAAGGAATGGGCGGGCGATGCGATTCTGGTTGCTCACAACGCAGCCTTCGATATGGGATTTTTGAATATAGGCTATAAAAACTTGGGTTATCCTAAAGCTTCCAATCCTGTTCTTGATACATTGGAACTTGCCCGTTTCTTATATCCGGAGTTTAAAAATCACCGGTTAAATACATTATGTAAAAAGTTCGATATTGATTTGACCCAGCATCATAGGGCCATTTATGACGCCGAAGCTACAGGTTACCTTATGCTGAAGATGCTAAAGGATGCAATGGAAAAGGAGATTACCCATCATGATCAACTTAATGACAATATGGGTAAAGGAAACGCTTATCAGCGTTCCCGGCCGTCTCATTGTACGCTGATTGCGCAAACACAGGCTGGCTTAAAAAACCTTTTCAAATTAATTTCAATATCACACATAGATTATTTCTATCGTGTGCCCCGACTACCACGCTCACAACTTAAAAAGTATCGTGAAGGAATCTTGGTCGGATCGGGATGCGATAAAGGGGAAGTTTTTGAAGGGATGATGCAGAAGGGTTTTGAGGAAGTCGTCGATATCGCCGAATTCTACGATTATCTTGAAATCCATCCGAAGGAAGTGTATAAGCATTTGATTGAGCTTGAATATGTACGGGATGATAAATCATTGGAAACGATCATCTCCAATATCGTCAAGCTTGGTGAAAAATTGGATAAGCCAGTCGTAGCCACGGGAAATGTGCATTATTTAGATCCGAATGATAAAATTTACCGTAAAATCCTTGTGAATTCACAAGGTGGCGCAAATCCGCTGAATCGCCATAAGCTTCCTGACGTACATTTTCGGACGACAGATGAAATGCTGCGGGAATTCTCCTTCCTCGGTTCTGAGAAAGCCAAAGAGGTCGTGGTAACCAACACGAATAAAATCGCTGATATGATTGAAGAAATCAAGCCTATCAAGGATGAGTTATACACACCTAAAATTGAAGGTGCAGAAGAAGAGATGCGTCAAATGAGTTATGGAATGGCAAGGAAGATTTATGGAGAGAACCTGCCGGAAATCGTGGAAGCCCGTCTTGAGAAAGAATTGAAAAGCATCATTGGCCACGGTTTTGCCGTTATTTATTTAATTTCCCACAAACTTGTTAAAAAATCCTTGAATGATGGCTATCTAGTTGGTTCAAGGGGATCGGTTGGGTCATCTTTCGTTGCCACCATGACTGAAATTACAGAGGTGAATCCGCTTCCGCCGCATTATGTATGTCCGGAGTGCAAGAAATCCGAATTCTTCAATGACGGTTCTGTAGGTTCCGGGTTTGACCTGCCAGATAAAGACTGTCCCGATTGTGGCATTGCTTATACAAAAGACGGGCATGATATCCCGTTTGAAACCTTCCTTGGATTTAAAGGGGATAAGGTTCCGGATATTGACTTGAACTTCTCCGGTGAGTATCAGCCGAAGGCCCATAACTATACGAAGGTCTTATTCGGTGAAGAATATGTATATCGTGCCGGAACGATTGGTACGGTCGCTGAAAAAACGGCTTATGGATATGTAAAAGGGTATTCCTCTGATAATAACATCCACATGCGTGGAGCCGAGACTGATCGCCTTGTTGCCGGTTGTACTGGTGTGAAAAGGACGACTGGACAGCACCCGGGGGGAATTATCGTTGTTCCGGATTATATGGATATCTATGATTTCACACCAATTCAGTTCCCTGCGGATGACAGGAATTCTGAGTGGAAAACAACTCACTTTGATTTCCATTCCATTCACGATAATATTTTGAAACTTGATATACTTGGTCACGATGATCCGACTGTAATCCGGATGCTTCAAGATTTAAGTGGCATCGATCCAAAGACCGTCCCTACCGATGATCCAGAAGTAATGAAAATATTCAGCAGTACTGAATCTTTAGGAGTTACCGAAGAACAGATCATGTGTAAAACGGGTACGCTTGGCATACCGGAATTTGGTACGCGCTTTGTCCGGCAGATGCTTGAAGATACGAAACCTACGACATTTTCCGAGCTTGTTCAGATTTCAGGGCTTTCCCACGGTACGGATGTATGGCTGAGCAATGCACAGGAATTGATCCACAACCGCATATGTACACTAAGTGAGGTTATAGGCTGCCGGGATGATATTATGGTCTATCTGATATACCAAGGCCTAGATCCTTCCCTAGCGTTTAAAATCATGGAATCTGTTCGTAAAGGGAAAGGGCTCTCGGAGGAATTCGAAGAGGAAATGAGGAAAAATGAGGTGCCGGAATGGTATATCGATTCATGTAAGAAGATTAAATACATGTTCCCGAAAGCCCATGCTGCAGCTTACGTCTTAATGGCTGTTCGGATTGCCTATTTTAAAGTGCATCTGCCTTTATTGTATTATGCAGCCTATTTCACAGTACGTGCCGATGATTTTGAAATCGACGCCATGACACGGGGGTCGCAAGCGATCAAATCAAAAATGGAAGAAATCATGGTAAAGGGATTGGATGCATCCACAAAGGAAAAGAATACATTGACGGTTCTTGAACTTGCTTTGGAAATGTGTGAACGCGGATATTCATTCGCTAAAGTGGACTTGTACAAATCCAGTGCAGATCAATTCTTAATTGAAGGAAATACTTTGATACCGCCATTCAATTCGATACCTGGTCTTGGAACGAATGCTGCGATCAATATCGTCAACGCGCGGGAAAATGGTGAATTCCTTTCCAAAGAAGACCTTCAACAACGGGGGAAGGTTTCGAAGACCATCCTTGAATACCTTGATAAACAAGGCTGTCTGGAGTCATTGCCTGAACAAAATCAGTTATCTTTATTTTAAAGAGGAAACTGATTCCAAAAAGGAAGAAACAGACATGATATTTGCATAAATATCTTGATTATGGTATATTTTTATTGGAAATACTAAGAGGAACCAATGGCAAGAGTGGGGAAACCCACTCTTTCGTGTTGTATTGACCATTTAATTTTGAATCCGAAACCAAGCGCATACAACGCACGTATGGAGGAAACAAATGAGTAAAAAGGTAACGGAAGTCGTAGAGGAATTAGCAATACCAATTCTTGAAGAATTGCAGCTTGAATTAGTCGAAGTGGAGTATGTGAAGGAAGGTAAAAGCTGGTTCCTTCGAGTGTACATTGATAAAGAGACAGGCGTAGATATTGATGATTGCGGAAATGTGAGTGAAAAACTCAGTGAAAAGCTTGATGAGGTTGATCCGATTCCACAAAATTATTTTCTCGAAGTTTCATCACCCGGAGCTGAAAGGCCTCTGAAAAAAGAGAAGGATTTCCTTAATGCTATCGGTAAAAATGTTTACATAAAAACATATGAGCCCATTTTAGATGAAAAAGAATTCGAAGGAATCTTAACCAGTTTCGATGGTGAAGAAGTGACACTCGAAGTCAGAATCAAAACAAGAAAGAAAACAATCGTCATACCATTCGAAAAGGTAGCCAAAGCGAGATTGGCGATTACCTTCTCTTAAGTCAAGCAAATCATTAATTTAAATATCCGTAAGGGGGATCACCATGGGCAATGAGTTATTGGATGCTCTCTATATTTTAGAAAACGAAAAAGGAATTTCCAGGGAGGTTTTGATCGACGCGATTGAATCTGCCCTTATATCGGCATATCGCCGTAACTTTAACCAAGCACAAAATGTACGTATCGACTTGAATCTTGGTAAAGGAACTATGCGTGTATTTGCCAGAAAAGACGTTGTTGACGAAGTGTTCGATTCGCGTCTGGAAATTTCTGTTGAAGAAGCAAGAGCAATTGATCCCAACTATCAGTTAGAGGATATTGTCGAAATGGAAGTAACACCAAAGGATTTCGGCCGTATTGCAGCACAAACAGCAAAGCAAGTCGTCACTCAAAGAGTGCGTGAAGCTGAACGGGGCATCATTTATGCCGAATTCATCGATCGTGAAGAGGATATCATGACTGGTATCGTTCAACGCCAGGATTCCCGATTCATTTATGTGAGCCTAGGTAAAATCGAAGCTTTGCTCCCAGTGAATGAGCAAATGCCGAATGAACAGTATAAACCTCATGACCGCATTAAAGTTTTCATCACTAAAGTTGAAAAGACTTCAAAGGGCCCCCAAATTTTTGTATCCCGTTCACACCCTGGTCTTTTAAAACGTTTATTCGAAATAGAAGTGCCTGAAATTTTTGATGGAACAGTGGAAATTAAGTCAGTTGCCCGCGAAGCAGGCGACCGTTCAAAAATCTCCGTGCACTCCGATAACGAAGAAGTCGATCCTGTCGGTTCTTGTGTAGGCCAAAAGGGACAGCGTGTTCAGGCGATCGTCAATGAATTGAAAGGTGAAAAGATCGATATCGTTAAATGGTCGGAGAATCCGGTCATTTTCGTTGCGAATGCTTTAAGCCCTTCAAAAGTACTTGAAGTTATCGTTAAAGAAGAGGAAAAGGCGACGACTGTAATCGTTCCGGATTATCAACTTTCCCTGGCAATTGGTAAGCGTGGACAAAATGCCCGTTTAGCTGCCAAGCTTACAGGCTGGAAAATTGATATCAAGAGTGAAACGGAAGCCCGCGAAGCTGGTATTTATCCTGTGGAAGAACAGGAATTCCTATTGAGCAGAGATAGTTATGTTACTGAAGAGGAAACAGATTTCGAAGAGGATAACGAGTAATTCGAGGTGAAAAAGATGAATAGCCGAAAAAAAATCCCGATGCGTAAATGTGTGGCAACAGGTGAAATGAAGCCGAAGAAAGAACTCATTCGCATCGTTCGATCTAAAGAAGGGGAAGTCAGCCTTGATCCGACCGGGAAAAAATCGGGAAGGGGAGCTTATTTGACTCTTGATCGGGATGTTATCGAGTTGGCCAAAAAGAAAAATGTGCTGGCTAATCACCTTAGTACTCAAATCGATTCTTCCCTTTATGAACAATTGCTTGAATTAGTGAATAAGGAGAAAAACTAACAACATGACCCAACAACAACAATGGATGTCTCTATTAGGTTTGGCCAATCGAGCACGCAAGCTAATTTCGGGTGAAGAATTAGTGGTTAAAGAGATTAGAAGCGGTAATGCCAAAGTTGTTATTTTATCCGCGGACGCTTCAAAAAACACTGAAAAAAAAATATCTGATAAGTGCGCATTTTATCAGGTTCCTTTAAAAAGAGTCGAAAGCAGGTCAATGCTCGGCCATGCGATAGGTAAGGATGCTAGAGTTGCCGTCGCAGTTCTGGATGAAGGTTTTGCACAAAAACTCCGAACGCTGCTCGATTAAATTTTACGGGGGTGAACGTATGACAAAATTGCGTGTATATGAATATGCAAAACAAAAGAACGTTTCAAGCAAGGATGTAATAAATAAACTTAAAGAAATGAATATAGAGGTAACAAACCATATGACAGCATTAGACGATTCAACTGTAAATAAATTAAACGATTCAATCAAACCAAAAAACGAAGATAAAAGCCAAGCTGCTGAACCAAAAGCTAACGCTACAGTCGCGAAGTACGAAGCTGAAGCGGATGAAAAGAGCACAGTCAATAAAGAAAAGCTGAAGAAGAAACCACCAGTTAAACCTGTAGGTACGAAAAAACCAACAGGTCAGTTCAACAAGGGTCGCAATAACAAGAATAAAAATAATAAACAAAGACAACAAGCGCCTCAGGCACCTGTTACAAAACGTAAAGAAAGAGAACTTCCAGAGAAAATTACGTTTTATGAGTCTTTGACAGTTATGGAACTTGGAAAAAAACTTCACCGTGAACCTTCTGAAATCATTAAAAAGCTCTTTATGCTTGGTGTTATGGCAACAATCAACCAAACTTTGGATAAAGATGCAATTGAATTGATTTGTGCGGAATACGGTGTAGTGGCAGAAGAAGAGATTCGTGTTGACCTAACAGACCTTGAATCACTTGTCACTGAGGACGCTTCTGAAGATTTGATTGAACGTCCGGCTGTTGTGACCATCATGGGACACGTTGACCATGGTAAAACAACATTGCTTGATTCTATACGCCATACAAAAGTTACTGAAGGCGAAGCGGGCGGGATCACTCAGCATATCGGTGCATATCAAGTTAAAGTAAACGATAAGAAAATAACTTTCTTGGATACACCAGGTCATGCCGCGTTTACAACAATGCGTGCCCGCGGTGCACAAGTTACCGATATCACCATTCTTGTCGTCGCAGCGGATGATGGCGTTATGCCTCAAACGATTGAAGCGATTAACCATGCCAAAGCGGCGGAAGTTCCAATTATCGTCGCAGTCAATAAGATGGATAAAGAGGCTGCCAATCCGGACCGTGTCATGCAAGAATTGACAGAACATGGTTTAGTTTCTGAAGCATGGGGCGGAGACACAATTTTCGTACCAATTTCAGCTAAAAACGGTGAGGGAATCGATAGCTTGCTTGAAATGATTCTTCTTGTAAGTGAAGTGGAGGAGTATAAAGCGAATCCATCCCGTAAAGCAAATGGAACGGTTATCGAAGCACGGTTGGATAAAGGGCGCGGATCGGTTGCCACTTTGCTTGTTCAAAACGGAACGTTGAAAATCGGTGATCCGATTGTTATCGGTAATACATTCGGACGTGTTCGTGCTATGGTCAACGATCTTGGACGCCGTGTTAAGGATGCAGGTCCTTCAACACCGGTTGAAATCACTGGATTGAACGAAGTGCCACAGGCCGGCGATCGTTTCATCGTCTTTGAAGATGAGAAAACGGCCCGTCAAGTTGGGGAAGTGCGTGCACAGAGACAACTTGCTTCACAACGTAATGAGAAATCCCGTGTAACCCTGGATACATTATTCGAACAAATGAAAGAAGGGGAAATCAAAGAATTGAACATCATTCTAAAAGCTGATGTTCAAGGTTCTGCGGAAGCAGTGGCCGCTTCCCTGAATAAAATAGAAGTGGAAGGCGCTAAAGTGAAAATCATACACATTGGCGTCGGTGCCATTACAGAGTCTGACATCATCCTTGCTACAGCTTCGAATGCAATCGTCATCGGATTTAACGTCCGTCCTGATGTGAATGCGAAGCGTGCAGCTGAATCAGAAAATGTTGATGTCCGCCTTCACCGCATCATCTATAAAGCGATCGAAGAGATCGAGTCGGCTATGAAAGGGATGCTTGACCCTGAATTCGAGGAAAAAATTATCGGTCAGGCTGAAATTCGTACGACTTTCAAAGTATCCAAGGTAGGTACGATTGCCGGTTCTTACGTTACAGAAGGAAAAATTACACGTGATAGCGGAATTCGCTTAATTCGTCAAGGTGTCGTCATTTACGAAGGGGAAATTGATGCATTGAAACGTTTTAAAGATGATGTAAAAGAAGTGGCAACGAACTATGAGTGCGGTATTACGATTAAAAATTACAACGACCTTAAAGAAGGCGATGTAATTGAAGCGTTTGTAATGGAAGAGATCGAACGTAAATGATCGTTGGCTCTGTCCAATGTGAATGCATCATCCATGACACCCATTCTTTGAAAGAAAAAAGGGCCGTGCTACAGCGTGTCATGACACGGCTTAAGCAGAAGTTCAATATTTCTGTAGCAGAGACCGATTTTCAGGATTTATGGCAGCGGACAAGGATTACTATCGTAACCGTAACATCCTCAAGGAAGGCTACTGAACGGGAACTTCAAAATGCCCTTAAATTTCTAGATTCTTTTCCGGAACTAGAGCGAACAATAACAGATATAGACTGGCTTTAGGCTATCGAGGTGATATTATGAGCCTTCGTTCAAATCGTGTTGGCGAACAAATGAAAAAAGAGCTGAGTGAAATTATCGGCCGGAAAATTAAAGATCCAAGAATCGGATTTGTAACAGTGACGGATGTCGCGGTTACAGGCGATTTACAACAGGCAACAGTTTATATTTCCGTTTTGGGTGACCAGGAACAAAGGGAGAAAACCCTGCAAGGTCTTGCTAAGGCGAAAGGATTCATGCGTTCAGAAATTGGGCAGAGAATCCGCCTGCGCAAAACCCCTGAGCTGTTTTTTGAATTTGATGAATCGGTCGATTATGGTAATCGCATCGAGTCGTTGATTTCCCAAATCAATTCAGAGGATAAACCGGCTGAAAAAGACGAGGAATAAGCAAGCAGTATAAGGAGGCCGACTCAATAAGTGCTTTGCACTTCTTGATGTCGGTCTCTTTTTTTTGAAAAAGGAAAAACACCTTTCGGAATTGGAATTCATTTTGCTTTATGATAATAGTTTAGGGTGTTTTATAAATGATGAGGTGAAAGCGTGAACGGTATTCTTCCATTATGGAAACCCAAGGGATTGACATCCCATGATTGTGTTTTTAAATTAAGAAAGATTTTAAAGACAAAAAAGGTTGGGCACACAGGTACTTTAGATCCTGATGTAACAGGAGTTTTGCCTATTTGTATTGGCAGGGCAACTAAAATAGCCGAATATTTGACAGAAGCCGGTAAAGCGTATGAAGGGGAAGTGACCCTTGGTTTTTCAACGACAACTGAAGACGCAAGCGGTGAAAAAGTGGAAGAGCAAAAGATTGATCAAGTGATTCAGCGTAAACGGATCCTTGATGTGCTGGAATTATTGACTGGAAAAATTGAACAGACGCCGCCAATGTTTTCAGCGGTAAAAGTAAACGGGAAAAAGTTATATGAATATGCCCGTGCAGGGATAGAAGTGGAGAGGCCGACAAGGGAGGTCACCATCCATGAAATTACCCTTCTTGATGATCGTTCTGAATTTAAAGGGGAAACCATTTCTTTTCGTTTTCGTGTCAAATGCAGCAAAGGAACGTATATTCGGACGCTTGCAGTCATGATGGGTGAAGAACTGGGTTTTCCTGCCCATATGTCAGACTTGACGCGTATTGAATCAGCAGGTTTTAAGCAGGAGGACTGTTTTACATTTGCTGAAGTGGAAGAGTTCATGGAAAGTGGACAAACGGATGAATTTCTGTTGCCCTTGGAGCGGGGATTATTTCATTTGCCCAAATTTCAGATTAGTGATAAAGTAGCAAAGAAAGTACTTAACGGTGCGGTATTGGAACAAACAAAGGATGTTGTTGTTGAAAAAGGAAAGCCTTTTGTAATGGTCGATCCAGCAGATAAGGCCATTGCCATTTATCAAATACATCCGACAAAAGTGGGATTAATTAAACCTGTAAAAGTATTGGCACAAGAATTATAGACCGTTTTACCGCCGGAAAGAGGAGATTGAAAGGTGAAAGTGATCGCAATAGAGCATCCTCATCAATTTAATTCGGATGATTTTCCCGAGCTTGTAATGGCGCTTGGATTTTTTGATGGGATACATAAAGGTCATCAGATTGTTATTCAAACCGCCAAGAAAAAAGCCGATGAAATGAATCTTAAGTCAGCAGTCATGACATTTGACCCGCATCCTTCTGCAGTACTGGGTAGGAAAACGGAAAATATCCGCTATATCACTCCACTTGAAGATAAGGTGGATATCATAGAGTCGATGGAGATCGATTATTTATTCATTGTCCATTTCAGCAAGGAATTTGCTTCGGTACTGCCGGAGCGGTTCGTTGACGAATACATTGCCGGGCTGAATGTTCGTCACGTAGTTGCAGGCTTTGATTATTCATACGGCCGCTATGGTCAAGGGTCGATGGAGGATTTGCCTGTTTACGCACAGGGAAGGTTTTCGCAGACAGTCGTTGAAAAACAGACACTTGAAGATGAAAAGGTTAGCTCGTCGAGAATCAGGGAAACTCTCGGCAATGGCAACTTTTCCGACTTTTATCATTTGGCTGGCCGCCGCTATTTAACGAAAGGTCATGTCGTTCACGGTGAAAAGCGGGGCAGGAAGCTGGGTTTCCCCACCGCTAATATTGAAGTAAGTGACGATTATATCTTTCCTGCTGCAGGCGTATATGCCGTCAGGATCAAAATAAGCGGTAAATGGTATAATGGAGTTTGCAATGTCGGCTACAAGCCTACGTTCCACGAAGAAAAACCTAAGTATCCCACTGTAGAGGTTCATGCATTGGAGTTCTCGGGAGATATTTATGGAAACCAGGTATCGGTGGAATGGCATACAAGACTTCGGAGTGAACAGAAATTTTCCGGACTTGAAGCATTGGTCGCTCAGATTGAAACGGATAAGCAAAATGCAATAGCCTATTTTGCAAAACTTGAAGCATAAAAGACAAGACTTGCAATTTTAATGAAAAACATGTATTCTATTGTATGTATGAAAATAACCATTGCTTGGCTAGTCGAGACTCCGACGCTGGCTCGGTAATAGGTGATTTTACAGAATTTTAGGAGGAATAATAACATGGCAATTACACAAGTACGCAAAAACGAACTTATCGCTGAGTTCAGAACTCACGATACTGACACTGGATCTCCAGAAGTTCAAATCGCAGTATTAACAGAAGAAATCAACAACTTGAACGGTCACTTACGCACACACAAAAAAGACCACCATTCACGTCGCGGTCTTCTAAAAATGGTAGGTAAACGTCGTAACCTTTTAACTTACCTACGTAACAAGGACGTTACTCGTTACCGTACACTAATTAACAAATTAGGTCTACGTAGATAATTTTTTCAGGAAGGCGGGAAATTTCCCGCTTTTTTGATGTTAATCAAATGATTTGGACGTATTCTACTTAAGGCTGGGCCTTCGTCCTTGGGACTCGGCAGGAGCCGGGTCCTTTTCCATTTATAAATGATCAGGATATACATAATCAAATGAATGAAATTTTTATTCATTTTACTGTTAATGCTTGTTTTTTTCGTGCATAATAGGAATAGTTTGGTTTTAACTCGAGTTCAGTTACTTTCACATATAAATGATTTAATCCAATACAGGTTTAGGTAAACTAAGCCTCTAAGTGAAGATTCAGAGAGGGGTTTAATAAATGGGACAGGAAAAACATACGTATTCATTTGACTGGGCCGGCCGTAATGTAACGGTAGAGATAGGGCAATTAGCCAAACAAGCGAACGGGGCAGTTTTAGTCCGTTATGGAGAAACTGCTGTATTAAGTACTGCAACAGCTTCAAAGGAACCTAGAAATGTCGACTTCTTTCCTTTGACAGTGAACTATGAAGAAAGACTTTATGCAGTCGGTAAAATTCCGGGAGGCTTCATCAAACGTGAAGGACGACCAAGTGAAAGGGCAATTCTTGCAAGCCGCTTAATCGATCGTCCAATCCGTCCGCTTTTCGCAGATGGCTTCAGGAACGATGTTCAGATCATCAGCATGGTCATGAGTGTCGATCAAGATTGCTCTACGGAAATGGCAGCCATGCTAGGTTCTTCCCTTGCACTTTCTGTTTCCGATATTCCGTTCGAAGGTCCAATTGCTGGAGTTGTAGTGGGGAGAATCAACAATGAATTCATTATTAACCCTACTGTTGACCAACTAGCCAAAAGTGACATCAATCTGACGGTTGCCGGCACTAAAGATGCTATCAACATGGTTGAAGCCGGAGCAAATGAAGTACCAGAGGAAACCATGCTTGAAGCAATCATGTTTGGACATGATGAAATCAAGAAGATCATTGCATTCCAAGAGAAAATCGTTGCTGAAATCGGCAAAGAGAAAATGCAGGTCACTTTATATCAAGTGGATGCTGAACTGGAAGCAGAAGTGAAAGGCCTATGTGAAGCAGAATTGAACAAAGCTGTACAAGTTCAGGAAAAACATGCTCGTGAAGACGCCATCAAAGCAGTAAAAGATCGTGTGTTGGTTCATTATGAAGAAGAGACTGATGAAGAAAAATTAAAGCAAATCAAAGAAATCCTGAATAAATTGGTCAAATCCGAAGTACGCCGTTTAATCACGGAAGAAAAAGTGCGTCCGGATGGCCGTAATCCTGACGAAATCAGACCATTATCATCAGAGGTTACTATTCTGCCTCGTACTCATGGTTCCGGATTGTTCACGCGCGGACAAACCCAAGCGCTATCCATCTGTACATTAGGTGCTCTTGGTGATGTGCAGATTCTGGACGGACTTGGTACCGAAGAGTCAAAACGTTTTATGCACCACTATAATTTCCCGCATTTCAGTGTTGGTGAAACGGGCCCTATCCGTGGGGCAGGACGCCGTGAAATCGGTCATGGTGCACTTGGTGAAAGAGCATTGGAGCCTGTGATTCCAAACGATAAAGACTTCCCATATACAATCAGACTTGTTTCTGAAGTCCTTGAATCAAACGGTTCAACATCACAAGCAAGTATCTGTGCAAGCACTTTGGCAATGATGGATGCCGGTGTTCCATTGAAAGCTCCAGTTGCAGGTATTGCTATGGGTCTTGTTAAAACAGGTGAGCACTATACAATCTTAACGGATATTCAAGGTATGGAAGATCATCTGGGGGACATGGACTTTAAAGTCGCAGGGACTTCAAAAGGTGTTACTGCCCTGCAAATGGATATTAAGATCGAGGGTCTTTCAAGAGAGATTCTTGAAGAAGCTTTACTACAAGCCAAACATGGCCGGATGCATATTTTGGAATCAATGATGTCAACAATCAATCAACCGCGTGAGCAGTTATCCAAATATGCTCCAAAAATCGTTACAATGTCCATAAATCCGGATAAAATCCGTGATGTAATTGGACCGAGCGGAAAACATATCAACAAAATCATTGAAGAAACTGGCGTGAAAATCGACATCGAACAGGATGGAACGGTATTCAT
This sequence comes from Peribacillus aracenensis, assembly GCF_025175645.1. Classification (NCBI taxonomy): domain Bacteria; kingdom Bacillati; phylum Bacillota; class Bacilli; order Caryophanales; family Bacillaceae; genus Peribacillus; species Peribacillus aracenensis. Next base: position 480,422 of record NZ_JANZMJ010000001.1, read on the forward strand.
ATCTTCTACTGATGAACCAATGATTCAAAAGGCGAAGAAAATCATTGAGGATATCGTACGTGAAGTCGTCGTGGGTGAACTATACTTAGGTAAAGTTAAACGTATCGAAAAGTTCGGTGCCTTCGTTGAAATCTTCAATGGTAAAGACGGTTTGGTACATATTTCCGAACTGGCTGAAGAAAGAGTCGGAAAAGTGGAAGATGTCGTTTCACTTGGCGATGAATTATTGGTCAAAGTTACTGAGATCGATAAGCAAGGAAGGGTAAACCTTTCCCGTAAAGCGGTCTTGAAAGAGCAAAAAGAGGCAGCCAATCCTTCTCAATCGTAATGGAAAATGAAAATCCGGCATGCGATTCCTTGTGAATCTGCATGCTTTTTTTGTTTGAAAATATTGGAATATCGATATTGCGATGCGTTATAAGCATGTCATGTTCTACCTTGTCCGTTTTCTTCATACATTTTGGTATGAAGGGGGCGTAAAAAATGAATAATAAATGGAAGCAGATAGTTGCGATAAGTGCCATTGCAGGTATATCATGGTTATTAGTGCAAAATCCATATACACAAGTTTATTTGACCCAATTAACCAATGATTCAGTTGCTTCAATGAAGCAAGAAGACGAGCTTCTTTTACAAATAAAAGAATCAACAAAAAAATATGAGATTGCACCACAGGATGCACGAATAGATTCTGTTTGGAAAACCGTTCCTGCATATAACGGCCTGAAGGTAAATATTGATGAATCGTATAAAGCCATGAAGAAGGAGGGCGTGTTCGATAAGGATAAGCTGGTATTTCAGCAGGTCCCTGCAAAGATTCATATGGAGGATCTGGATCCGGCTCCGATTTACCGGGCCCACCCCGAAAAGCCGGTGGTTTCATTTTTAATCAATGTGGCCTGGGGGAATGAATACTTACAAGATATGTTGGCCGTGTTAAAAAAGAATAATGTCAAGGCAACTTTTTTCCTTGAAGGGAATTGGACCAAGAAAAATCCTGATTTGGCCAAGATGATTAAGGGCGGCGGGCATGAAATTGGAAATCATTCTTATTCACATCCCGATATGAAAAACATATCCGCACAAGCTACACGTGAGGAAATTCGAAAAACGAATGAAGTCATTGAAGCGGTAACAGGTTTGAAAATGAAATGGTTCGCACCACCAAGTGGAAGCTACCGGGATGAAACAGTGAAAATCGCCGATTCTTTCGGTATGGAGACCGCCATGTGGAGTGTGGATACGATCGACTGGCAAAAGCCAAGCCCTGAAGTCCTTCAACAAAGGGTGCTTTCTAAGATACACCCTGGAGCATTTATATTGATGCATCCGACGGAATCTACTGCAAAGTCATTGGAGACGTTAATAATTGAAATAAAAAAGAAAGATTTAGATGTTGTTACACTTTCGGAAGCAGTAGATGAAGAGCGATCGAATCCATAAAACATTGGTAACGAAAGCAGCATAGAATGATTGGGAGGAATGTTAGTTGATTAAGAAATACACGTGTCAAAATGGAGTTAGAATTGTATTGGAAAATATTCCAACTGTGCGCTCAGCAGCAATTGGAGTATGGATCAAAACAGGTTCAAGAAATGAAACACCAGAATTGAATGGGGTTTCACATTTCCTTGAGCATATGTTCTTCAAAGGGACAACTACGAGAAATGCGCGTGAAATTGCCGAGTCGTTCGATAGTATTGGTGGTCAGGTTAATGCATTCACTTCAAAAGAGTATACATGCTACTATGCTAAAGTAATGGATAACCATGCAAGCTATGCGCTTGAAATCCTTGCTGATATGTTCTTCAACTCAACATTTGATGGGGAAGAATTGAAAAAAGAAAAAAATGTCGTTTACGAAGAAATCAAAATGTACGAAGACACACCCGATGATATTGTCCATGACCTTTTAAGCAAGGCGGTATATGAAAACCATCCCCTTGGCTATCCTATACTTGGAACGGAAAATACGCTTGAAACTTTCAATAGTGATACATTAAAAAAATACGTGCATGACATGTACACACCCGATAAAGTAGTAGTGTCCATTGCTGGGAATGTGGATGAAAAATTGATTCAGGAGGTCGAAAACTACTTCGGCTCATATCAAGGAGGGGAAGACCGTCTTGAATTGGTCAAACCTTCCTTCCATGAAAATAGGATTACCCGTAAAAAAGATACGGAACAAGCCCACTTATGCCTTGGTTACAAAGGGTTGGAAATCGGCAATGATAAAACATACAGCCTGATTACCTTAAATAATATTCTTGGGGGAAGCATGAGTAGCCGCCTATTCCAGGACGTCAGGGAGCAACGCGGCCTTGCTTATTCCGTTTATTCCTATCATTCCAGCTATCAAGATAGCGGAATGGTGACAGTATATGGGGGGACAGGCACAAACCAGCTTGACAGCCTGTATGAAACCATTCAGGAAACATTGGATACTTTAAAAAGGGATGGCATTACGGAAAAGGAATTACGTAATAGTAAAGAGCAACTTAAAGGAAGTTTGATGCTCAGCCTTGAAAGCACGAATAGCCGCATGAGCCGGAACGGAAAAAATGAGCTAATGTTGGGTAAGCATCGTACCCTAGATGATATCATCACCAAGATTGACGAAGTGACAGAGGATACCGTCAATGAATTGGCAAATCAGATCTTTACGGAGCATTCCTTGTCATTAGTGAGCCCGCTGGAAAACTGGGACAAATAATAACGATTAAGTCTGAACCTTCCTTTTGTTAAAGGGAGGTCAGGCTTTTTTTCTTTGAATGTGGAAGGGGCCAGTGTTTTGGACAATATTTGGATAAAGGCCTTCTAAGTTTACCTTTTTCGGATATAGATTGAATAGAAGACGAAAAAGGGGGAACCAAATATGAGGTTAAGCGAACTGAGCGGTAAGGAAATAGTCGATGTGAATAGGGCGGAAAGATTAGGAATCCTTGGTCAGACGGATTTGGAAATAGATGAAACTGGACAAATTACCTCGTTGATCATCCCATCCGTCAAATGGTTTGGCCTTTTAAGGAGTGGCAGTGAAATAAGAGTGCCATGGGATCACATAAAAAAAATTGGTGCGGATATGGTCATCATTGATTTTCAAGAAGGACTTTCACTTAAAGACGGAGAGCAAATGGATGGATGATGATGCTCGCGCCTACTCCTTGGAATTTCACGAAATGCAATCCCGAAAACGCCTTAGCTGGCAATAGCTAAGGCGTTTTTTGATTTCTTATCACCGTTTTTTAACTAAAAACATAAGATGGCAGGGTAACTAGAGAATGTAGCAAAAATCGAATTGCTTCCTGAAGGGATTATATCACAGGGCAAGGAATGTTTAGGATCTTTTATATAAAGAAGGTGACGGTTTTAATGCTCACAGGCATGCAAATCGCTGTAATTGGTGGAGATGCGCGTCAGCTTGAAGTTGTCCGTAAACTGACAGAGCTTGATGCAAAGCTATTATTGGTAGGTTTTGAACAGCTCGACCATGCTTTTACCGGAGCGGTTAAGGAAAAAATGGAAGATATAAATTTCAAGGAAATAGATTCAGTTATCCTGCCTGTCCGGGGCACCGATTCAGATGGGAAAGTAGAAACGATTTTTTCCAGTGAAGAGGTTGTTTTAACTGAAGAAATGATAAAAAAGACCCCGGAACATTGCACTTTTTATGCAGGAATCAGTAACGATTACCTCGATGGGATATTCAAGAAAGTGGATCGCAAACTTGTACTATTGTTCGAACGTGATGATGTGGCTATTTATAATTCGATTCCAACTGTTGAGGGTACGATCATGATGGCCATTCAACATACGGATTTTACGATCCATGGATCGAATGTAGCCGTTATCGGACTGGGAAGGGTCGGTATGAGTGTAGCCCGGTCATTCCATGCACTGGGAGCAAAAGTGAAGGTGGGGGCAAGAAAAAGCGAAGATATTGCGAGGATCAGTGAAATGGCATTAGCCCCTTTTCATTTAAATGATCTGGCTGCTGAAATGAAAAATGTTGATATATGTATCAATACGATTCCTTTTCCGATAATTACCGCACAAGTTATAGCTAAAATGCCCGTTCATACATTAATCATCGACCTTGCTTCAAAACCGGGGGGGACTGATTTTCGTTACGCTGAAAAAAGGGGAATTAAGGCGCTGTTGGCACCAAGCCTGCCGGGAATAGTTGCCCCGAAAACAGCTGGTCAGATATTAGCGAATGCACTGGGACTATTGATACAAGGCGAGTTCACGAAAAGGAAGGGGAAAAAGATATGAGTCTCAAAGGTAAACGGATTGGTTTTGGATTAACAGGATCACATTGCACATATGATGAAGTGTTCCCGGAAATAGAAAAACTTGTAGATGAAGGGGCGGAAGTCATTCCAATCGTAACATCGACAGTTCAAAACACGGAAACCCGTTTTGGAAAGGGCGAGGATTGGGTCGAAAGAATAGAAAAATTGACGGGGAATCATGTCGTTGATACAATCGTCAAAGCAGAGCCTTTAGGACCTAAATTGCCACTTGATTGCATGGTGATCGCTCCTTTAACGGGTAACTCAATGAGTAAGATGGCAAATGCTCTTACCGATTCGCCTGTACTTATGGCAGCAAAAGCGACGATGAGAAATCACCGTCCGGTCGTGGTCGCGATTTCAACGAATGATGCACTTGGGTTAAATGGTGTCAATCTAATGAGGCTGATGGCTGCAAAAGATATTTATTTCGTTCCATATGGCCAGGATAATCCCACAGGCAAACCAAGTTCCATGGTTGCAAGGATGAGCATGATAAGGGATACGATCATAGCTGCACTGGAAAGGGAACAGATTCAACCTGTCATCGTCGAAAGGTTCAAGGATGATTTAGTCTGAACAAGTATTTCTGCCTCCATCCCGCATTCTAACGACTAACATATATGCATAAATTTGTAGGTTGAAGTTATGAAAAACCACTCCACTACCAGAATATTTTGTTAAAGTGCGACCCTTTGGAATGTTAATGTGATAAAATAAATGATATTCTGAACAAGAAGCAGTAAATCCAGTAAATAATTAATTTAAGAGATAGAAAAGGAGTATGGATAAATGACTGAGACACAGGGATTGCGTATTGCAGTTGTGGGAGCAACTGGAGCGGTAGGACAACAAATGATTTCAACACTCGAACAAAGGGACTTACCGATAAAGAAAATCATCTTTTTATCATCGGCTCGTTCCGCTGGAATCAAACTTACGTTTAAGGGCGAGGAAATCGAAGTGCAGGAAGCAAAACCTGAAAGCTTTGAAGGCATAGATATCGCTTTATTCAGTGCTGGAGGAAGCGTGTCTAAGGAATTGGCTCCAGAAGCAGTGAAACGCGGTGCGATAGTAGTGGATAATACGAGCGCATTCCGCATGGATGAAAATGTTCCGCTAGTCGTTCCTGAAGTAAATGAAGAAGACTTGAAACAGCATAATGGGATCATTGCAAACCCGAATTGTTCAACTATCCAAATGGTTGTGGCATTAGAACCGATCCGCAAGACATACGGCTTATCAAAAATTGTTGTTTCAACCTATCAGGCTGTTTCGGGTGCAGGTGCAGCAGCGATAAATGAATTAAAGGAACAGGCTCGCGACTTGCTTGATGAAAAAGAAATAGATCCGAAGATTTTACCCGTAAAAGGGGACGAAAAGCATTATCAAATCGCATTTAACGTCATTCCCCAAATCGATAAATTCCAAGATAACGGGTACACATTCGAAGAGATGAAAATGATTAATGAAACAAAGAAAATCATGCATATGCAAGACCTTCCAGTGGCTGCAACTTGTGTGAGGCTTCCTGTTGTAACAGGTCATTCGGAATCTGTATACATTGAAGTTGAAAAAGAAGGCATAGCGGCTTCTCAAATCAAGGATTTAATGAAAACGGCACCTGGAATAGTGCTAGAAGATGAACCCGAGCAACAAGTTTACCCTACGCCTGCTTCATCCGTCGGCAAGAATGATGTATTCGTCGGTCGGATTCGCAAAGATTTGGATGAAGATAAAGGCTTCCATTTATGGGTGGTTTCCGATAATCTATTAAAAGGAGCAGCTTGGAATTCAGTTCAAATTGCTGAGAGCCTTTTAAAATTAGGTTTGGTTACCGTTAAGTAATAATTTATTTTTAATCTAGATAAAAAATTAAATTCCAATAGGATAGAGAGTTTTTGTCAGCTTCCCGGATTGGGAAGCTGGCTTATATTTGGGGTGCATATTATGAAAATTATCGTCCAGAAGTACGGTGGGACATCCGTTCGTGATGAGGAAAGCCGTTTATTTGCCAAGGGGCATATTGAAAATGCGATTAAAGAAGGCTATAAAGTGGTGGTTGTGGTTTCAGCAATGGGAAGAAAAGGCGATCCTTATGCAACGGATACCTTACTTTCACTAGTAAATGGAATGAAAGCCAGCCTTTCAAAACGGGAACAGGATTTACTTATGTCAGTTGGAGAAACGATATCATCTGTCATATTCACGAACATGCTCTTGGAACATGGTATTGATGCGGTCGCTTATACTGGAGCTCAAGCGGGATTCTTGACGAATACCGACTATTCAAGTGCGAAAATTATCGAAATGAAATGCGACCGTCTCATGAAGGAACTTGAGGTAAAGGATGTAGTCGTTGTTGCAGGCTTCCAGGGAGCGGCTAAAAACGGGGACATCACGACCATCGGCCGTGGTGGAAGTGATACTTCTGCCGCTGCATTAGGTGCAGCATTGCAAGCTGAACGGGTCGATATTTTTACGGATGTGGAAGGAATCATGACGGCAGATCCACGTATTGCCGATCAAGCTCGTCCATTATCAATCGTTTCATATACGGAAGTTTGCAATATGGCATATCAAGGGGCGAAGGTCATTCATCCGCGAGCTGTTGAAATTGCGATGCAGGCGAAAGTCCCGATTCGGATAAGGTCAACATACAGTGAAGGTTTGGGGACCCTTGTTACAAGCATGAACAAGGGAAGCCAGGGCAGTGACATCCGTGAAAGGCTCGTGACCGGGATTGCCCATGTACCAAAAATCACTCAAATCAAGGTACGTGCGAAAAAAGATCAATATAATCTGCAGGCAGAAGTTTTCAAAGCAATGGCCAATGCCTCTATTTCAGTGGACTTTATAAATATATATCCAAGCGGCGTAGTGTATACCGTTTCGGAAGAGATGACAGAACATGCCCTCTCGATTTTGGCCGAGCTTGGTCATGAACCGGTCATTGAAAGAAATTGTGCCAAGGTTTCAGTAGTCGGTGCAGGTATAAATGGAGTGCCAGGCGTTGCAGCGAAGATTGTCACAGCGCTTTCCGAAAAGGAAATTGCCATTCTCCAGTCTGCGGATAGCCATACGACAATTTGGGTACTTGTGAAAGAGGAAGATTTAATAGAAGCTGTTAATTCCCTGCACTATGCATTTCAATTGCATGAAAGGGAAGTCCAATGATTTGGCTTTTTAATGAATAAAGGTTTTAAAAATTAAAGAGGTGTTAGATGATGATATTTGGTAGAGTATCAACCGCAATGGTCACCCCTTTCGATGGCAAGGGAAATGTCGATTTTCAAAAGACGACTTCATTGGTTAATTATTTATTAAAGAATGGAACCGATTCGCTTGTGCTTTCGGGAACGACAGGGGAATCTCCAACTTTATCTTCGGAGGAGAAAATTGCGTTATTGCGTCATGTTTCTAAGGTTGTAGAAAAACGTGTGCCCATCATCATGGGGACAGGAAGCAACAATACGTATGCTTCCATCGAGTTGACAAAAAAAGCGGAACAAAATGGCGCCGATGCGATAATGCTGGTGGCACCGTATTATAGTAAAACGAATCAAGAAGGTCTGTACCAGCATTTTAAGGCTATTGCTGCTAGTACGACTCTCCCTGTTATGGTATATAATATCCCTGGGCGCGCTTCGATTAACATTGAACCGGAAACGATCATCCGCCTTTCAAAAATTCCTAATATCGTAGCCGTTAAAGAAGCGAGCGGGGATTTAAACGCTATGACCCAAATCATAGCCGGTACGGATGAAGAATTTGCGTTATATAGTGGGGACGACGCATTAACACTCCCAGTATTGGCTATTGGTGGTGTGGGTGTAGTTTCGGTTGCTTCACATATTGCCGGTAATGAGTTGCAGAAAATAGTGGAGGCCTTCATCAGTGGGAATTTGAAAGAGGCAGCGAGGCTGCATCAGGAACTGTTACCGCTTATAAAAGGTTTGTTTGCAGCGCCAAGCCCTGCACCTGTCAAAACAGCGCTTCAGTTAAATGGAATTGACGTTGGCTCGGTGAGACTTCCAATCGTGCCATTGACGGAACAGGAGCGCCTTGCATTAACAAAGGTATTAAATAAATAAAAAGACACGGAACAAGCTGATCGTTGAAGATTGGCTTGTTTTTACATAAAGATGTAAATGAATGGGATATCCTTTCCGATTTCGAGATGAAAATATTTGAGTTTTTTTATTATCGATCGAAACTGGATAAAAGTACAAAGGATCTCTTGCATAATAGGTTGTTTTTTTTGAATTATATGAAAATGTCCCTCTGAAAATGGTAAGTGTTGTCATGTTTTTTGAACATCGGTTATAATGAATTCATTGGGAAATTATGAACGGGAATTTTTAAGGAGGATATTCGATTGGTTAAAGATAAAAATAATGGAATAAAAGTCATTTCTCTTGGAGGACAAGGGGAACTTGGTAAAAATATGTACGTCGTTGAGGTGAACGAGGACATCTATCTTCTTGATGCAGGGTTAATGCTGCCAGAAGACGAAATGCTCGGAATCGATGCGGTCATTCCTGATATTTCTTATTTGATGGATAATAAGGAAAGGGTGCAGGGGATATTCATTACCCATGGTCATGAAGACCATATGGGAGCACTTGCTTATGTCTTGAAATATTTACCGGCACCTGTTTATGGAACAAAGCTTACACTAGCTTTAATTAAAACGAAATTAAAGGAAGATGGCTTTAACGGCAGGGCAACATTCACTGAAATCGATTCGGATTCTCTTTTAAGTTTCCCTCAAGCGGCTGTGTCTTTTTTCCGGACAAACCATAGTATTCCCGATTCCGTCGGAGTCGTGATCCACACTCGTGAAGGTGCAATCGTTTATACTGGGGATTTCAAATTCGATCAAGCAGCAACTGATTTATATAAACCGGAAATCGGTAAAATGGCTGGTATCGGTGAAGAAGGTGTCCTATGCTTGCTTTCGGATAGTACCGGTGCCGAGAGGCCAGGTTATACGACATCGGAAGCAGTTGTGGCCAAAGATATTACAGAGGTTTTTCATGCAGCCTCCGGAAGGATCATCGTAGCGTGCTTCGCTTCGAACATTAACCGGATTCAACATGTTTTCAATGCAGCGGCAGCAAGTCGCAGAAAAGTGGCAGTTGTAGGAAAAAGCCTGCAACGCGTTTATGAAACAGCCCTGAACCTTGGCTACTTAAAGGTTGAAGAAGAGCTGATAATCCCGATTAATGAAATTCGCCAGTATGACGACCGTGAAATCGTCGTGTTATCGACAGGTCATCAGGGGGAGCCCATAGCGGCACTGCAAAAAATGGCAAAACAGACCCACAAGCAGGTGACGATCAAAAAGGGAGACACAGTTTTGATCAGTGCATCACCCCTACAGGGCGGCGAACTTATTTTATCCAAAACCGTCGATTTGCTTTACAGGGTAGGTGCTGAAGTGGTATCTGCAAATAAATACAAAGTGCACGTAACAGGGCATGGAAGCCAGGAAGAACTTAAAATGATGATCAATTTGATGAATCCTAAATTCTTGATCCCTGTACATGGGGAATACCGCCATTTATATGCCCATCAAAAAGTTGGGGTTGCTGCGGGAATTGAACGTGAAAACATCATCATTGCCGAAAAAGGTGATGTCATCGAACTAAAGGGCAATAAAATGGGTCTTTCCGGCAAAGTCTCTGCAGGAAATATCCTGATAGATGGCAGTGGTGTCGGAGATGTGGGTAATATCGTTCTTCGTGATCGTCGCTTGTTATCCCAGGATGGCATTTTGATTGTAGTGGTCACGTTGAACCGTCAGGATAAAAGCATTGCAGCAGGACCTGAAATCATTTCAAGGGGCTTCGTATATGTTCGCGAATCTGAAAAAATGATTGGGGAAGCAACTGAAATAGTAAGTGAAATCGTAAAGAAAAATGGGTCGCGCCAACCTTTTGATTGGTCCACGCTGAAGCAGGAAATGCGTGATGCATTAAACCAATTCTTCTATGAGAAAACGAAACGCCGCCCAATGATTTTACCTATAATTATGGAATATTAAGTAAGGAACCCCTGGTTTAAACAGTCAGGGGTTCTTTTTTCTGTGTCAAACCTCTTATATCTTGAAGAATGAAGTCCGAGACTCGAGACATAATAAAGCTATAGGCTTAAGAGAAAGGGGTTGGCATAGTGGATAATGCACCATTACCAAATGAAAATGAAGGCAAACAGGAAGGTAAGAATTCAACTTTAATCGAAAAGATCCAGCAGCTGGGGGCTACTAATGTTCCGCAACTATCTCAAGACTCAAAAATCCATTGTTTGACGATCATTGGACAAATTGAAGGACATATGCAGCTGCCGCCTCAAAATAAAACGACCAAATATGAACATGTTATTCCGCAAATTGTGGCAATTGAACAAAATCCAAATATAGAGGGGCTGCTTGTCATTTTAAATACAGTCGGAGGAGATGTCGAAGCGGGACTAGCCATCGCAGAAATGCTGGCCTCCCTTTCAAAGCCTTCCGTCTCGATTGTACTTGGGGGAGGTCACTCGATCGGTGTGCCGATTGCGGTTTCGTGTGACCATAGCTATATAGCAGAAACAGCAACGATGACGATTCATCCCATTCGTTTGACAGGGCTAGTCATTGGCGTGCCTCAAACCTTTGAATACTTGGATAAAATGCAGGAAAGAGTCATTAAATTTGTTACACGGCACTCTAACGTATCGGAAGAAAGTTTTAAGGATTTAATGTTTGCTAAAGGAAACTTAACCCGGGATATCGGCACGAATGTAATCGGGGCCGAGGCAGTTGAAATTGGTATGATCGATGATGTAGGAGGAGTAGGCCAGGCCATGAGAAAACTAAATAGCTTCATGGAAGAAAGAAGGCCAAAAATTGCCGGGGAAGAGGAGGGGCTTCTGCAATGACGCTTTATACGATCGTTCCTGAAGAAATAATTTTCCCTCATCACCATGAAAAGACGGCAAATTTAATAGAAATGATCTATAATGGTGTACATGTAATGGTTGAACATGACGGAGGCCGCACGTTTCGCATTGATCGAATTGTAAGCACGGATCCTGAAGATTATATGAATGTACACATCCAGCCGGGGGCTGTCATAAATGTGTTCGAACAGATGAATCATTAGTAAAAACGACTAACTGAGGTAAATTATGATATACTGGAATGAAAATCAGCAGCCGCTTGGCTGCTTTATTCATTATGTGGGCAAAATGTTCGTCTAAATAATAAATGGTATATATATCAAGGACAGGTACAAATATATTTGATATAATCAGGGAGCGAACATTTGTTTCTAGAAGGGAAATCATGTAGTGATGTTGAATAGAAAAGTTAGAATAGTTTCATGAAGAATCAGGTGATATTATGGCAAAAAAGAAACGCAGAAAAAAGAATAGTACAGAGAAATTAAAACTAACGCTTAAATATGAATTGATCGGCCTAACTATAATAGGTTTGGCCATCATTGCCATTGCCAAGCTTGGAGCTGTGGGAAACGGGACGGTCTTTTTAATCCGCTTCTTCATGGGGGAATGGTATATCCTCTTTTTGTTGGGAGCAATTGCAGCTGGCTTCTATTTGATGATAAAGAGGGAGGTCCCATACCTGTTAAAACGGCAATTCGTCGGGATGTATTTTCTTGTCGCGAGCATGCTCCTGCTAAGTCATGTGACACTGTTTAACATGCTTGCAGATGGAGGGCCGTTTACGAAGCCAAGTGTCATTTCGAATACATGGGAACTATTCTGGATGGAAGTGACCGGCAAGGCCAGCACAAAGGACCTCGGGGGAGGTATGATTGGAGCGATATTATTTGCAGCCTCATACTTTTTATTCGACGAAGCTGGATCGAAAATCGTTTCATGCCTTTTTATCATTGTAGGTGCCGTCCTATTGACCGGGAAAACGTTAGGTGAAACCCTCGGGAAGTTTTTCATGGGTCTTGGCGTCTTTTTCAAAAAGCAATGGTCTGCTTTCAGAGATGATATGAAAACGTGGAATGACGACAAAAAAGAAAAGAAAAAGAATCCCGTGAAAAAGAAGAAACGGGAAAACGATCCGGTGGAGGAAACCGATCAGCCCCTTCATCAAGAAGAGGAAACACAGCAAATGGCGACCGAACGGATTATTTCCAGCTTTGCTGATAAAGCCTATAGCGACGAAAACGAAATTACTCCAGTAGTTACGGAAACTGCAGCCGAAAGTGCAGAGGAACAGGATGACGCCGTTCCGCCTATGAATTTTACGGAAGTGGAGAATAAAGAATATCTTTTACCGCCTCTTTCTTTGTTATTGCAGCCCAAAAAAACGGACCAAAGCGGAGAGTACCAATTGATTCATGAGAATGCGGCAAAACTTGAGCGCACCTTTCATAGCTTTGGAGTGAAAGCGAGGGTCACTCAAGTTCATTTAGGCCCAGCCGTAACCAAATATGAAGTCCATCCGGATGTAGGGGTGAAGGTAAGTAAGATTGTCAGCCTATCCGATGACTTGGCTCTTGCACTTGCCGCAAAGGATATTAGGATCGAAGCTCCGATTCCCGGGAAATCGGCTATCGGAATAGAAGTGCCCAACTCCGAAGTGGCAATGGTGTCATTAAGGGAAGTTTTAGAGGCCAAAGAAGTTGACAAGCCTGACGCAAAACTGCAAATAGGCTTAGGGCGGAATATTTCTGGTGAAGCGGTTAAGGCGGAGCTTAATAAAATGCCGCATTTACTAGTTGCTGGTGCCACCGGCAGCGGGAAATCCGTTTGTATTAACGGGATTATCACGAGTATTCTGATGCGCGCAAAACCGCATGAAGTGAAAATGATGATGATCGATCCAAAAATGGTGGAGTTGAATGTCTATAATGGAATCCCCCACTTACTCGCGCCTGTAGTGACCAATCCAAAGAAAGCTGCACAGGCTTTGCAAAAAGTGGTCAGTGAAATGGAAAGGCGCTACGAGCTATTTTCTCATTCCGGTACCCGTAATATTGAAGGCTACAATGATTATATTAACCGGTATAACATTGAAGAAGATGCCAAACAACCGCTCTTGCCTTATATCGTAGTGATTGTCGATGAGCTGGCGGATTTGATGATGGTCGCCTCAAATGATGTAGAGGATGCCATCACACGGCTTGCACAAATGGCACGTGCCGCGGGCATCCACTTGATAATTGCCACTCAGCGGCCATCCGTAGATGTAATTACAGGGGTCATTAAAGCGAACATCCCATCTCGGATCGCTTTTAGTGTCTCATCCATGACCGATTCAAGAACGATTCTCGACATGGGCGGAGCCGAAAAACTGTTAGGACGGGGTGACATGCTCTTCCTGCCTGCAGGAGCTTCAAAACCGGTTCGCGTTCAAGGGGCCTTTTTATCCGACAATGAAGTCGAGGAAGTTGTCACATATGTCATTTCACAGCAAAAAGCACAATATAACGAAGAGATGATACCGGATGAAATTGCAGAAACTTCTAATGGTGAAGTCGAAGATAATTTATACGGGGATGCGGTGTCCTTGATTGTAGAAATGCAGACTGCATCTGTCTCCATGCTGCAGCGCCGTTTCCGGATTGGCTATACCCGGGCAGCAAGGTTGATCGATGAAATGGAAGCAAGGGGAATTGTCGGTCCCTATGAAGGCAGTAAACCACGAAATGTATTGGTTACTAAAGATGAACAGGATGAAGCGCATTCATCATAATTAAAAAACCGGGCTGCAGCCCGGTTTTTTAATTATTCATCGCCTCGTCCAAATGTTTAAGGCAGAAGTCGGTAATCATCGCTTCTTCATCATCTTCTAAATCGAATTCGAGTGCGCCTTCGTTCCCTTTTTCAAAAATATCATATTTAATCAATTTGCCTATTTGTTCTTCCGCAGCAAAAAGCACCCTGATATATAAACCATTTTCTGAAAAGAGCTCATCCTCTTCAGGCACTTCAATATCCAAGAACAACTCGTAACGTTCCCCGGACAAAATACCAAATGGATCATTCAATTTTTCAATCGTGTATTCTGTAATCTTTAACATCTTGTGTACATCCCTTCAAAGAAGATAAATCCTATTATACAGGAAAACATCATCTTGAACAGAGCGGCATTCATTTTGCGTTTTTTAAATGAATTTATCCGATTTAGGAGAATAATCGTACAAATTCCGCGGCCTTATCTAGATTGAAAGACACATGTAAGGGTAATTTCTCCTAAATTCTTTTAAAGTAAATAGTAAAACACTATTTATTTATATCAAAAAAAATGTTATATTATTTTCGATTAGTAGGAATGATTCAACATCAGAGGTCTGATGTCTTAAGAAATTAGCTGGGGGAAACTGTATGTCAATAAAATCAGATAGTCGACATTTATATTTGCAGGTCATTGATTACCTGAAGCAGGATATTGAAGCAGGAGTCTATCAGGAAAATGAAAAATTCCCTTCAGAATTCGATCTTGCAAAAAAATTGGGAGTGAGTAGGGCGACACTTCGAGAAGCGCTGCGAATTTTAGAAGAAGAAAACATCATCATTCGCCGCCATGGAGTAGGGACTTTCGTCAATCCGAAACCTCGGTTCACTTCAGGTATCGAGCAATTAAAAAGTGTCACGAACATGATTGAAGAGGCAGGAATGAAACCGGGTACGATTTTCTTAAGCTCGACGGCCCAAGAACCTACAGAAGAGGATATACGCAGGTTTTCATGTTCAACAGATGAACGCATCGTCATCATCGAGCGAGTAAGGACAGCGAATGGGGAGCCAGTTGTCTACTGCATTGACAAAATTCCTGAATCTATACTATCAGAAAATTTTGACCGGAATGAT
This sequence comes from Peribacillus aracenensis, assembly GCF_025175645.1. NCBI lineage: Bacteria > Bacillati > Bacillota > Bacilli > Caryophanales > Bacillaceae > Peribacillus > Peribacillus aracenensis. The sequence goes on from NZ_JANZMJ010000001.1 coordinate 495,556, forward strand.
GAGTCTCTTTTTGATATTTTGGAAAGAGATGCACATCGGAAAATCACGCATGCCGTAGCGGAGATTGAGCCTATTGGATATCATGAGAAAGTTTCTCCTATCCTTAAATGCTCTCCAGAAGCCGCACTACTCGTTTTAAAGCAGATGCATCTGGATGATTGGGACCAGCCTATCCTGTATTCTGTTAACTACTTTAAAGCCAATATGTTCAGCTTTCATGTTCTTCGTAAACGTGTGTAGGTCTTGACTCTGCATACGGGTGAATGCAAGCGTTTGTTTTGATTCAGTAAATTCAAATCAAACATAAGCAAAAAAAATTAACGAGAAGTGAAAACGCAAACATAAATGACTTTTCAGAACATTCCTGCTCAAAAAACTATGTAAATTAGGGGGATAAAAATTGAAAAAGCGCAAATTAGGACTAGCTCTTTCACTTGTTCTTGCAGCCGGTACGCTACTAGGGGCATGTGGTAATTCAGAGAATGATGATAAAGAATCTTCAAATGGGAAAAACAAAGATAACTTCACGGTTGCGATGGTAACTGATACAGGCGGCGTGGATGACGAGTCGTTCAACCAATCCGCTTGGAAGGGCATTCAGGAATTCGGTAAAGATAATGGTCTGGAAAAAGGTAAAGATGGCTATAACTACCTGCAATCTAAATCAGATGCCGATTACGCTAAAAACCTGAATACGCTTGTACGTGAAGATTACCAACTTATTTATGGTATCGGTTTTCTTTTAGCCGAATCTGTTGGTGAAGTGGCTGACCAACGTCCGGATTCACACTTTGCTATCGTGGATACTGTTGTTGATAAAAAGAACGTAGCCAGCATTAATTTTAAAGAGCAGCAAGGTTCATTCCTTGTAGGTGTAATTGCCGGATTGCAAACGAAAACAAACAAGGTCGGTTTTATCGGCGGAGTTGAATCTGAATTAATCAAGAAATTCGAAGTTGGTTTTAAGGCTGGGGTATTATCTGTAAACCCTGATGCGAAAGTTGAAGTTAAATATGCCGGAGACTTCAATAAAGCTGATATCGGTAAATCCACTGCAGGCTCCATGTATTCTTCTGGTATCGATATCATTTATCACGCTGCTGGAGGAACTGGAAAAGGTGTATTCACTGAAGCTGTTGAGCAAAAGCAAAAAGATCCTAAGAGAGAAATCTATGTTATTGGTGTAGATAGCGACCAAGCTAAATTAGGGGCAGTTCCGGGAACTGACGACAATATCACACTGACTTCCATGCTAAAACGAGTTGACGTAGCAGTTAAAGACCTTTCCGAGAAAGCGAAAGAAGGAAACTTCCCTGGCGGAAAAGTAATTGAGTATGGTATCGAAGAAAATGGTGTAGGCATTTCCGATACAAAAGATAACGTAACAGAAGAATCTTTAAAAGCGGTCGAAGAGTGGACAGAAAAAATCAAATCAGGTGAATTCGTAGTTCCGGGTACGGATGAAGAATTCGAAAAACTTGGTTTATAAGCTGTAATGCCAGAAAGAATAGGGAGGCAGGGTTGCCCTCTATTCTTTCTTTTCCCAATAACTCTTAGCACTGAAAAATATCGAATGAAAAACTATGATAGAATCGTAGTTTTTCATTTGGTTTTTTTAAAAAATCAATAGGTTACTAGCAGCAATTAAATGATTTAAGAATATGTACACTCATTTTAGGAGTTGATAATACGTGGAATATGTAATTGAGATGCTCAATATCCGTAAGGAATTCCCCGGCATCGTCGCAAATGATAACGTTACCCTGCAGGTTAAAAAAGGGGAGATTCACGCATTATTAGGTGAAAATGGCGCGGGTAAATCCACTTTGATGAATGTTTTATTCGGCTTATATCAGCCTGAGCAGGGAGAAATCCGTGTGAATGGTAAGCCAGTCAAGATTACCAGTCCTAACATTGCCAATGATTTAGGGATTGGGATGGTCCATCAGCATTTTATGCTCGTTGACCCTTTTACAGTAACGGAAAATATCATATTAGGAAAAGAACCATCAAAAGCGGGTAAAATCGATTTGAAAGAAGCGAGCGAGGAAGTTAGGAAACTATCAGAACAATATCAGCTTCGTGTTGACCCTTACGCAAAAATTGCCGATATTTCAATAGGGATGCAGCAGCGTGTCGAGATTCTTAAGACGCTTTACCGCGGTGCGGAGATATTGATTTTTGATGAACCGACCGCTGTATTGACTCCTCAAGAAATCAAGGAATTGATATATATTATGAAAGCCCTTATCAAAGAGGGGAAATCTATCATTTTAATCACACACAAACTTAAGGAAATCATGGAGGTTTGTGACCGGGTAACGGTTATACGCAAAGGGCAAGGAATCGGTACAGTGAATGTCAACGAAACGAACCCTGACGAATTGGCCAGCTTAATGGTCGGTAGGGAAGTTCTATTCAAGACGGAAAAAACGGCAGCTACTCCTTCGGATGTAGTTCTTGAAGTTCGTGAACTGGAAGTCAAGGATTCCCGGGGCGTTTCAGCTGTTCGGAATTTGGAGTTAACTGTCCGTGCAGGAGAAATTGTCGGTATCGCTGGTGTAGATGGAAATGGTCAATCCGAACTAATTGAAGCATTGGCTGGCCTAAGGAAGACAACAGCAGGTTCGATAAAGCTAAATGGAAAAGAGATCAGGAATCTTAAGCCGCGTAAGATCACTGAAGCAGGTGTCGGCCATATTCCGGAAGACAGACATAAGCATGGTTTGGTTCTCGATTACAGCATTGGGGAAAATATTGTCTTGCAAACCTACTATCAAAAGCCTTTTTCAAAAGCAGGTATCTTGAACTCAAAGAAAATTTTCGAAAAAGCCCGTTCATTGATCAAAAGTTACGATGTTCGCACCCCGAGTGAATATACCCCGGCAAGGGCGCTTTCTGGAGGGAATCAACAAAAAGCTATCATCGGCCGGGAAGTTGATAGGAACCCGGATTTATTGATTGCCGCACAGCCAACACGCGGACTTGATGTCGGAGCGATCGAGTTTATCCATAAACGTCTAATTGAACAGCGTGATGCAGGAAAAGCGGTACTTCTCATATCATTTGAATTGGAAGAAATCATGAATGTGAGCGATAGAATTGCCGTTATATACGAAGGGGAAATCGTCGCAATTGTCGATCCGAAAGAAACGACTGAACAGGAGCTTGGCCTTCTTATGGCCGGCAGTAAACGGACGGAAGCAGGTGGAAAACAAAATGTCTAAGTATTTATCTAAATTAACGAGTCCGTTAATAGCAGTTATCCTCGGCTTGGTCGTTGGGGCAATAATCATGTTAGTAAGCGGCTATGACCCAGTTGCCGGCTATGGCTCCATGATAAATGGAATTATTGGGGATTCTTATTATGTAGGGGAATCCGTCAGGACAATCATCCCTTATATCCTTGCTGGTTTGGCAGTGGCTTTTGCTTTCCGCACGGGCCTATTCAATATCGGCGTGGAAGGGCAATTAATTGTAGGCTGGCTGGCGGCAGTTTGGGTCGGAATTGCTTTTGATCTTCCAAGGATCATCCATTTGCCGTTTGCCATCTTAGCTGGTGCAGCTGCTGGCGCCTTGTGGGCATTTATCCCTGGTTATTTAAAAGCTAAGTTCCGCGTACATGAAGTGATCGTTTCTATCATGTTGAATTATACAGCTTTATATGTGACGAATTATTTAATTAGGAATGTAATGACTGACAAACTGGATAAAACAGAAAGAATTGCCGATACAGCATCACTGCGGTCTCCTTTTTTCGAAAGCATTACGGATTTTTCCCGGATGCATTGGGGAATAGTGGTCGCGATTATTTGCGTAATCATCATGTGGTTCCTTCTTGAAAGGACAAAAACCGGCTTTGAACTGAAAGCGGTAGGTTTCAATCAGCACGCGTCCGAATATGCAGGGATGAGTGTAAATAAGAACATCATACTTTCCATGGTTATTTCAGGTGCGTTTGCAGGGCTTGCAGGTGCGATGGAAGGCCTTGGAACTTTCGGTTATGCTGCAGTCAAAGGCGGGTTCACAGGTATGGGCTTTGACGGGATTGCAGTAGCCTTACTAGGAGCGAATACGGCTATTGGTGTCGTGCTGGCAGCCTTATTATTTGGGGGGCTGAAAGCAGGTGCCTTAAATATGCCGCTAGAAACCGGCATACCAAGTGAAATAGTAGATATTGTCATAGCATTGATCATTTTCTTTGTCGCATCCAGTTATTTTATTCGTTGGATTGCCGCTCGATTTAAGAAAGGGGTGAAATAAGTGGACTTTTACCAAGTATTACAAATTATTATTCCATCAATGATTGCTCTAGCTGCTCCACTTATTTTTACTTCGCTCGGAGGAGTGTTTTCTGAACGGGCAGGTGTCATAAACATCGGTTTAGAAGGCTTGATGGTCATTGGTGCCTTTACAGGGATTGTTTTTAACTTAATGCTTGCTGATGTATTTGGGGAATGGACTCCTTGGCTGGCAGTCTTGGCGGCAATGATTGCCGGCTTGCTGTTTTCCATTCTGCATGCTGTGGCATGCATTACGTTCAGGGCGGACCAAACGGTCAGTGGGGTCGCCATCAACTTGTTGGCAGTAGGTCTGACCATGTTTTTGGTGAAGCTGATTTTTGACAAAGGTCAAACTGATAGAATCACAGAAACATTCCCGCGGATTGATGTTCCTTTACTAAGTGATATTCCATTTATAGGGCCCATCTTTTTCTCAAATGGTTATTATATCGTATATATAGCGATTCTAATATCCTTTGTCGTTTGGTACGTACTTTATAAAACACCTTTCGGGTTAAGGATCCGTGCAGTGGGTGAGCATCCGATGGCTGCTGACACGATGGGTGTCAATGTTACGAAAATCCGCTATGCCGCCGTTTTATTATCAGGTGCTTTTGGCGGTATCGGCGGAGCGATTTATGCTACCATCTTTTCGAATGAATTCAATCATGCAACAATTAATGGTCAAGGTTTCATGGCCATTGCCGCAATGATTTTTGGTAAGTGGCACCCGATCGGGGCAATGGGTGCTGCGTTATTCTTTGGTTTGGCACAAAGTTTAAGTATCGTTGGCTCGAGCCTTCCCTTCTTCAAGGATATTCCATCGGTTTATCTCTTGATCGCTCCTTATGTTCTGACGATCATCGCACTAACTGGTTTCATTGGACGTGCAGATGCTCCGAAAGCATCCGGACAGCCATACATCAAAGGGAAAAGATAAGTATTTAACCGGTCAGCAAACTTTGCTGGCCGGTTTTTTCTTTTTAGATTGAGCCATAAGTGATGCTGAGGCTGGTGAAATACCAAAAAAAGTAGCTGTAACTTGCATGATTTTTCCTTTCACATGTATATTTTAAGTAGATGTTTAAAAGGGTTCCAATCTACAAACAATAAGCTAATAAAGGTGATTTATATAATGAGGAGGATTATTCATGTCTATTGCTTCCGATACAATTACGGAAAAAAGCGGCTACAAGCTTCATGTGGTCCAGACGGATAAATATAAAACGAATACTCTCGTGCTGAAGATGAAAGCCCCGTTGACAAAAGAGGACGTTACATATCGTGCATTACTGCCATATGTGTTACAAAGCAATACAAGTAAATACCCTACAACACCCGAGCTTCAATCTTATCTTGATGATTTATATGGAGCAGGGTTTTATGTCGATGTTGCTAAAAAAGGAGAATATCAAATCATAAGTTTTACGATCGATATCGTCAATGAAAAGTTCCTTAGTGATTCAACCCCGCTTCTCGAAAAGGCTTTTGGGTTATTATCGGAAGTGATCTTTAATCCGAAGAAGAACGGCGAAGCCTTTGACTCTAAAACGGTTTCCAATGAAATCCGTTCTTTAAAACAGCGGATTCAATCCATTTCCGATGACAAGATGCGATACTCAGCTACACGCCTTGTAGAGGAAATGTGCAAAAACGAACCATATGCTCTAGAAGCGAGCGGCAATCTTCAAGACTTGGAAACGATAACACCGGAATCCCTTTACGCCTATTATAAGAAAGTGCTGACGGAGGATGAAATCGATTTATATGTAATCGGTGACATCGATGAATCGGAAGTGGAGGCTCTAGCTGACAAGTATGTGTCGTTGCAAGAACGAGTGCCTGTAAGATTGCAAAGGAAGCCGGGCAAGGTAGTGGAGAAGGAAAAAGAAATCATCGAAAATTCGGATGTGAAACAAGGTAAATTGAATATCGGTTATCGAACCCAAGTTGCATACGGTGATCCGGATTATTATGCTCTTCAGCTATTCAATGGGATTTTTGGTGGCTTTTCACATTCGAAACTTTTCATTAATGTCAGGGAGAAAGCCAGCCTTGCTTATTATGCAGCTTCAAGGCTCGAAAGTCATAAAGGACTTTTAATGGTCATGGCGGGCATTGAGAATGCCAACTACAAGCAGGCATTGGATATCATCCATGCACAAATGAAGGAAATGAAGCAAGGGAACTTTTCCGAAGAGGAACTGGCACAGACAAAGGCGGTCGTTAAGAACCAACTCCTTGAAACCATTGACGTTTCGAGAGGTCTTGTGGAAATTTTATATCATAATGTGGTTTCCGGGCAGGATATATCGCTCGATGATTGGTTTGCAAAAACAGAGCGGACGACAAAGGAAGAAATCATTGCAGTCGGTCAAAAAATTCAGCTTGATACGATTTATTTCCTAACGGAAGCGGAGGTGCAAGGGTAATGGAAAAAATAGCATTCACTCAATTGAAAGAAGAACTTTTCCATGAAAAAATGGATAATGGTCTAGAAGTATATATACTTCCGAAAAGTGGGTTCAATAAATCATTTGCGACTTTCACGACTAATTATGGTTCAATTGACAACCATTTTAAACCATTGAATGGAACGGAATTCTCCAAAGTACCTGATGGGATCGCCCATTTCCTTGAACATAAGCTATTTGAAAAGGAAGATGGTGATGTTTTTCAGCAATTTTCAAAGCAGGGAGCATCCGCAAATGCTTTTACTTCTTTCACCCGTACAGCCTATTTATTTTCCAGTACGTCCGATTTCGATAGGAATCTAACTACCTTAATTGATTTTGTCCAGGAACCTTACTTTTCGGAAAAGACGGTAGAGAAGGAAAAAGGAATCATTGGGCAGGAAATCAATATGTATGATGATAATTCAGACTGGCGATTATATTTCGGGACGATAGCCAATATGTATCATCAACACCCAGTGAAAATCGATATTGCCGGAACTGTGGAATCGATTGCGGATATTACGAAGGATATGCTTTACGAATGTTATAATACTTTTTACCATCCTAGCAACATGCTCCTATTCGTTGTAGGACCGGTAGATGTCGAAAGCACCATGAAATTGATTAGGGATAATCAAAATAATAAAGGGTACAACGAACAACCTGCAGTGGAACGTAAATTTGACGAAGAGCCGGAAGTCGTTGCCAAGGATAAGGAAGTCTTAAGAATGAATGTCCAGACACCAAAAGTGATGCTGGGCATCAAGGCCATCAATGTGCACCAATCCGGTTTACAGCTTTTGAAAAGGGAATTGGCGACCAATATATATTTGGAAATGCTATTTGGCAAGAGTTCACCTTTGCATGAGGAGCTATATGAGGAAGGGTTGATCGATCAAACCTTCTCTTATGATTATACACAGGAACAAGGTTTTGGGTTTGCGTTAATTGGCGGGGACAGTGCCAAGCCTGATGAGTTGAGGGAGTCTTTATTTGGTATCCTGCAAAAATCAAAAGCCGGAACTGGCCTGAATGAAGAAAGCCTGCAAAGGACAATCAAGAAAAAAATCGGTTCTTTCCTTCGCTCCCTGAATTCGCCGGAATATATAGCGAATCAATTCACCAGATATGCATTCAATGATATGAACTTGTTCGATGTTGTATCGGTATTGGAAAAACTAACGATTGAAGATATCAGGGAGGTCGCCAAGGACTTAATATCCGATCAACGGATGACTGTCTGCCAGGTACTTCCTAAATAATATAAAGGGGGCGGCAATGTGGGGAAACGTTTTGCCCTTATTACTGGAGCCAGCGGAGGAATCGGCAGGGAAATAGCTATAAAGCTCGCCGAGGAGAATTACTCACTTTATTTACATTATAACAGCAATGAAGAAGCGATACTTGAACTGATTGAAGAGCTGAAGCCTCATCAAGTCGAACTTATTCCGGTTCAAGCGGATTTGGCTGCAGCGGATGGATACAAGAAATTGGCGGAAAATATTTTTGCCCTCCATGCAATCGTCCTTAATAGTGGCAATAGCTATTATGGGCTTATATCGGACATGGATGAGACAATCGTTAATGAAATGGTCCAGCTGCATGTAACGAGCCCTTTCCAATTAACAAAGGAACTGCTTCCAAAGCTCATGTACCAAGAACAGGCTGCCATCGTTGCGGTCACATCGATTTGGGGGCAGACAGGTGCATCTTGTGAAGTGTTATATTCTATGGTCAAGGGCAGTCAAAATGCTTTTATCAAGGCGCTTAGCAAAGAAGTATCGCTCAATGGAATCCGGGTGAATGCCGTTGCCCCCGGTGCGATTTCCACTTCCATGCTCGAATCATTCAGTGCGGAAGACCTGGAAATCATCAAAGGCGATATTCCGATGGGCAGAATGGGGCATTCCAAAGAAGTCGCAGAGGCCGTATACTATTTGCTTTCCGACAAGTCGTCATATATAACCGGGCAAATCTTAGGCGTAAATGGCGGATGGTACACATGATTTTTTTTAGACATGTATAATTTTCTCGGTTCCTTCACAAAATATCTATGTACTATTTTGAAGGAAAGGGTGACCATTCATGTCTGTACTGGACAATTGGGATCAATGGAAAAATTTCTTAGGCGACAGATTAAATCAAGGTGAACAACAAGGTTTGTCAGAAAGTGCTGTTAACAACTTGGCTTTCGAAATCGGTGATTACCTGGCTAATCAGGTTGAGCCCCAGAATGATCAAGAAAAAGTGCTTGCTGATCTTTGGTCGGTCGCAAACGATCAAGAAAAGCATGCCATGGCAAGCGTCATGGTCAGGTTAGTCGAGAACAATGGAACGAAGTAAAATATCAATCCAAAAGGCCCTGTTATTAAATAACAGGGCCTTTTGGATTGAAGTGGATGTCTATTTATCCCCTTATATAAAAATGAATATTTTTCTAGGGTTTTTCCTTTTAACTTATCACGAAATGCTATATTATAGAAGCTAGACAATTACTATTAAAGTGTTCAGACCTTGAAATTTCCGATGGATGAGTTTTTTGCCCCTGAGAGGGTAAAGACTTTTAGGCTTAAGGAGTGTTATCGTGGATAATAAAGAATGGTATTTTGAATATGAAATTCAAGTCAACCGTCCTGGTTTATTAGGGGATATATCATCCCTTCTGGGTATGCTTTCCATTAATATCATCACCATCAACGGGGTCGATGAAGGCAGGCGGGGGTTACTTTTGTTGGCGAAAGACAGCCGTAATATAGAAAGGTTCGAGTCAATCCTCCGTACGATGGATACGATAAAGGTCATTAAGCTTAGGGAACCTAAATTGCGTGATCGCCTCGCAGTCAGGCATGGACGTTATATTCAGCGCGATGCTGATGAGAAAAACACTTTTAGGTTTGTTCGTGATGAACTAGGCTTGCTTGTCGATTTCCTGGCCGAGCTATTTAAACAGGAAGGTCATAAATTGATTGGGATACGAGGGATGCCACGTGTCGGGAAAACGGAATCTATCGTAGCCTCGAGTGTATGTGCTAATAAGAGATGGTTGTTTGTGTCATCGACCCTTTTAAAGCAGACTATCCGCAGTCAGCTAATTGAGGATGAATATAATAATGATAATTTGTTCATTTTAGATGGGATTGTTTCAACTCGCCGTGCAAATGAGCGTCATTGGCAGTTGATTCGCGAAATTATGAGGCTTGATGCTGTCAAAGTAATCGAACATCCGGATGTTTTTGTCCAAAATACGGAGTATACTCTTGAAGACTTTGATTATATTATTGAATTGCGAAACAATCCTGAAGAAGAAATAACATATGAAGTTGTCGACCAAAAAGACCAGTTTTCGGGGTCGGATTTTGGTTCCTTTGACTTTTAAAATGGCAGGTGTTTTATTTGACTGAGTTAGGTATTCGATTAAAGGAAGCTAGGGAAGCCAAAGGTCTTAGCTTGGATGATTTGCAGGAATTAACTAAGATTCAAAAGCGTTACCTCATTGGCATTGAAGAGGGAAATTACAGCATGATGCCTGGGAAGTTCTATGTACGGGCATTCATAAAGCAATATTGTGAAGCGGTCGGACTGGATTCAGAAGAGATTTTCGAACAATATAAGAGTGAGATACCATCGGTCTATAGCGAGGAATTGCCAGAACAGCTTTCAAGGGTCCAATCCCGGAAAACCATACCGGCAGGAAATTCAAAAGTTGTAGAAATGTTACCGAAGATCTTGGCTGCCGTTTTAGTCATTGGTGTGGCCGTATTGATTTGGGTGCTTGTATTGCATTATATGAGTAATCCGGATAACGATGACAAAAAGGACCCAAAACAGAGCGATCCCGTGGGATACAATAAAAGTGAAGAGTTTAACAAAGAAGAAGAGAATGCAGACCGAAAACAGAATGAAGAAAAATCAGATTCATCTGATAAGAAGAATGAAGATGATGCAGTTGTCAAGGATGAAAAGAAAGAGCAAAACCTTGCCGTCACCAGTTCCAGCGGTAAAAATAGTACGTATGAATTAAAAAATACCGATACCTTTAAATTAAAGGTGACCTCCAAAGGCTCACCATGGGTAGGCATAAAAAATGGTGAAGGTAAATTACTTTTCCAGGGCACTATCGACAAGGACAAGAGCCAGGAAATTGATTTCACCAATGAGAAAGAAGCTGTCATCAATATAGGCAGGGCATATGAAACTGAGATTTATGTGAATGATGAGAAGCTGGAGTATTCCATTTCACCGACTGAAGTGAATACGCAATTGGTTACGATACAATTTACGAAAGCCGAATAGTCATCTTATAGATGACTATTTTTGCTCTATATATACAATAGTAAGGCTGCAGTAAATGGTTTACCCGGCATATAAGATTGGATTTTGAGTTAAATTATACATATAAGCATAATTTTAGTCTAAGACGCATTGCCCAAATGGCAGGCGTAAATTTTGGAGGTAAAAGTTTTGAATCTGCCTAATAAGATTACAGTAGCAAGAATCTGTTTAATCCCAGTATTTTTAATCATCATGCTCGTTCCTTTTTCATGGGGGACACTAACTTGGGGAGAATACAGTTTGCCAGTGGCGCATCTGGCTGGAGCCATCCTCTTTATTATCGCTTCCACTACGGATTGGATCGATGGCCATTTTGCCAGAAAGTATAATATGATTACTGATTTAGGGAAATTTTTAGATCCATTGGCTGATAAACTTCTGGTTTCGGCTGCCTTAATCGTTTTGGTTGATCTAGATTTAATGTACGGTCAATCTTGGATTGCCATCGTGATCATAAGTCGTGAGTTTGCGGTCACCGGATTACGTTTGGTGTTAGCGGGTACGGGGGAAGTGGTTGCAGCGAACCAGCTTGGAAAAATTAAAACATGGGCACAAATTGTTTCTATTTCGGCTTTATTGCTGCATAACCTTCCATTTGCCCTCATTTCACTTCCTTTTGCTAATATCGCATTATGGATTGCATTAATCTTTACAATCTGGTCAGGTTTGGATTATTTTATAAAAAACAAAGAAGTATTTGTTAATTCAAAGTAAAACGAATGGTGGTTTTGAAAAGATGGATGCAGAAATCATTGCAGTGGGCTCAGAGCTTCTTTTAGGGCAAATCAATAACACTAATGGAAGATTCTTATCGCAGCAGTTTGCGGAAATGGGGATCAACGTTTTTTACCATACTGTGGTCGGGGATAACGACCGCCGTTTACAACAAGCTATAGAAATCGCTGAATCAAGGGCAAATTTGATTGTCTTTACCGGTGGACTTGGTCCAACCAAAGATGATTTAACGAAAGAAACGATTGCTCGCCATATAGGAAAAAAGCTCGTTTTTAATGATGAAGCATTGCAATCCATTGAAGCCTACTTCCAAAAAAGGGAACGTCCGATGACGGAAAACAACAAAAAGCAGGCCCTCGTCTTAGAAGGCAGTGAAGTGTTGGCAAACGATCATGGGATGGCACCGGGAATGGTCTTGTCCAAATCTGGGATTACATATATGCTTCTACCTGGGCCGCCAAGTGAAATGGAGCCGATGTTTTTAAGTTATGGTTATGAAAAAATCATGAATAAATTGGAAAAGCATGAACGGATCGATTCCAAGGTTCTTCGGTTCTACGGTATAGGTGAAGCCGAACTGGAAACGGTGATTGAAGATCTCCTTGTCAATCAAACGAATCCGACAATTGCCCCGCTGGCAGCCGAAGGGGAAGTGACGTTAAGGATCACCGCTAAAGACTCATCTAAAGAAAAATGCGAAGAGCTTATTTTGGAAGCGGAAAAAGAAATTCTTAGCAGGGTCGGCAAGTTCCATTATGGAAGTGATAATACTTCGCTAATAAAGGAACTTGTAAAAGAATTAACGATCCGCAAGCTTTCAATTGCGGCAGCTGAAAGCTTGACCGGAGGGATGTTCCAAGAACAGCTGACAACCATCCCAGGCGCCGGTAAAGTTTTCAAAGGCGGAATTGTCTGCTATACGAATGATGCGAAGGCTAATGTCCTCGGCGTCAGTGATGATACCATATCCGAGTATGGAGTGGTCAGCGGTGAGTGTGCTATGGAAATGGCCTCTAATGTCCGGAACAAGCTCGATGCGGATGTAGGCATAAGCTTTACGGGCGTTGCAGGGCCGGATGAACAAGAAGGCAAGCCTGTAGGTACAGTATTTATTGGCATTTCCTATCGGGATGGAAACACTCATTTCAAGGAGTTGAATCTTTCAGGAAGCAGGGGGCAAAACCGTATTCGGAGTGTGAAATACGGCTGTCATTACCTATTAAGGGATTTATAAACGCTATAAGCAGAGCTTTTTACAGCTCTGCTTTTTATTTGGTTTTAGAAGTTTGTTTCTTGAAAAATAGGGAAAAAAAGAAAAAAGTTAATTTAATGAAATTGTTTTTTTTAGGGAGTAAGTGAAACGAAATGGAGATTTCCTTTAGATAAAACACTTTTTTACAAAGAATATCCCGAAAGAAAAAAACGAATGAATGTTCGACTTTTTGCTTGGCAAAATAGTAAAAAGAGTATATAGTAAAGATAGGTTTTGAGACAGGGTACAAACCTTGATCTCAAATAATTGCTAACGTAAGTACACCTTTAATCGGACAGCCGATTATTTGAATATAGAGGAGGAAATTGAGTGAGTGATCGTCAAGCGGCTTTAGATATGGCGTTAAAACAAATTGAAAAACAATTTGGTAAAGGTTCTATTATGAAACTTGGGGAACAGTCTGATCGTAGGATTTCAACGATTTCAAGCGGTTCCTTAGCATTGGACGTAGCATTGGGAGTGGGAGGATATCCAAGAGGCCGGGTCATTGAGATATATGGACCTGAAAGCTCCGGTAAAACGACTGTTGCATTACATGCTATTGCAGAGGTACAAAAGACTGGCGGCACGGCTGCATTCATTGATGCCGAGCATGCTTTAGATCCAGCATATTCAGAAAAACTTGGTGTGAATATCGATGAGTTACTGCTTTCACAGCCTGATACGGGTGAACAAGCCTTAGAGATCGCTGAAGCGTTAGTTCGAAGTGGAGCGGTGGATATCATTGTCATTGACTCGGTGGCAGCACTTGTTCCTAAAGCTGAAATCGAAGGCGAAATGGGAGATTCCCATATGGGTCTTCAAGCCCGGATGATGTCTCAGGCACTTAGAAAACTGTCTGGTTCCATTAATAAATCAAATACCATTGCCATTTTCATTAACCAAGTCCGTGAAAAAATCGGTGTTATGTTTGGGAATCCGGAAACGACTCCTGGTGGCCGGGCATTGAAGTTCTATTCAACTGTTCGTCTGGAAGTGCGCCGTGCGGAACAATTAAAACAAGGTAATGAAATCGTCGGTAATAAAACCAAAATCAAAGTTGTAAAAAACAAGGTTGCCCCACCATTCCGTCAAGCAGAAGTTGACATCATGTATGGTCAAGGGATTTCACAAGAAGGTGAAATCATCGATATGGGTGCAGATCTTGATATCGTCCTTAAAAGCGGCTCGTGGTATTCATACAATGAAGAGCGTGTCGGACAAGGTCGCGAAAATGCGAAGCTGTTCTTGAAAGAAAATCAGGATATCGCTCAGGAAATTTCTCAGAAAATCAGAGATCACTATAATCTCGATGGAGAGCATGAATTACCGCCAGAAGAAAATGAACCAGAAGAGCATTTTGAACTGCTTGATTAATGATATTTGGAAAAGGCCTAAGCTTGTTTGCTTAGGCCTTTTATGTATATTTTGAGAAAAGTGCGAAATTTCCAGCGGATTAATGGGCATCGAAATCGGATTTACAGACTTCTTCCATAATGAATGCCGTAGATTATGATGGTTGTTATCAAGAAAACTTGAATAATCATTGATACAAAGGGACAAACGCTTGACAATAAAAATTCTCAACTATACAATTAATATGTATATTTTACAATTTTTCAAACTAAAATTTTGAAAATTAAGTGCTGTATATTGAATTTATGTGCAATGTACTTGCCGACAGTTCAACATTTTATGTAAAAAGTTCATAGCAAGGGGAGGTGAAACGATGGAACCCATGACAATCATCTTCACTTTGCTTGGCCTAATCGTCGGTGCAGTTGTTGGTTATTTTATTCACAAATCAAAATTTGAGAGTAGAATAGCAGGGGCAAAGGGCTCTGCAGAACACATCCTTGAGGATGCAAAACGTGAAGCGGAAGCACTTAAGAAAGAAGCCTTGTTGGAAGCAAAAGATGAAATTCATAAAGTTCGTGCCGATTCGGATCGGGAAGCCCGTGAAAGAAGGAACGAATTACAAAAACAAGAAAATCGGTTATTGCAAAGAGAAGAGAATCTGGACCGCAAGGATGAAACGTTAGACAAACGTGAGAGCCTTTTGGAGAAAAAAGAAGATTCTCTAAACCAAAGACAACAGCATATTGAAGAGATGGAAAGCAAAGTGGACGAGACGGTTCGTAAGCAGCAAACAGAGCTTGAACGTGTTTCCGGTTTAACTCGTGAAGAAGCTAAAGCAATCATTATCGACCGAATGGAAAACGAGCTGGCTCACGATGTAGCGCTTATGATTAAAGAAAGTGATACCCGTGCCAAAGAAGAAGCTGATAAAAAAGCAAAAGAAGTCCTTTCTCTTGCCATTCAGCGTTGTGCGGCTGATCATGTTGCAGAAACCACCGTTTCTGTAGTAAATCTTCCAAACGATGAAATGAAAGGACGTATAATCGGACGTGAAGGACGAAATATCCGGACGTTAGAAACGCTAACAGGTATTGACCTTATTATTGATGATACTCCTGAAGCTGTCATTTTATCCGGATTCGATCCAATTAGACGGGAAACGGCACGCTTGGCTCTTGAGAAACTTGTTCAGGATGGACGGATCCATCCGGCTCGCATTGAAGAAATGGTTGACAAAGCAAGACGTGAGGTAGATGAACATATTCGTGAAATTGGTGAACAAACAACTTTTGAAGTTGGTGTTCACGGTCTCCATCCAGATCTCATCAAAATACTAGGACGTTTGAAGTTCCGTACCAGTTATGGGCAAAACGTACTTAAACATTCAATTGAGGTGGCCCAGCTTTCAGGTTTACTGGCCGCTGAGCTTGGTGAGGATGAAGTTCTTGCCCGTCGTGCAGGTTTATTGCATGATATTGGGAAAGCGATTGATCATGAAGTGGAAGGCAGTCATGTTGAAATTGGCGTTGAATTAGCAACCAAATATAAAGAGCATCCAACTGTCATTAATAGCATCGCTTCACATCATGGCGATACGGAACCAACTTCCATCATATCAGTGCTTGTGGCTGCCGCTGATGCATTATCAGCTGCAAGACCGGGAGCTAGAAGTGAAACGCTTGAAAATTACATTAGAAGACTTGAAAAACTTGAGGAAATTTCTGAATCCTATGATGGAGTGGAAAAATCTTTTGCGATTCAAGCCGGACGAGAAGTGCGAATTCTAGTGAAACCAGAACAAATCGATGATCTTTCTGCACATCGACTCGCACGTGATATCCGGAAAAGGATTGAAGAAGAGCTCGATTACCCAGGTCATATAAAAGTCACGGTCATCCGTGAAACAAGGGCAGTCGAATACGCCAAATAATTGTAAACGAAGGACGAAGTGGTGCAAACCACTTCGTTTTTTCTATTTCCGATAGTAGTCGTTAAGCGTAATTCCTATAATTACCCCAAATTATGTTACAATACATACTTGAATAATTCATATAATTAGGTGAATCTAGAAAGGATTTTACAATGAAATTGCTATTTATTGGAGATGTAGTGGGGTCTCCTGGTCGTGACATGATCCAAGAATACCTTCCTAAGTTAAAAGAAAAGTATCGACCGCATATCACGGTCATCAATGGCGAGAATGCAGCAAGTGGCCGGGGAATTACAGAAAAGATTTACCGCAGTTTTTTAGAGTGGGGAGCGCAGGCGGTGACCATGGGAAACCATACATGGGATAATCGGGATATTTTCAACTTTATTGATGAAGCGAAATATCTCGTCCGTCCAGCTAACTTTCCAGACGGGGCACCTGGAGAAGGAATGAAATTTTTAAAATTGAACGATCATGAAATAGCAATCATCAATTTGCAAGCGAGAACGTTCATGCCTGATTTGGATTGCCCGTTCAAAAAGGCGGAAGAACTCGTGGCGGAGGCTCGAAAAAAGACACCGATCATCTTTGTCGATTTTCATGGAGAAGCTACAAGTGAAAAACAAGCTATGGGGTGGTTCCTGGATGGGAAAGTTACAGCCGTTGTCGGTACACACACACACGTCCAGACAGCCGATAACCGTATATTACCTGCAGGCACCGCTTACATATCAGATGTAGGCATGACAGGACCATATGATGGCATTCTTGGTATGGAAAGAGGGGCAGTCATCCATCGGTTCCTAACCAGCCTTCCTGTTCGTTTCGAAGTGCCTAAAGAGGGGCGGACCCTATTAAGTGGGGTTCTCCTTGAAATTGATGATAAAACCGGCAAGGCAATAAAAATAGAAAGGATACTGATTAACGAAGATCATCCATTCTATCAATGATTCAAACGGATGGACAGTTAAACTGTCCATCCGTTTTTCCATTCATTAATAAATGGTGGACAATCCAGTTTTTCTTTGTCATACAAGTTTTACTTGATGAATATAGTAGCAGTGGAAAGTGTTATAACTATTGAGCCAAGTTAGAATCGGCAGGGAAAACAAGGAGGACTAGGAATGGAAATATTAAAAGTTTCAGCAAAATCTAATCCTAATTCTGTAGCAGGCGCACTAGCGGGAGTGCTCAGGGAAAGAGGAGCAGCCGAAATTCAAGCAATCGGTGCAGGTGCGTTAAATCAAGCCGTCAAGGCAGTAGCAATCGCGAGAGGGTTTGTCGCACCTAGTGGAGTCGACTTGATTTGTATTCCTGCCTTTACAGATATACTTATTGATGGCGAAGAGAGAACGGCAATAAAACTAATCATTGAACCAAGATAATTTCATGTTTGGGTGCCCTGTTTGTCGGAAGGCGAGCAGGCTCTTTTTTGTCCTGAAATCCAAATGACGAAAAATCCATGTCCCTTTATAATGGAATGTATAATCTTAAAAAAGATACAGGAAGGAGAATTACATTGTCGATTTTTGATGCACATTGTGATGTGCTGATGAAAATGTTCATCGATCCGGATATTACTTTTACGAATAGTGATAAATTGCATATAACAAAGCGGGGATTATTGGATGAAGGGGGAAAGGTCCAATGTTTTGCAATATATATTCCTGAAAAAGTCCACCCAGATATGAGGTTTCAAGCCGCTTTGGCGATGGTGGATATTTTTCATGAAAAGATATTATCAGAGCCGGAAATGAAATTTATAAAGACCAAGGCAGACATTCAATCTTTAAAAGAAAAGGAAATAGGTGCAATGCTAACTTTGGAAGGGTGCGATTGCATTGGGAATGATTTGTTGAAACTGAAAACACTAATTCATCTTGGAGTTTCCTCCATAGGTCTAACTTGGAATTACGCTAATTTGGTAGCGGATGGGGCATTAGAAACAAGAGGGGGCGGCTTGACAGGGTTTGGAACAGATGTGGTGGCTCTTTTGAATGAGAGGTCAATTTGGTGTGATTTATCCCATTTATCTGAAGCTGGATTTTGGGACACCCTAAAGTTGGCGGAATTCCCAATTGCCTCCCATTCGAATGCTTATCATCTTTGTCCGCATCCACGAAATTTAAAGGACGGGCAGATAAAAGCCCTTTTGCAGAAAAATGGGGTGATCGGCGTAACCTTTGTCCCGCAATTTCTTTCAAATGGCGGTTCGGCTACGATAAAGGATATCTTGAAACATATCGAACATATATGCAGTTTAGGAGGGGAAAAGCAAATTGGATTAGGGTCGGACTTCGATGGAATCGATCATATGGTAGAAAATTTAATGTCTTTTAAGGATTATCATAACTTAATCAATGAACTGAACAGGCTTTATTCCAGTGAGTTTGTAAAAGGACTCCTTTTTGATAATTTTACCCGTAATTTTCCGCAAGAAAAGGTAATATCTTAAATGATTTTTAATTCTTACTATATAGATATGAATTAATATTCTGAAAATATAAAAAATAAAAGCAAAAAGGTTGCAATTTAATGATTTAACCGATAGAATTGAAAGCGTTTAGTACACCTTTCCTAAAATAGAACGATTAATTATACATAGTTGAATGTTCTGAAGAGAGGTGCGGTTAAATGCATTTATATACGAACGTCCTAAAGGAGTGTAAGACATGATCAATCAACTTTCATGGAAAGTTGGCGGACAACAAGGTGAAGGTATTGAAAGTACAGGAGAAATATTCTGTATTGCCCTCAATCGCTTAGGTTATTACTTGTATGGCTACCGTCATTTCTCATCCCGAATCAAGGGTGGACACACGAATAACAAAATTCGTGTAAGTACTACGGAAACTCGTGCTATCTCTGATGATTTAGACATCTTAGTTGCTTTTGACCAAGAAACAATTGACGTCAATTATAAAGAATTACATGAGGGTGGCATCATAATCGCAGATGCAAAATTCAAACCTGTCTGCCCAGAAGATACAAAGGCAGAATTATATATTGTTCCATTTACGGAAATAGCAGCCGAATTAGGAACATCATTAATGAAAAATATGGTGGCAATCGGCGCGACATGTGCTGTTCTAGGTATGGAAATATCCGTATTCAACGATGTGGTTGATGAAATATTCGGCCGTAAAGGTGAAGAAATCGTTAAGAAGAATATGGATGCCATTACTGCTGGCTATAAGGCAATGGAAGTGTTGCTTGGAGAAAAACTGGGAGCAATGGAACTGGAAAAGGCGGATGGCCAAAAACGAATGTTCATGATTGGTAACGATGCCATCGCTTTAGGCTCAGTTGCAGGCGGTTGCCGCTTCATGGCAGCTTACCCGATTACTCCGGCCTCTGAAATTATGGAATACTTAATTAAAAAACTCCCTCAATTTGGTGGGACGGTCATACAGACTGAAGATGAAATCGCGGCGGCTACAATGGCAATCGGTGCAAACTATGGCGGTGTACGTGCCATCACAGCTTCAGCTGGACCTGGACTTTCTTTGAAAATGGAAGCGATTGGTTTAGCGGGCATTACCGAAACGCCAATTGTCATCGTCGATACTCAACGTGGCGGTCCATCCACGGGACTTCCTACAAAACAGGAGCAATCCGATTTAATGGCAATGATCTATGGTACACATGGTGAAATACCTAAAATCGTCATGGCTCCGAGTACTGTTGAGGAAGCTTTTTACGATACGGCAGAAGCATTCAACCTTGCAGAGGAATATCAATGTCCAGTTATCGTTTTATCCGATCTACAGCTATCATTAGGTAAACAGACGGTTCAGCCGCTTGATTACGGCAAAGTGGAGATAAGACGCGGAAAATTGGTTGACTTTGAAATTGAAGAGTCTGAAAACAAATCTTACTTCAAGCGTTATGAAGTAACGGAAGACGGAGTCTCACCACGTGTAGTGCCTGGTATGAAAAATGGGATTCACCACGTTACAGGTGTTGAACATGATGAAACGGGCAGACCTTCCGAGACGGCTTTGAATCGTAAATTGCAAATGGATAAACGGATGCGTAAGCTGAATAATTTAACTAACACATTCCAAACACCAGTATACAAAAACACACCGCATGAAGAAGCGGATTTATTAATTCTCGGCTTTAACTCAACACGCGGGACGATTGATGAAGCGATCGGCCGGTTAGAAACGGATGGAATGAAAGTGAATCATGCGCATATCCGTTTGATTCATCCTTTCCCAGCAGATGAAGTCCTATCATTGGTGCAAAGTGCTAAGAAAGTAGTAGTTATTGAAAATAATGCGACTGGACAATTGGCTAATATTATCAAGATGAATGTTGGACATGTTAATAAAATTAAAAGCATCCTAAAATATGATGGCAACCCATTCCTCCCGCATGAAATTCACACACAATGCAAGGAGATGTTCGAATATGGCAACGTTTAAAGAGTTTCGGAATGATGTAAAACCTAACTGGTGTCCTGGCTGCGGAGATTTCTCCGTTCAGGCTGCCATGCAACGTGCGGCAGCCAATGTAGGATTGGAGCCGGAGAATTTGGCCGTTGTTTCCGGTATCGGCTGTTCAGGTCGTATATCGGGTTACATCAAGTCCTATGGTTTCCATGGCATCCATGGCCGCTCACTGCCAATTGCACAAGGAGTAAAAATGGCCAACCGTGAATTGACCGTTATAGCTTCAGGCGGTGACGGAGATGGTTTTGCAATCGGGATGGGACACACCATCCATGCGATCCGCCGTAATATCGACATTACGTATATTGTCATGGATAACCAAATTTATGGATTGACAAAAGGCCAGACTTCTCCTAGGTCTGCTGCTGGATTTAAAACCAAATCCACACCAGAAGGATCAATAGAACAAGCTGTTTCACCTATGGAATTAGCATTGTCAGCTGGTGCAACGTTTGTCGCCCAAAGCTTTTCCACTGACTTGAAAGACCTGACGGCGATCATTGAAGCAGGGATAAACCATAAAGGGTTCTCCTTTATCAATGTTTTCTCTCCTTGCGTAACATATAATAAGATCAATACGTATGATTGGTTTAAACAAAACTTAACTAAATTGAACACGATAGAAGGCTATGATTCATCAAATAAAGAACAGGCCATGCAGACTTTGATGCAACATGACAGCCTTGTGACAGGGATTATTTATCAAGACTCTTCACGCCCTTCGTACCAGGAATTAGTGCCAGGGTATGCTGAAAAAGCGTTAAATAAATCAGAGCTGACACTGGATCAACAACACTTTGATAAGCTTGTTGCTGAATTTATGTAAAAAGGTAAAAGGTTCACCCCTTAATATGGGGTGAACCTTTTTTGTCGTTAATTATTAGGCTTTCCAGTAGATGTGCCATATGCTAGAAGACTTTCGACTGGCTTAGCTTAACAACCGTTATGGCATCTGCCGAAGTTACGGTTAAAAACCGCAACGGCCACCGCAACCGCAACGGCCACCGAAACCGCCACAGAAACCGCCACCGAAACCGAAGCAACAACGATTCCTTCTTCTACAACAACAACGTTCATGACGATTACAGTCGCGATCGCGGTCCCGATCCCGGTCCCGATCCCGGTCCCGATCCCGATCGCGGTCACGATCACGATCGTGGTCCCGATCCCGGTCGCGTTTATTACAGCCCCTCACCGCACGACAAAAATCGTCTGCGATTCTGTCGTTATTATTGCGGTTATCATGATGATCATGATGATCATGATGTTTGCTTTCACATGACATATAAGTCACTCCTTCATAATTTTTGTTTGTACAAGATATAATATTCAAGAGCGGACAACATGCTATAGAAACATGACCCATTTAACGAAAATGTACGAATGCCCTAAAAATCATCATTATTAATGTGAAAAGCGATTATGGTATTTTCGTGACGGATTTTTCATATAGTTACATATTAAGGAATATGGAGAGAGCAGCCCTATTTCAGGGGGAATGTACATGTTGAGAGGTAAAATGAAAGCCGTCGTCAAACACCACCGAGGTTATGGGGCACAGTTACAAGTTGTCGATATACCGGATATTCGTGATGACGAGGTCTTGATTCGGGTGAAAATGACCTCGATCTGCGGAACGGATATTCATATTTTCACCTGGGATGAATGGTCACGGGGAAGAGTGAGTCCACCATACGTATTTGGGCACGAATTTGCTGGGGAAGTAATCGAGACAGGAGCAAGGGTCAGCAATGTTTCAGTTGGTGATTATGTATCTGCCGAAACACATATCGTTTGCGGTACATGCAGGCAATGCTTAACTGGTCAATTCCATATTTGTAAAAAAACAAACATTATCGGTGTTGATAAACAAGGATGCTTTGCAGAGTATATAGCTCTGCCAGCCAAAAATTTATGGAAAAATCCAAGTGATATGCCACTCGATATAGCTACCATCCAAGAACCGATGGGTAATGCAGTCCATTCAGTGCTAGCTGGCGAGGTGCTGGGTAAAACGGTGGCAATAATCGGTTGTGGTCCAATTGGACTTATGGCGATTGCTGTTGCAAAGGCTGCGGGAGCTGATAAAGTAATCGCTCTAGATATTAATGATTATCGACTTCAGCTTGCCAAAAAGATGGGTGCGACAGACCTCATTCATTCAATTAAACAGGATCCATTGGAAATCACGAAAGGCCTCACAAGTGCGGATGGGGTGGATGTTGTTTGCGAAATGAGCGGTAATCCTGCAGCTATCCAACAAGGGTTTAAGATGGCGACGAATGGTGGAAGAATATCAATACTAAGTCTTCCTTCTAAACCCGTCACGCTTAATATAACGGAGGATATTGTATTCAAGGGCCTTACTGTCCAAGGGATAACCGGGAGGAAGATGTTTTCAACCTGGCAACAGGTTTCAAGTCTGCTTGAAAGTGGCAAGGTTGATGTAAAACCGATGATTACCCACCGTTTTTCACTAAGCGATTTTGAAAAGGGATTTGAACTAATGACCAAAGGTCAGTGTGGTAAGGTTCTCCTTATTCCTTAAAGAGTGAGAATGTTTACGAGTAAAACGGTCAAATTCACGAGTAAAGTGCCCAAACTCACGAGTAAAGCGGTCAAATTCACGAGTAAAGTGCCCAAACTCACGAGTAAAGCCCAAATTCACGAATAAAGTGCTCAAACTCACGAGTAAAGCGGTCAAATTCACGAGTATAAAGCGCAAACTCACGAGTAAATGCTCAAATTCACGAGTAAAGCGGTCAAACTCACGAGTAAAACGGTCAAATTTACGAGTAAAGTGCCCAAACTCACGAGTAAAGTGCCCAAACTCACGAGTAAAGCGGTCAAATTCACGAGTATAAAGCGCAAACTCACGAGTAAATTGCATGGTCTGCATTTGAAATAGCTGTGAAGAAATTGTATCATCCTATCATTTAATAAGAAGGGGCTAAGTTCGTTAGAATATGCGAATCAGGTCTCTTTTTTTTAAGCCACAATTACCGTATTTATGAAAAATTTCTTACAATTGAAGAAGCCACGACAGAATGATTGTTTCTTGCTGTTAAAAGCTTTATACTATAATAATGTGGATATATCACACTTAATAGCTAATATTTACTGGTAATTCTTAAAAAGGAATCCGTATAAAACCATTTGAAGATAGGTCTTGAAATAGTTGGTGAAAGAAATAAACTAACTATTTTGAAAGGAGATTAACTATGAACGAGAAACAACGATTAGAATCACAACAAGTACAGGCTGAGAATCCAGCGGACAAAAAATCCGAAAAGGACTTCAGTAAGTACTTCCAAGCCGTTTATATTCCGCCTTCCTTAAAAGATGCGAAAAAGCGAGGAAAAGAAGAAGTAGAATATCATGATGATTTTGCAATTCCTGAAGGTTTCCGTGGAATGGGAGAAGGTAAAAAGTTTTACATCCGTACTTTTGGCTGTCAAATGAACGAACATGATACAGAAGTCATGGCGGGCATCTTTATGGCACTTGGTTATCAGCCGACAGACACGGTGGATGATGCTAACGTCATTTTACTTAACACTTGTGCGATTCGGGAAGGCGCAGAGAATAAAGTGTTCGGTGAATTGGGGCATTTAAAATCATTGAAATTGGAAAAGCCGGATCTATTGCTTGGGGTTTGCGGTTGTATGTCACAAGAGGAGTCAGTTGTAAAGCGGATTCTAGAGAAGCACCATTTTGTGGATATGATTTTCGGAACGCATAATATCCACCGGCTGCCGCAAATTCTTAATGAAGCTTATCTTTCCAAGGAAATGGTCATTGAGGTTTGGTCCAAAGAAGGTGATGTAATCGAGAACCTTCCGAAAGTGCGTAAAGGAAAAACGAAGGCATGGGTCAATATCATGTATGGCTGCGATAAGTTTTGCACTTACTGCATCGTACCTTACACAAGGGGGAAAGAAAGAAGCCGCAGGCCTGGAGATATCATCCAAGAAGTCCGTCATTTAGCGGCACAGGGTTACAAGGAAATAACCCTGCTTGGGCAGAATGTGAATGCTTATGGTAAAGATTTTACGGATATCGAATATCGTTTCGGAGATTTGATGGATGAAATCCGTAAAATCGACATTCCGCGGATTCGTTTTACGACAAGCCATCCCCGTGATTTTGATGATCACTTGATTGAAGTACTGGCTAAAGGCGGCAATCTCGTTGACCATATCCATCTTCCAGTTCAATCGGGAAGTACGGACACACTTAAAATCATGGCCCGTAAATATACACGAGAACAATATTTAGAGCTAGTAAAAAAGATCAAGAAAGCTATTCCAAGTGCATCGCTAACCACTGACATCATTGTAGGCTATCCGAATGAAACGGAAGAGCACTTTGAAGAAACGATGTCTTTATACCGTGAAATTGGTTTCGATGCAGCATATACTTACATCTATTCACCACGTGAGGGAACACCGGCTGCTAAAATGCAGGATAATGTACCGATGGAAGTGAAAAAGGAACGTCTGCAACGCTTGAATGCCCTTGTCAATGAAACGTGTGCATTGAAAATGAAAGAGTATGATGGACAGATTGTTGAAGTGCTAGTTGAAGGCGAAAGCAAGAAGAATGCGGAAGTATTGGCAGGTTATACAACGAAAAATAAGCTCGTGAACTTCAAAGGACCAAAATCCGCTATTGGCCAAATCGTAAAGGTGAAAATCACCGGAACGAAAACATGGTCATTAAATGGGGATATGGTTGAAGAAGCAACGGCGATTGAGGTGGAGTAATATGACTAAATATACTAAAGATGACATTCTGAACAAAGCAGCCGAGCTTGCTGAAATGATCGCCAGCACGGAAGAAGTCGATTTCTTTAAACGGGCAGAAGCTCACATCAATGAAAACCAAAAAATCAGGGAAATGATCGCCAGCATCAAGAGCTTGCAAAAACAGGCTGTAAACTTCCAGCATTACGGCAAAGAGAAAGCATACAGCCAAGTCCAGGCCAAAATTGATGCACTGGAAAAACAATTGGATGAACTTCCGATCGTGCAGGAATTCAAACAATCCCAAGTGGATGTAAATGATCTTTTACAAATGGTCTCATCACAAGTATCGAACAAGGTGACGGACCTGATCATTGAATCGACCGAAGGGGACATCCTTCGCGGTGAGACAGGTTCACAGGTACAAGCAGGCGGCGGAAGCTGTTCATGAATATAGAAAAAGCCCTTCTGATTTTCAGAAGGGCTTTTTCTATATGCGGAAATCCTTATACAGTGCCCATTCGTGACACATATCCCAAAACTTGCGCATAAAATAACCTAGGTTTAAAACATTACAGCAGTTTTCAAACAATTAAAATTCTACGCACACTAGACTTTTACCACGCATAGGATGAATGGAAACTGTATGAGGAGGGTTCGCTAGCATGTCACAATATAGAGAGATAATTACTAAAGCGGTGGTGGCCAAAGGACGTAAGTTCACAAAGTCCTCTCACACCATTTGCCCGGCTCATCATCCTTCTAGCATTCTAGGTTGTTGGATCATCAACCATAAATACGATGCAAAGAAAGTCGGCAAAAAGGTAGAAATTCACGGCAGCTACGAAATCAACGTCTGGTATTCTTATAACCATAATTCGAAGACGGAAGTTGTAACTGAAAAAGTGCAATATACCGACGTTATTTCGCTGAAATACCGTGATCCCGATTGTCTTGATGACCATGAAATCGTTGCAAAAGCTGTCCAACAGCCGAATTGTTTAGAAGCTTGCATCTCCCCATGTGGACAAAAAATCATTGTCCATGTGGAAAGGGAATTCTTTGTGGAAGTCGTCGGCGAAACGAAAATTTGTGTCGCTGTTAGTCCAGATGGCCGCTGTGAGGATGACTGGGGCTCTGATTTCGATGATGAGGATTTCGAAGATTTAGATCCGGATTTCCTTGATGAATTCGAAGATGAATAGAATTTAGAAATTAATACCGGATGACATTCCCTTCATCCGGTTTTATTTAATTTGAAGCGGGACAAGCAGGCCTGGCCATGATCAAAAATAGGGGTGGAATGTTACTATATCCGTGCTTATGGCTCTGCATAGGCAGCTCAAAAAAAGTTTGAATTCAATGTATAATTGATTTACCATGCAATTTCGAATACAGGCAATGTTGCTTTCCCGTATGTTATAATGAAGGACATAAATGTGTAATAGATTTTAGTTTGGAAAGGTTTTGAAGGAATGGCTGGATATACTCCGATGATACAGCAATATTTAAAAATTAAGGCAGAGTATCAGGATGCCTTTTTATTTTTTCGTTTAGGCGATTTTTATGAAATGTTTTTTGACGATGCACTGAATGCATCACAAGAGCTCGAAATCACATTAACAAGCCGAGAAGGCGGTAGTGAAGAGCGAATTCCGATGTGCGGCATTCCGTATCACTCGGCTGCTAATTATATTGATATATTGATAGAAAAAGGTTTTAAAGTAGCTATTTGTGAACAAACCGAAGATCCGAAGCAAGCCAAAGGTGTGGTACGCAGGGAAGTTGTCCAGCTGATTACTCCGGGAACGAAAATGGATAGTAAGGGTCTGCGTGAAAAGGAAAATAATTATATTGCCACCATCACTTATTTCACGGATGGGCAGTTTGGCTTTGGATACAATGATTTATCGACAGGGGAAAATAAGGTCACTTTGATTGAGAGTTTTGAGGAAGTCCTGAATGAATTTGCCATCCTTGGTGCTAGTGAAGTGGTCATTGCCGAGGATTTCAATGAAGAATGGAAAAAAAGGCTGCAAGAACGGGGCGCTGCCGCTCTATCCCTAGAGAATAATTTGGTTCAAAGCGAGTCATTCGTTGCATTGCTTCATCTGTTAAAAGACCAGAAACTGGCGACAACGACCTCACGTTTATTGAATTATCTTTACCGTACCCAAAAACGCAGCCTGGATCATTTACAGCCTGTGCTTGCATATGAAACATCACAATATATGAAAATAGATTATTATAGCAAACGCAATTTGGAATTAACTGAAACCATTCGCTCCAAAGGAAAAAAAGGCTCATTATTATGGCTGCTTGATGAAACGAAAACAGCCATGGGCGGAAGGATGTTGAAACAGTGGATTGATAGGCCGCTCATTAATAAAAAACAGATCGAGCGGAGACAAAGCCTTGTTGAGACCCTGAAAAACCAATACTTCGAACGGCAGGACTTACGTGAACGCCTGAAAGAAGTGTACGACTTGGAGCGGCTTGCCGGTAGGGTTGCCTTCGGGAATGTAAACGCTCGGGACTTGATTCAACTGAAGCGTTCATTACAACAGGTGCCGATCATTCGTGAAATCGTGAAGTCAATGGACTCCAATCAGGATATTTCAATTCTGGCCGATAAATTGGATCCTTGCGAAGAAGTGACGGATTTGCTTGAAACGGCGCTTGTAGAAAGCCCGCCATTGTCCGTGAAGGAAGGGAATATCATTCAGGATGGTTTCCATAAGGAGCTGGATACCTACAGGGATGCCAGCAGAAACGGGAAAACTTGGATTGCGCAGCTTGAACGCGAAGAGCGGGAACGGACCGGGATCAAATCTTTGAAAATCGGATATAATCGTGTATTTGGCTATTACATTGAAGTCACACGAGCCAATTTGCATCTGCTTGAAGAAGGCCGGTATGAACGGAAGCAAACCTTGACGAATGCCGAACGTTATATCACACCTGAATTGAAAGAAAAGGAAGCTTTGATTTTACAAGCAGAAGAAAAAAGCATCAGTTTGGAGTATGACCTATTCCTCAATCTTCGGGAAGAGGTCAAAAGCTATATCCCGCGCTTACAGGATTTAGCGAAAGGCGTCAGTGAACTGGATGTCCTGCAGTGCTTTGCAACGATTAGCGAAGAACGCCATTATGTGAAGCCAGTCTTTTCTGAAGATCGAAGAATCGTACTGAAGGATGGCCGGCATCCAGTGGTTGAGAAAGTCCTTCAATCACAGGAGTATGTCCCCAATGACTGCTTTATGGATGGAGACAGGGAGTTACTCTTGATCACAGGACCCAATATGTCGGGTAAAAGTACGTATATGCGTCAAATTGCGCTAACATCGATTCTAGCCCAAATTGGATGCTTCGTATCCGCAAGTATAGCTGAATTGCCTATTTTTGATAAGGTATTTACTAGGATTGGCGCGGCAGATGATTTGATTTCCGGTCAAAGTACATTCATGGTAGAGATGCTCGAAGCAAGAAATGCCATCATGAACGCGACAGAAAACAGTTTGATATTATTTGATGAAATAGGGCGGGGAACATCAACATATGATGGGATGGCGCTTGCTCAGGCCATCATTGAATATATTCATGAGGAAATTGGGGCAAAGACTCTCTTTTCGACCCATTATCACGAATTGACTGTATTGGCGGCAGAACTGCCAAAATTGAAAAATATCCATGTCAGTGCCATTGAACAAAATGGGAATGTCGTTTTCCTTCATAAAATTAAAGAGGGGCCAGCAGATAAAAGCTATGGAATTCATGTGGCTAAGCTAGCTGATTTACCGGATCAGTTAATAGATCGGGCGGCCGCTATTTTAGCGCAGCTAGAAAATGAAAATGGACAGGCAAAGGCGATGCCTGAACAGCCTGCTGCTCCTGCTGTAGAAGCACCTATTGCCGAAGCTGCCCCGGTAACAGCCGTCAATGAGGCACAGCTTTCCTTCTTTGGGGAAGAGGCTCCTAAAGGAAGAGTGAATTCTTCACCTAAGGAAAAAAAGGTGCTGGATGACATAAAATCACTGGATATCCTTGAAATGACACCGCTTGAGGCAATGAATACCCTTTATAAATTACAAAAGAAACTTAAATGAGAATTAAAGCGAGGCGATAAAAATGGGAAAAATCATACAGCTTGATGAGGCTTTATCTAATAAAATCGCAGCTGGCGAAGTTGTTGAACGCCCAGCCTCAGTCGTTAAGGAACTTGTGGAAAACGCAATAGATGCAAACAGTACCATTATAGAGATTGAATTGGTGGAGGCTGGACTTGGTTCCATCCGGATCGTGGATAATGGCGATGGGATTTTGGCTGATGACATAGAAGCGGCATTTAAACGCCATGCCACAAGTAAAATAAAAGATGAAAATGATCTTTTCCGAATTCGAACACTTGGCTTCCGCGGTGAAGCAATGCCCAGTATTGCTTCAGTTTCCCGTTTTGAAATGAAAAGCAGCACAGGCGAGGGTGTGGGAACACGCATACTTCTTGAAGGCGGCATGGTTAAGGAACTCGAAGCTTCATCAAGCCGAAAAGGAACGGATATCCTGGTTTCCGATTTGTTTTTCAATACTCCTGCAAGGTTGAAATATATGAAAACGATTCATACCGAGCTAGGAAATATTACGGATGTCGCTAACAGGCTAGCACTTTCGCATCCGGATGTTTCTATACGGTTATCACACAACGAGAAGCGAATCCTGCATACGAATGGTAACGGTGATGTCAGGCAGGTGCTAGCCGCAATTTATGGTACGAATATTGCCAAAAAAATGATTCCGGTTCAGGCAAGCTCCTTGGACTTCAAAATATCCGGATATATCGTTATGCCTGAGGTCACCCGGGCTTCAAGGAATTATATTTCAACCATGATAAACGGCCGCTTCATTAAAAACTATGCGCTCGTGAAAGCAATCCTGGATGGGTACCATACACTCCTTCCAATTGGGCGTTTTCCAATTGCTTTGTTGAATATTGAAATGGATCCGATTCTTGTCGATGTCAATGTACATCCATCCAAAATGGAGGTAAGGCTTAGCAAGGAACAGGAATTGTACAGTCTTGTTTCGGAAACGATCAAATCTTCGTTTAAAAAGATGACTCTAATACCAAGTGGATATACACCAGCACCAAAGCCGGAACAGGTGAAAAGTGAGCAAACTGAGCTGGAATTGGACCATGTTGTGGAAAGCGGCAAGCGCATCCTTGAAGAAGCCAAGAAAGAAGCTTCACTCTTGAAGGATACCTTGATTCGGGAAAAGCAGGAACAAAAGAGTTACGTGGATCATAATGTAGATTTCAATCTGGAACCAATAAAGGAAATAATCTATAGCAATGAACAGCAGCAAATGGCAGATGCTTATATTCCGGTTTTACAAGATGATGAAAGCAAGCCCAATTACGAGTCAGCTGAAAAGTATACAACCTATACGGTCGAACAAGAGGAAGAAATTGAAGTGAATCAACCGGATAGCCGCATCCCTCCCATGTACCCGATTGGGCAAATGCATGGAACCTATATTTTCGCCCAAAACGAAAAAGGGTTGTACATCATAGACCAACATGCTGCCCAGGAACGGATCAAATACGAATATTTTAAAGAAAAGGTCGGACGTGTTGAAAACGAGCTGCAGGACATGCTAGTTCCCATCACCCTTGAATTTTCAACAGACCAATGTATCAGGATAAATGAGTATAGGCATGAATTGGAAAAAGTCGGCGTCTATTTAGAAGAGTTTGGCTATAACGCCTATATTGTCCGATCGCATCCACAATGGTTCCCTAAAGGAATTGAACAGGAAATCCTTGAAGAAATGATAGAACAATTGCTATCAATGAAAAAGGTCGACATCAAAAAACTGCGTGAAGAAGCAGCCATCATGATGAGCTGTAAAGCCTCAATAAAGGCAAACCGTCATCTGCGCAATGATGAAATCCAAGCATTATTGGATGAACTAAGGCGGACAACCGATCCCTTCACATGTCCTCATGGAAGACCTATCATCATCTCTTATTCCATTTATGAAATGGAGAAAATGTTCAAGAGGGTCATGTAATGAAAAGCAATGGAGAACCCTTATGCAATGGGATTCTCCATTGCTTTTTTAGTTAAATGACCACTTTTATTGTTCCGTGCTCTTTTTTCCTGTAGCTTTTGAAAAGTTTTCTGCAGAGGAGTCCTGTATATTCTGAGTAACTGAGTATATTTATCCAATGTGATAGTAACTTTTGAATGGCCTAATCTTTCTGATACCACTTTGGTCTCCGATCCCCAACATTATAGTTGCATGTGTATGGCGTAAATCATGCTTGTACTATATCACTCTTTTATTACGATAATCTTGCTTTGAAAAAGCGTACCCCAATCAAATAATTTTTTAATCTTGTGTACTACATCTGTACTTGAATTTAGGCTCTGTCTGATTATAATATCCATTTCTTACCTCCGCAATCCAATTCGCAAAGGCTTCTCTCCATTGAATACTACTAAAGAATTCATCAACAGATTGATTTTCAGAATCCCAAACTATGAATGTATTGAGAGGGGCAATTCCTCCTGCCCAAATTCCATTATTTGTGTCAGTATTAGCTTCCCTTACTAATAATATGGGTAGTCCAAATTGAAAAGCCATAGAGGGTTCAATTTGTAAAAAAACTGACCCTTCCCAGAAAGGAGTGGAAGATGGAGGTTGTCCTACATTAGTATCAGTAATCTCGACGAGGAAGCGACGAAAGTTGATTGCTAACATTCCATAACTTGATGAAACCAACCGACGAATACTTGTTAAAATGGTTTCTGGATATTGTTCACTTACAGGCAATGTACGTGGAAAAAGCAATGCGTTCTCAATCTCTAAAATAAGTCGGTTTTGAAACTGTTGTTGTATTGGATTTAACGCATTTGTGGTGCTTAAAAATATGGGAATACGAAAAGCACGATCAACGCATTCCTGGTATCTCGATGATGGACATGCTTCTTCCTTTAAAGGTTCATTTTTAGAATTGCTTAAGGAACCTGTACCTTTATCTCTTTTATCTTTATCTTTATTTTTATCACTACTCATTTTTTCATCTCCTTTTCAAATTAATTTATGGGAAAGGGGCAGGTTTTGATTGGACATGACTGTCTGAAATTTATCCTTAAAACACAGCGAATGGAATTGATTTTATGCGAACAATACAACGGATGCTGAAGAAAATTCGCACACAGAAGGAGTGAATGCGCAAACAACGATAATCAAAAACTAAATTTCAGCCAAAGCAATTTAAAGAACTTATGATAATATGGAAAAATAAAATTCCAGAAAGATACAAAGAGTCAGGTAGTTAAAATTTATAGAGATGAATTGAAAAATACTTTGATATGGGTAGGCCCTTTAATCTGTGGGATCAAATTGAGAATCTCCTATATTATAAGAAGAAACTCGATAGAATATATAGAAAACATATAATGAAATTTGTAACCAAGTGTGTTTCGGTTTTTAAAATACCCTTATACCGCATTAGGTGACCACCATAATGAAAGATGTGGCGAAAGTATATGAATTCGGTTTTTTAAAACCGGTCATGTAATGAAAAACAATGGAGAATCCTGATGTAATGGAATTTTCCATTGCTTTTTTCGATTCTGATTTTATTAGACGCCATCCTTGAAGGGGGATAGGAGTTGGACAGGGTTAAGCAAGTTCCCAACATATATTTTCAATAATAATAATATGGGGGAGTGGGCTGGAATTGATAGTTATATGCAGGGGCAGTATACATTTGGTTATCATAGTAATTATATTGCTGCATGTCTTCTTCGGACGCTCGTTGGCAATTGGCTGGCGGACCGATGAATGTTGATGGTTGAACCGGTGCAATTGCTTTTTTCCATTGGTTTTCATCCAGGCAATACGTATGTGCCATAATATTTGCAGGTGTCAATTTCAAGATATCCGAACCCAGGATCACCTCAGGTGTTGGTGCATTAAAAATGGCCAGCAGGTGAGTATTATCCGTATTGGCCACTTCATAATGCCACCAACCTTGGGGAACGTTGGCTACTTGGCCAGGTTTAATAGGATAATTTTGTATTTGCTTAGTAAAAGGATTCAGTAATGAAACGGTTGCCGCTCCAGAAATGCAATACACTAGCTCTGCAGCATTTTGGTGATAATGCGGTTCTACGACATTGCTTGAACTAAGGTAAATATCTAATAA
This sequence comes from Peribacillus aracenensis, assembly GCF_025175645.1. Lineage (NCBI taxonomy): Bacteria > Bacillati > Bacillota > Bacilli > Caryophanales > Bacillaceae > Peribacillus > Peribacillus aracenensis. The sequence goes on from NZ_JANZMJ010000001.1 coordinate 529,320, forward strand.
AGAAACATTTTCGAGTGTGTTCAATTGTTTGATACCTAATACATTTATATAGTTTTGATTGTCTTTTTTCATTAAATTGCTTTTATTAACATCAAAAAAGTATTGTGTGGCTGGCGAAGTATAGTCCATATAGGAGACCATGAATTTATCATTCCTTCATTTAAGACTTGATTTTTCAGGATATGTTAAATCTCATTTTAATGTGCAATAACCCAATGGGTTATTTGCTTATGGAGCTAATTAGGAGTGTAATGGCCCCGGCCATCGAATGAATGAGGTGCAGTGATTTTCTGTAACGAATAGGCCCAAAACAGATGCTTATGAGATGAATGATATTTTTATATATTTTAAAACCGAAACTACTAATCTGATTATTGGATATAATCAAACTTTTAATAAGCAGAATTTTCCCATTGCATGACTTTAAATTACAGTGATATAATGTTCTTTATGATTTTAAAGTTTAACATAGGAAGTGGCTAAATTGTCGAACAATTCAAAAGAGAGTAAATTCGTCCCGTACGTCTCTGCATCTAAATCTCTACCGGAATTAACTGCAACTGCAATTATTCTAGGGATCATTCTTGCAATCGTATTCGGGGCGGCAAATGCATACTTAGGCCTACTTATTGGTTTAACTGTCTCTGCTTCAATACCCGCAGCGGTAATTTCAATGGCTATCTTAAGAGGGGTTTTTCGCAGGGATTCAATATTAGAAAACAATATTGTGCAAACGATGACCACGGCAGGTGAGGCAATTGGTGCCGGTGCTGTATTTACCATACCAGCATTATTCATGTGGGACATGGACGTGAGTCAAGCATTCATCATTTTCGTTGTATTAACTGGGGGATTTTTAGGGGTCTTCATGATGGTTCCCCTTCGCCAGCTTTTGATTGTAAGGGAACATGAAACATTACCATATCCTGAAGGTACGGCATGTGCCGAGGTCCTGAAGTCAGGAGAAAAGGGTGGTACAAGCGCGAAACTAATCGGAGCCGGTTTGGTTATCGGCGGTGTCGTTAAAGGGCTTGGTGATGGGTTTAAGCTCTTCAAGACAGAGGTTGAAACAGGAATCACGAATTTTAAAAATGCAGTGGTTGGTCTTGATGCCTTTCCTTCCCTTTTGGGTGTAGGTTATATTATTGGACCGCGTGTTGCAGGACAAATGCTAGGTGGGGGTTTATTAGCCTGGGTCGTTCTAATACCAGCCATCAGTTTTTTTGGCGGAAGCAATGGAACAGCCATTTTCCCTTCTGATGTACCGATCGGTGAATTGGATGCATGGGGAATTTGGGATAATTATATACGTTATATTGGTGCTGGTGCCGTTGCAACTGGCGGATTGATCACATTGATCAAAACATTACCAATACTTTTCAGTTCAGTTTTTGATACTATTAAAGGCGTAAAAGCCAATAAAGGACAACTAAAATCAGGTTCGATCCGTACAGAACAAGATATGCCTGCTAAATACGTTTGGTTGGGAACGACCATCGTCATTTTAATCATTGCTTTCACACCTATAACAGATGTAGGGATCATCGGTGCGATTGCAATTGCGATTTTTGGATTTTTATTCGTGACAGTGGCTTCAAGGGTTGTTGGTATCGTCGGAAGTTCTTCTTCACCAGTTTCTGGAATGACGATAGCTACACTATTGATTGTGGCCATTGTCTATAAAGCTACTGGTTTTACTGGTACAACTGGAATGGTAGCTGCATTGACCGTCGCTGCAATCATTTGTACAGCACTTGCGGTTTCAGGTGATGTTTCACAAGATCTAAAAACAGGATATATCGTGGGCGGAACACCATGGAAACAACAAGTTGCCATGATGATCGGTGTTGTTGCGTCCGCTTCAGTCATTGGTTTTATCCTTGTTCTGATGGATAATGCATATACGATGGGGTCTGCCGAACTACCTGCACCTAAAGCGGCACTAATGAAAATACTTGCTGAAGGTGTTCTAGGAGGGGATTTGCCTTGGACCCTCATCTTTATCGGTGCTGCTATTTCCATCACATTAGAGTTTTTCGGTCTGAATTCACTTGTTGTTGCAGTCGGCATTTACTTACCGGTTCATACTAGTGTCCCAATCATGATCGGTGGATTTATTCGATTCTTCGTTGAGTTCTTCTCGAAAACAAAAGAAGCGCTTAAAGCTCGGGTTGATAGAGGTGTATTATTTGCCTCCGGTTTAATAGCAGGTGAATCATTGATTGGTGTTCTTATTGCCATATTGATCGCAGCAGGTGTCCAAGTCCCGGCTGCGGCTAAATTAGCGAGCAATTTGCTGCCATTCCTACTATTCCTTGCTCTAGCTGGATTGCTTTGGTTCGTATCCAGCAAAGGGAAAAAAGAAGATGCTTCGTAAACGCCAATCAAAAAAGAGGAACCTGTTAACTATGGTTCCCCTTTTGGAAAGACGCGTCACTATGGTACATGAATCTTCGGAAGCAACTTTTTTGGTCATTCAAAGGACAAATTTTGTGGAACGAATTACAATTCGTTTCTTTAAACAACCATCAGTCCGTAAAATCAAGCTTGATAAGTTTGGGGCATATGCCATTAAACAGATGCAGTTCCAAAGGAATGTAAATCAGATTTCTGAAGCGATGAGTGAACATTTTGGTGAGGAAGCAGAACCAGCTTTACCGCGGTTGATGAAGTTTCTGGAGATTCTTGAGGTTCATGATTGGATCATATGGGATGATGAAGAAGAAAAATGAAAGAAAGCTGAAGCTCTTTTTGATGCTTCAGCTTTTTTCTGTTTTCCCTTTGGTAAACAAAATTTTCTTTAGGTTTATGAACTTTTAATAATCTCCCTTCAACGAATTGGAATATAGGTATAATTATTTGTAATAACTTTATAGATATTGTATTCTTGTACTGGTAGTGATGAGTAATAAAGCAGTGATATTCAACTTTGAAGAGCAGGTGTTTATTTATTATGGGAAGAGTACAAGGTAAAGTAGCATTAGTGACAGGTGGGGCTTCGGGTATAGGGTTATCCATATCCACTCTGATGGCTAAAGAAGGCGCAAAAGTCGTGATTGCTGATTTTAACGAAGCAGGAGCAAAAGAAGCGGCCGAAAACATAAAAAAACAAGGTGGGGAAGCGGCTGGAGTATTCTTGGATGCTGGACAAGCAGATTCTATCCAGGCAGCAGTCGACTTTACAATTGAACAATATGGTACGGTTACGGTACTTGTTAATAACGTGGGTTTAACTAACCTCCATAAAGATTTGGATGTCGTGAATTTAGATTTGGAAGAATGGGATCGACTTATGGATGTGAATTTAAAAAGTGTCCTTTTGGGAAGCAGGTTTGCCATTCCTCACATGATTAAAGCAGGAGGGGGATCGATAATCAATACTGCCTCCATGGCTGGGTTTACAGGTGACTCCGTACGATCTGCATATGGTGCGTCCAAAGCGGGGGTAGTGAATTTGACCCGTTATATCGCTGCACAGTATGGTAAAGATCATATTCGTTGTAATGGAGTGGCACCAGGCCTTATTTTAACTCCTGCAGCGAAAAAAAATATGCCTCAGGCCGTACTCGATATTTTTGCCAAATTTAATGCATTGCCATATCATGGTGAAGCGGAAGATATCGGTTATACCGTTCTATTCCTTGCATCTGACGAGTCCAAATTCATTACAGGTCAGACGATCCAAGTGGAAGGCGGTCATTATATAGCCAACCCAAGCATCTCTGATTTTAATGATTATGTAACTAAAGCAAAATCCAATTAATTGTCTGGACATTCTTATATCAAAACCTTACCCTGGATAAGATCTACCTTATCCGGGGTTTTTAATTAGGAAGCCCTATATTTTAAAAAACATGAAGCAGGTGCAAATAATGAAAGAAACGAATTATGATGAAATGCTGAACATCAGGACGGAAGGTGAACAAAAAAAATTCAATGACTCTTTGCATTATCACCGCTATGAACCTACTCCATACAGTGCATTAGAACATTTATTCAAAAAATATGCACTGAAAAGAAATGATCGCATTGTGGATTTTGGATGCGGTAAAGGACGCTTGAATTTTTTTATCCATCACTTATATCAATCATCTGTGGTTGGCGTGGAGATGAATGAAAGTTTCTATAAAGAAGCGATTGAGAATCTGAAGGGTTATATGGAGAAAAGGAAAAAAAACAATGCCAATATAGAATTCCACTGTTGTTTGGCAGAAGAATATGGTATTGATACGAAAGACAATCGTTTTTATTTCTTTAATCCGTTCTCGGTACAGATTTTCATGAAAATCATCAATAACATTTTGCTTTCCTTTGAAAAAGAACCGCGCCAAATCGAACTTATATTATTTTATCCTTCACAGGATTATATTTTTTTCCTTGAAAATCAAACCGCCTTCAGGCTGAAAAACGAAGTGATGTTACCTGGCTTGACTGAATCTAATCCTTTTGAGAAATTCGTCATATACGAATTATTGAATTGAATGGATACTCGTTTTATGGTGATGATCAAGTAAATATTAAAAGCACCGTAGATATATTTCAAAACTCGGAGATATAACACCGGAAACCGCAGATATATTTCAAAAATCGGAGATATAACTCCGAAAATCGCAGATAAAATGCCGAAACCGGAGATATAATCCAATTCTTCAGGACTTATTATATAACTTATATTTTCTATAATTTAGAGCGGCTGCTGTTTCCTGGGCAACGTTTATTTCACTATATCCATCTCTTTCGATCCCAACAGAAAAAGTTTTGATTCTTTTGCGATGGAGCAGATAAATGATGAATCAATCCCGCCTGATGGAAAAGATCCAACCGAAACTTCACTTCTCATATGGACGTTTACGGAATCCATCAGAGTTTCTTGTAAGGATGCCTTAATTAATTAGGCATCCGTCTTTTTATATATATTTACAATCAATAGTTTCGCTCGATGACAAAGTGAGCACGATCGCCTCTAAAGAGAGTTTTAGAGAATTCAATGACCGATCCGTCATTCTCATATGTGTAGGTTTCTAAGGAAAAACAAGGTGAACCGTTCGGAACCCCCAATTTGTCAGAAATGGAATCGTCGGCAAGTGAAAACTCCAAGTGTTCGACTGTTTTTTTTACTTTTAAATTGAATTGTGTCTCAAGTACTTTAAAGAGTGATTTTTCGCAGGCTTCGATATTAAGCCCGGGTGTTTTATACCAAGGGAGAAAGGCAATTTCATATTGAAGGGGGATGTCGTTTACGTAACGTATCCGTTCCAGTTTATTTACGGGGTCTCCAATATTTTGTTTGAAAAGCTTGGCTAGGGTAGCGTTTGCTTCAATCACCTTTAAGCTAATGACCTTCGTAGAAGGGTTTTTCCCTTGCATCGTGACTTGCTCAGAGAATTTTTCAACCGTGCTTGTAAGAAATTGCTTCACTTTATTCTCCGAAACGAAAGTCCCTTTGCCTTGAACACGGTAGATGTAGCCTTCGACGTTCAATTGCTGTAAGGCCGTACGAACTGTTGTCCTGCTTACTCCGTATATTTTACAAAATTCAGCCTCGGTCGGTAATTTTGTATTTGGTTGATATTCGCCATTTTTTATGAGATCGATAATCGATTCCTTAACTATGGAATGCAATGCCGCTTCTTTATTCATGGTCTCCACAGTGATTCCTCCTATGTTCATTCCAATATATACATATAGATTATCTCGGATAAGTTTAATAATCAACTTTAAATCGAAAATTTGTAGTAACAAATTTAAAATTGTGTTGATATTTTCATAATTTGTAACTACAATATATGTATGGAGGTAATAATACCCACTTCATATAGCCTTTCAAGGGAAGTGATAAAACAAAGTAACATGGATTAATACAAAAATGTGGTTTAGTCTTACTTGAAAATACTGAATAATCAATCATTAAAAAAGGGGGGTAATTTCAATGAATATCTTATTATGTTGTTCTGCGGGGATGTCTACTAGTTTATTAGTTACCAAGATGGAGGAAAGCGCTAAAAAACAAGGAATAGAATGTCGTATATGGGCTGTTGGTTCTACAGAAGTGAATAATGAAATAGATAAGGCCGATGTGATTTTATTAGGTCCGCAGGTTAGATATCTTCTTTCCAAGTTACAGGAAGCGGGGAAAGAAAAGGGGATTCCAGTCGCAACCATCAATCCAATGTTCTATGGACTATGTAATGGTGAAGAAGTATTAAAACAAGCCACTACTTTAATAAAAGGAGAATAAGGATATGATGACTTTTATTGATAAGTATATTATGCCTGGGGCGGTAAAGGTAGGAAATAACCGGCATTTGCTTGCGATCCGTGACACATTGATTGGAATGATAGCGATTACAATGATTGGGTCATTCGCCGTCCTGTTTAATAATCTAGGGCAAGTCATCAAGCCTTACGGTAGAATGATGGAGGCCATCTTTGGTCCTGCATGGAATACGCTGGGCGGTGATATTTGGTTTGGAACCTTTGCATTCATGACGGTATTCGCTGTATTCGGCATCTCTTATAAATTGGCACGATCATACGGTGACGATGGTTTTGAAGCGATGCTGGTTTCCGCAGCCTGTTTCTTCTTATTATTGCCTCAAATCGGAAATGTCACCTTGACCATCGATGATAAGGATGTAACAGGCGGGGCATGGGGTTTTGTAAGCGTTAACTATTTTAATGCTACAGCTTTATTTACAGGAATTATCGTTGCCTTAATTGCCACTGAAATCTTTGTGAGACTTTCACGAGTGAAATATTTAGTCATCAAGCTGCCTGATGGAGTACCCCCAGCGGTAGCCCGTTCATTTGCAAAGTTAGTGCCGGGTATGGCGACGATCTTTATCGCTGGTGTATTCGGACTGCTATTCCGTAAAATTACGGATGGGCAGATACTGAATGACTGGCTTGGTAAAGTGATTGTATCTCCATTACAAAGTGCAGTAGATTCATTGCCATTCGCTATTTTACTAGTATTTCTTGTTCATTTATTATGGATGATCGGTTTGCATGGACCCAATATCCTTGGAGGGATCACGACACCGCTTTTTGAAAGTTCGGGAGTGAAAAATATCGATTTATATGCAAAAGGCGTAAAAGACATGGATCAATACGGGGTATTGGCGGGTTCTTTCCTGGATGCATTTGTTTATTTAGGCGGATCTGGTGCAACATTGGGCCTGATCATTGCAATGATCATTGCCGGTCGGAAACGGTATAAACAGATGATTGCACTCGGAGGGGCACCAGGAGTGTTCCAGATTAACGAACCCATTCTTTTCGGATTGCCTATCGTTCTGAATCCAATGTGGTTCATCCCATTTGTTCTCGGCCCGGTAATTACAACCGTGATCTCTTATATCGCGGTAAGTAGCGGAATGGTTTTCCCGATCGTCGCCAAGATTCCATGGGTAACCCCTCCGATTGTGGGTGGATTCCTGGCGACAGGCGGGCATATGTCCGGAGCGGTCTTGGCTGCAATCAACTTAGTCATTTCAACAGTGATTTATTTACCATTCGTTTATGCTCAAGTGAAGATAGACACCAAAAATAAAACAGAGCTTACAAAAGATTCAGAAACGCTAAGCGTTTAAGAAAGCGGTGATGAAAATGGAAAAAGAAGAATTATACCAGCTATCCTTTCAATTGATTTTATATAGCGGGAATGCGAGAAGCTTTGCAATGGAAGCGATGCAGGAAGCAAAGAAAAGGAATTTTGATTCTGCTCGCGTGAAAATAGCCGAGGCCGAAACGGAATTACTGCAAGCCCATAAATACCAAACCCAATTAATCCATGCTGAGGCGGGCGGGGACCAATTTGATCTTCCCATTATCCTGGTGCATGCGCAAGATCATTTAATGACAGCGATGACTATAAAGGATCTTGCAATTGAAATGATTGATCTACGCGAAGAATTCTTACATGCAGATGCTGTGAAGGAGAGGACTGCTGAATGAGCAAGGGGCTGAAGATTGTCACGATTGGCGGAGGTTCGAGCTATACGCCCGAACTGATCGAAGGTTTCATCAAATATCATGAAAAACTTCCTGTGAGTGAAATTTGGCTCGTGGACATCGAAGCGGGAAAGGAAAAGCTTGAAATTGTCGGGAATTTGGCAAAAAGGATGATTGAAAAGGCTGGTGTGAATATTGAAGTCCATCTCACGTTAGACAGAAAGAAAGCGCTTAAAGGCGCTGATTATGTAACAACCCAGCTGCGGGTTGGCCAGCTAGCAGCAAGGGCGCTTGATGAAAAGATTCCATTGAAACACGGAGTGATCGGACAGGAGACGAACGGACCAGGCGGGCTTTTCAAGGCTTTTAGAACGATTCCCGTCATTCTGGATATTGCTCATGAAATGGAGGAATTATGTCCGGAAGCATGGCTGATTAACTTCACGAATCCTGCAGGAATGGTAACGGAAGCAGTTCTGCGTCACAGTAATATTTCCAAAATCATCGGCCTTTGCAATGTGCCGATTGGTATGGAACGAGGTGTTGCGGATTTAATGGATGTAGAGCCATCAAGAGTCCGGATCGACTTTGCTGGCTTGAACCATATGGTTTACGGCTTGGATGTATTCGTTGATGGCGAGAGTGTCAAAGATCAAATCATCCATTTGATTACAGATCCATCTAATGCTGTCACGATGAAGAATATCCATGCGATGGGCTGGGAACCGGAATTCCTAAGAGCGTTAAACCTGTTTCCGTGTCCATACCACAACTACTATTATAAAACGGGAGATGTACTAGCCCAGGAATTGAAGGATGCAGAAAAAGGGGAAACACGTGCAGAGGTCGTTCAAAGACTTGAAACAGATTTATTTGAGCTATACAAAGACAAGGATCTGGCCATCAAGCCGCCGCAGCTTGAAGAGCGCGGAGGTGCGTACTACAGTGATGCTGCTGTGCGGTTGATTTGCTCGATGCATACCGATAAGCGAGATATTCAAGCGGTAAATACCATAAACCATGGTGCGATTGAAGGCATCCCCTATGGCTCGGCGATTGAAACCAGTTGCGTGATAACCAAGGATGGTCCTAAGCCTATCAATGTAGGTGAGCTACCTGTCGCAGTTCGCGGTTTAATTCAGCAAATCAAATCCTTTGAAAGGGTAGCCATCGAAGCCGCAATTACAGGCGACTATGATACTGCATTGCTTGCCATGACGATCAATCCACTCGTTCCAAGTGATCGGGTTGCAAAACTTATCTTAGACGAAATGCTGGAGGCGCATAAAGAGTATTTGCCGCAGTTTTTTGAAAAAAAGGAGTTGCACGATAATTTATCATGATTGAAGTCCTTGTAAATGCAGATGATTTCGGGTTAACTAAAGCGGTGAATTATGGGATTTTGGATAGCCACAAATATGGAATTGTCAATTCGGCGACGATCATGATGAATGCGAAAGCAACGGAGCATGCGATTGAAATCGCAAAGAAGACGCCTTCCTTAAAAGTAGGTATACACTTAGTGCTGACATGGGGTAAACCTTTATTGAGTGATGTTCCGAGTTTAGTTGACGAATCAGGTTTTTTTAAAAAGCAAGCGTTGATATATGGGGATCCTGCCGGTATTTCCTTGAGGGAATTGGAGAGGGAGTGGTCAGCACAAATCGAAAGATTCTTGGAATTTGGTCTATTTCCGACTCATTTCGACAGCCATCATCATGTACACGGGATCACAGCATTTCTACCTGTAATAAAAAAGCTGTCTGATAAATACGGATTGCCAGTGCGTAAAGCCGGAAGGCACCTGGCTGGGATTCAAACCGTTACAGATGTATTCCTGGATGATTTTTATGGAGATATGGTGGTTGAAGATTATTTCCAAAACTTGAAGGGAAGGGTACCGGATGGGGCGAGCGTGGAGATAATGACCCATCCTGCTTATATGGATGAAGAATTGATGGAAGTCTCCTCTTATAATGATAAACGCTTGAAAGAAACCCGGATTTTGACACAAGCAAAATTACCTGAGGGATTTTCCCTTAGATTCAGCATCAACCAAGTTAAGATTTGATCATTACAAAAGAGGACCATTCATCAAATGATGAATGGTCCTTTTAAATTCAATGAGTGCTATATCTAAAAATTAATAAGCCAAGCTGAATAGGGCTTTGATGTGTGATAGATAGCGAACATTACTTGCTTCTTTCATCAATGTAGCCGGCAGGCCTTTAAGGGAAGTGTTATTGGCCCCAACGGTTGCCACCGCAT